>JBBDRC010000038.1:0-41911 GCA_040905625.1 Kiritimatiellia bacterium
CCGCGGCCAAATCGAACATGGCCAGGTTGCTCTGACAGAGCGCGGCCATTTGCGGGGGCAGTTTTCCGTAGCGAACAGATTGAATCCCGTTTGCATCCACCAGACAGGCCACTTCCACACACATGTCGGCCTGGAGATTGCTGATCAGCAATCCACTGCCGTCCACGGGTTGGTTCATGACATTGCCGTGAATGCGGTAAGGAACATTTTTCTCCATGGCCTCGATGATCCAGGAGGCGTATTCCCAGCTTCGCTGCCAATCGGGATCTTTTTTGCCGGAGAGAAAGGCCCGGCGGTCATCGTCCTGTCCTTTGCGCCAGTTCGGCCAGTTGGTGGCATAGAAGCGTGAGCCCCCGTCGTAGCCGCTGCGGAGATAGTTCCGTCCATCCTCGGATTTGCGGTAGTAGGGGAGGTACTCGGAGAGATGGCCGGAGCTTTCGGTAATGAAGGCTCCGAATTCCAGGCACATGTGTTTGCGAACCAAGTCACAATGATGTTCGGGCCGCCCCTCCGGTGCTCTGCCGGAATAGGTGGAAAGGTACTCCGCCGGAACCGTTCCTTTGTCCAGTTCGGTGAGGGATTTTTTCAGTTGTGCCGCGAAATCTTTTTTCAGGGAGGGATACAGATCTTTGCCTTTGTGCTCCAGACGGGTGAACCAGGCAAGATGATTGATCCCTGCACATTCCCAGGAGAGTTCGTCGTAGGGGACGCCCGCCCGTTTGGCCAGCAGGTTGCTGGTTCCCTGCACGCTGTGACAGAGCCCTACCACCGGGATATCGCTCACCCGTCCGGCGGCGGTGCACATCATGGCCATCGGGTTGGTGTAATTCAACACCTGCACCCGGGGACAGAGTTTTTCACAATCCTTGAGAATGTCCAGAAACGCGGGAATGGTGCGCAGCCCCTTGAACAGGCCCCCCGGGCCGATGGTGTCGCCAATACATTGATCCACCCCGTATTTCAACGGAATATCATTGTCCATTTCCACACATTGGGGGCCGCTGACTTCGATGCAATTGATGATATAATCACTGTTGCCCATGACCTTGGTTCGGTCGGTGGAGGCCACCACTTTCCATTTGGCCCCGGGAACCCCTTTGATCAACTTGCGCAGCATACGGGCGGACAGATTAAGTCGTTTTTCATCCAGATCCACCAACGCGAAAGTTCCGCCCTTGTTTCCGGGAGTCAGCACAATATCATTCAGCACCCGGGGGGTGAAAAAGCTGCCCGCGCCGATAAAGGCAACTTTAATCGGGCGTTTAAATTCGCCGGGAAGGCCTCGACTTGCCGCATCCTGTGTATGGGCGGCGTGACCGGCGTCTTTGGCGGTGTTGGAAGTCGTTTTCTTTTTGGCAGGGCTCATGCTGTTCTCCGTGAGAGGTTGGTACGAACGGCACCTTACCATTTTCAGAAGTATTCTCCAGAACCGATGCTTGATATTCAGTATGCAAAATGTGATATGGCGTGCATGAACAGATTAATAATCTCCATGGAATCACTTCCGGATATCCGCATTATACAACGTGAGAAACAAACGAAAAACAGCTATTATTGGGACAACGCGGTGCGTCAACCGGAACCCGGACTGGTGGTGCAACAGACCTTGAAGGGATCCGCATTTATTGAGGACTCCAGTGGAAGGCACCTGGTGAAGCCGGGTCACGCCATGTTGTTTCAATACGGGGAGAAGAGCTGTTACGGGCTGGACCGGGACTGTGAACGACCCTATGAGCTGTGCTGGACGTATCTGGTCGGGTCCGCGGGTTTTATGGAAATCGCCGCCGCGATACGCCGCGAATTCGGGAGTGTGGTGCGTATGAGCATCGATGGCGAGGCAAGTCTGCTGTTGCGGCGTTTACATCAGGATTTCAATTCCGGAAATCTTCCCAACCGATTTTACTCTGCGGAGTGCGCCTATCGACTGCTGATTTCCATGTACCGCGAACAGGTGGAGGAGACCCGCGGGAATGATCCGATTTCCTATGGACGTCACTTGTTGGAAAGTCAGTTTCGGTCGCCGTTTAATTTAAAAGAGTGGGCGGATAAAATCGGCATCAGCCGGGAACATTTCACCCGGGAGTTTCATCAGCGCTACGGTGAATCACCGGCTGCGTATCTGCGTCGGCTCCGTCTGGAACACGCGCACATCCTGTTGAAAAACCGGACCCTGAATTTACAGGATGTCGCCTCCGCCAGCGGATTCGCCTCCGCCCAGACCTTTTACCGGGCGTACAAAACATACTATGGTGTTTCCGCCGGGCGACAGCGGTAACTTAATCCAACTGCTTGAAGAAGTCGTTGCCTTTGTTGTCGACCACGATGAAGGCGGGAAAGTTTTCGACTTTGATTTTGCGGATGGCTTCCATGCCGAGTTCGGGGAAATCGACGACTTCCACTTCTTTGATATTGTCCTGCGCCAGAATGGCGGCGGGGCCGCCGATGGAACCGAGGTAAAATCCGCCGTGGGTTTTGCAGGCGTCGGTTACGGCCTGACTGCGGTTGCCTTTGGCCAGCATGATCAGGCTGCCGCCTTTTGCTTGAAAGCTTTCGACATAACTGTCCATGCGTCCGGCGGTGGTGGGGCCGAAACTTCCGCTGGGCATTCCTTCCGGGGTTTTTGCGGGGCCGGCGTAGTAGATGGGGTGATCTTTGAAGTAGGCGGGCATTTCCTCTCCCCGGTCCAGGATCTCCTTGATTTTCGCGTGGGCGATGTCGCGGGCCACGATCAGGGTGCCGCTGAGATTGAGCCGGGTTTTGATGGGGAAGCGGTCGAGCACTGCGCGGACCTTGTCCATCCCTTCGTCCAGATTCACGCTGACCGGCGGGGCCAGGTCGGGGGCGGCATCGGGGAGGTATTTTTCGGGGTGATATTCGAGCTGTTCCAGGAAGATGCCGTCTTGGGTGATCTTGGCTTTGATATTGCGGTCGGCACTGCAACTGACGCCCAGCCCGACAGGACAGGAGGCGGCGTGGCGGGGGAGTCGGATGACCCGGACATCGTGGGCGAAGTATTTTCCGCCGAACTGGGCACCGACTTTGGAATTGGCGGCAATGTCGCCCACCCGTTTTTCCCATTCCGGGTCCCGGAAGGCTCTGCCTCCTTCACTTCCGGTGGTCGGAAGACCGTCCAGATAGCCGCAGGAGGCCAGTTTGGTCAGTTTCATGGTGCTTTCAGCGCTGGTGCCGCCGATGACCAGGGCGATGTGATAGGGCGGGCAGGCGGCGGTGCCGAGGTCCATGAGTTTTTCGGTGACAAATTTGGTCAGCGATTCCTCGTTCAGCAGACTTTTGGTTTGCTGGTAGAGAAAGGATTTATTGGCGGAGCCGCCGCCTTTGGCGATGAATAAAAATTTGTACGCATCCCCGTCGTCGACCAGCAAATCAATCTGGGCGGGAAGATTGGTGCGGGTGTTGGTCTCCTCGAACATGCTCAAGGGGGCAATCTGGGAGTAGCGCAGATTCTTTTCCTGGTAGGTTTGGTAAATCCCTTTGGACAGGGCTTCCTCGTCCCCGCCGCCGGTCCAGACCTGCTGACCTTTTTTGCCGAAGACGATGGCGGTGCCGGTGTCCTGACAGGAGGGAAGCTGTCCGCCTTTGGCCACCACCGCATTTTGCAGCAGGGTGTAGATCACGAAGCGGTCGTTGTCGCTGGCATCCGGATCGAGCAATTCGTTTGCAAGCATCTTTAAATGAGAGGCGCGCAGAAAAAAGGACACGTCGCTGAAAGCGGCATGGGCAAGCAGAGTCAGGGCCTGCGGTTCCACCTTCAGCACGGGTTTCCCGTCAAACTCCGATTGGGAGACATATTCAGAGGATAGTTTACGGTATTCGGTTGAGTCTTTTCGGAATTGGAGGGTGGGTTCGTAGGTGAAAGAGGTCATAAGAAAGGGGGAAGGGTGGAAACGGCAGAGAAATAAACTTTTATTTGTTAAAAAATTCACATAATGTCAAGGATGATTATGAAACAGCGTATACAGGAGGTTGGGCTTTCAGCCCGACAGCTCTATTTCAGTGTATGTTGTGACGGCCTGGAAAGGCCATCCTCCAGTATAGTGACGGCCTGGAAAGGCCATCCTCCAGTTATAGTGACGGCCTGGAAAGGCCATCCTCCAGTATAGTGACGGCCTGGAAAGGCCATCCTCCAGTTATAGTGACGGCCTGGAAAGGCCATCCTCCAGTATAGTGACGGCCTGGAAAGGCCGGTTATAGTGACGGCCTGGAAAGGCCGATTGTTCAAGTGAGTTCGGTGAAATCACGCAGAACCTGATTTTGAATAAGGCTTTGGCTCACCCGGACATTCATTTTGTCGGCCGTTTCCAGCAGGTATTGTTTATTTTCGGGGCTGAGGACCGTGGAGACGAGGATTTCGTCCACCGCATGTGCTTTGATCAGTTGCTCCAATTCGGCACCGGTTCCCAGCACGGCGTGGCCGTTGACGAGACGGCCCCTCAGATAGGGATCATCATCCACCAGCCCCACAAGAAAATAATCTTTTCTGCGGGCGGAGTCGGCAAAACTTTCCGCCCGGGTAATCAGGGTATAGCCAAACCCGGCGCCATAAATCAGCACCCGGTTTTTGGTTTCGTCATCAATGGTTTTCTGTTTGCGGTCATATAAATGATACATGTCCTGCACCAGGCGAGGAATGGCCCGCAGAAAAATCATCTGCGGGATGGTGAGGGACATAAGCACCAGGGCGACGAGCAGAGTGAAGCGGAGGGGTTGTTGAAGAGGGATCGGGGATATGGCGAGGCCGATCAACAGACCGGCGGTGGCGATGAGTCCCAAAAAGAAAAATTCGATGGCCCGGGCCCGGGTCCATTGCAGTCGATAATATCGGGTGGCCCAAATCAGAATCATGGGCCCGCCCACCAGAGGCGGGGCGGTTTCCCGGATTAAGCGGCCGATGGCAAGCTGGGGGCAGGTATCAGAAAGCAGCCAGGACAAGACGAGGAGAGAGGAGCTGAGAATGAGGATGTCCAGCATGGGCATCAAACTGCTGAACAATTGCATGCGTCCGGGGCGGCGTATGCCGTCCACAATCCAGCGTCCGCTGTCGGACATTTCCAGCGAGGCCAAAAAGCGCAAACCCACGTAGGAACCCACAAAAAACGCCACTGTGAAAATGGCCATTCGATAACTTTGCAGGAAGACCCACAGCAGGCCCACACCGAACACCGCAGCCTGAATGGCATACAGGATCATGGCCACCCGGCGCTGGGTGAGCCCTTTCCGGGCCAGACGATGGTGCAAATGATCTTTGTCCGCAGTGGAAACCCGGCTTTTTCCTTTTGGATCAATGGCTCTGCGGACCGAACGGCGCCAGATGGCCAGTCCGGTGTCCAGCATGGGCACTCCCATGGTGAGCAGGGGAATAATCAGCATGATGGCGGCGGTGGACCGGGACTGGCTGGCCAGGGTCATGGCCATGAGCATAAAACCGATGTACATGCTTCCGGTATCTCCGAGGAACACCCGGGCGGGGTGGAAATTGTAGCGCAAAAATCCCAGGCACGAGCCGGAGAGCGCCAGACAGAGCGCCGCCATCATTTCGTTGCCCAGAATGAGATTGAGGGCGCTGAGACCCAGCGCGGTGATCGCGCCCAGTCCGGCGGCGACTCCGTCCATGCCGTCGATGAGATTGTAGGCGTTCATGGCCGCGATATATAAAAAGACGGTGGCGGCCATATCCACCCCGACAGTCATGGGCATGCCCAGCATATTGCCCAGGTTCAAACCCTGTTCCCATGCCAGCAATCCAATCAGAAACTGGCCAAGCAGCTTGTACTGTGGTTTGATTTCCCAACGGTCATCAATTAATCCAATTCCGATCAGGGGGAGGCTGACCATAAGTACAGATGTGACCCAAAGGTGATTGGATGGCCGGCTCAAAGTGAACAGATTGGCGCAACAGAGCAGAATGGCGGTCAGACTGAATGCGAAAAACACGCTGAGTCCGCCACAGCGCGGGGTGGGATTTTTGTGGATACGCCGTTCGTCGGGTTGATCAATGAACCCAAACGCAAACCCGATTTTGATCACCAGCGGGGTGAGCAAGTACGAGATGACCAGTGAGCAACACAAGGCAAAGGTCATAAGAGAGGCATAAGTTGTAAACTGCTCAATTGTCATAGTAACACTGAGCTATTAACACTAAATTCTCTTTAGAAGCAATTAAGATTTGATATGGCTTCGTATAAACTGAATCCGTGAGATGGATTGTGCTTGAGGAAGCCCCCGTCCCGCACAATCTCCCGTTCACACAGCCATTCGACGGATGCGGACTCATCAATTTAAAGAAGGGGATCGGCGGAGAAATAGAGGGATCGTTTGTGCGGCTTTTCCCTTCGGACCTCAGGGTGGTTGCGCAAGGACCAGAGAAAGGAGCTGGGTCTGAGTCCCGGCAGTTTACAAAGTTATTGTGACCAAATCAGCTTGAACCCTTGTCGGACAGGGTTTAGATAATGCCCATGCAAGGGTTGAACGCCATTCTGGGAAAATCCAGTCACCTGAAGGTGCTTCGGGTCCTGCACCGCGCCAGGGAGCGGTTGTGCGGTCGGGAGATTCAGCGGCGGAGCGGACTCAGTAACCGTGCCACGATGTTGGCACTCGAGGAGCTGTGTCAACAACGGGTGCTGGTGATGGATGAGACGGCCTGCAAATACTGGTTTAAACCGAATCATGCCAATTACCTCTGGCTCAAAGCCATTCGTCCGGCACTGGATGCGGAGGAGGGGTTCTGGGAAGATCTGCGCAAGCTGGTCCGTCGCAGTGTAAAACCGGTGCCCGAGGCCGCGATTGTGACCGGGACGCTGGCCCGGGAGGTGGATTCGCAGACGGGGCCCATTGATTTGAATCTGCTGTATGTGGGTGGACGCCAGCGCCTGCAGGCCTACGGCTGCCTGGAACGTTTGCGGGAAAAGGTGGATCAGCGATATGCGCTGGAATTAACCGTGACGTTTATGGATATGCGCAATATGGATGATCCTGAATTTCAAACCCTCTGGCAGCGCATCGCCCGGGAAGGGGTGCTGCTGTTTGGAAAACTTCCCTGACCGATGACAAAAAGTATTTACACGTTAGCCTCCGATTTCAAGCCCGCAGGGGATCAGCCCCAAGCCATCGCCACCCTGTGCGAGGGGCTGGACACGGGCAGGCGTTTTCAGGTGTTGGAGGGAGTGACCGGCAGCGGTAAAACCTTCACCATGGCCAATCTGATTCGACACTGGGGCGGACCCACTCTGATCATTTCCCACAACAAAACCCTGGCCGCGCAGTTGTATGCGGAAATGAAGCAATTCCTGCCCGACAGCGCGGTCAGTTATTTTGTCAGCTACTTCGATTATTATCAGCCCGAAGCCTACATCCCCACCACCGACACTTTTATCGAAAAGGACTCCAGCATCAACGAGGAAATCGAACGCCTGCGTCTGGCGGCCACGGATTCGTTGCTGAACCGGCGGGATGTGGTGATCATCGCCTCGGTTTCCTGCATCTACGGTCTGGGATCCCCCGAGGACTATCAGAACATGCTGATCCATCTGCAGGTGGGCGGAAGTTTTGATCGCGATGAGTTATTGGAGAAACTGGTGGCGATTCAATACACCCGCAACGAAATCGAGCGCTCACCGGGAACCTTCCGGGTGCGGGGCGACACGGTGGAGTTGTATCCGAGTTACAACGAAGAGGGGATCCGTCTCAGTTTCTGGGGGAATGACATCGAACGCATTCAGCGCTTTGATCCGCTCACCGGGGATACTCTGGAAAATTTCACTGAGATTCACATCAGTCCCGCCCGTCATTTCGTGACGCCCTACCGCAAGGTGGAGGAGGCCCTGGCGGAGATTGAGCGGGATATGGAGCTTCAGGTGAGCGCCTTCGAACAGGAGGGAAAACTGATCGAGGCCCAGCGGATTCGTATGCGCACCGAATACGATCTGGAGATGCTCAAGGAGATGGGGTTTTGCAACGGGGTGGAGAATTATTCCCGTTACCTCACCGGACGCCGTCCCGGAGACCGTCCGTTCACGCTGCTGGATTATTTCCGGGAGGATTTTCTGACCATCGTGGACGAGTCGCATGTGACCCTGCCGCAGATTCGGGGAATGTACAACGGGGATTTGGCCCGGAAGTCGGTATTGGTGGAGCACGGATTCCGACTGCCCTCCGCCCTGGACAACCGTCCGCTGGCCTTCGACGAATTTATGAACTGCACCGGACAGATGCTGTTTGTCTCCGCCACCCCGGCGGCGATGGAGGTGGAAATGAGCGGTGGAGAAACGGTTCCACAGATCATTCGTCCCACCGGCCTGGTGGATCCGGAGGTGGAGATCCGCCCGCTCAAGGGGCAGATCGACGACGTGATGAACGAGATTCGCGAGTGGGCGAAAAAAGAGCAGCGGGTGCTGGTGACCACGCTGACCAAAAAAACCGCGGAGGATTTGTCCGCCTATCTGGATGCGCTGGATTTGCGCACCAAATATCTGCACAGCGATATCGATGCCATCGAGCGGGTGGAAATCATCCGCGCCCTGCGTCGCCGGGAATTCGATTGTCTGATCGGCATCAATCTGCTGCGGGAGGGGCTGGATATACCTGAAGTGGCTCTGGTGGCGATTCTGGATGCCGACAAGGAGGGGTTTTTGCGGTCGCATACGTCACTGATTCAAACCGCGGGCCGGGCGGCCCGGAACCTCAACGGGAAAGTGATTTTGTACGCGGATAAAATCACCGATGCCATGCAGGCCCTCCTGGACACCACCGAGTCCCGCCGCACGATCCAGATGGCGTACAACCTGGAACACAACATTACTCCCCGGCAAATTGTCAAAGAAATTCAGGAGAGTCTGGCCATCCTGAAAACCGCGGGCGACATGGAGGAAATGGTGATCAAAGAGGGGGGGGGCAGTTACGATGTGCAGGAGGTGATCCGTGAGATGGAAACCGAAATGGTGGAGGCGGCCAAGGCTCTCGAATACGAACGGGCGGCGCTGCTGCGTGATCAGATTGCGGAACTGCGGACGGCCCTGCCGACCGGATCTTTCTCAGGAATCTCCTCTAAAGGAAAAGGCAAAGGAAAATACACCTACCCCAAAGGGAAGGGTAAAAAGAAAGGGAGCCGGTAGTACTGAGTCACGATGAAATTGTCGGGTATTTACGAAAGCGACACTGTTGTTTTTGGTAAGATCAACCGGCCCGGACCATGCCGATAATGCGGTCCACGACTTCGTCCAGGGTGAGTTCGGTGGTGTCGACCACCCGGGCGCCTTCGGCGATTTGAAGGGGCGCGGTTTTACGGGTGCTGTCGAGATGATCCCGTTTGCGCAGACTTTCCTGCACCGCCTCCACCGAGGTTCCGCTTTCGGTGGCCAACAGTTCTTCATTCCGTCGCCGGGCGCGCTCCTCCGGGTCTGCGTCCAGATAAAACTTATGGGGACTTTCGGGAAACACCACGCTGCCGATGTCGCGTCCCTCCACCACCAGCGGACCCAGAGCCCTCATGTTGCGGATTTGATCGACGATGAAACGCCGCACCTCGGGGATGCGGGCCACATAACTGACGCTTTCCCGAACGGCTTCGCCACGAATGGCCCCGCCCGGATCCGTTCCGTTGATCGTGAAAGTCACCGCACCCTGCCGAATCGGAAAGTCCCATTCCGCGTTTTGCATTTCCTTCAGGACCTCCGCCTCGGATTCCGGATGTGCGCCCGCCCGCAGCACCATCCAGGTCATTCCCCGGTAAAGCGCACCTGAATCCACGTACAGCGAGTTCATGCGTTTTGCGATGGAGCGCGCCACCGTGGATTTACCGGAGGCGGAGGGGCCGTCGATCGCAATCACCCCGTTGGCGTGGGGCGGGAGAGGGGTGTCTTTGCACAAGTCGTTGCGGTGGTGAACGCCCTGCTCCAGAAACCGTTCCACCGCTTGAAAATCCTTGCTTTCCACCGCCCGCAACACGGTTGACAGTTGTTTTTGGAGTTCCCTTAATCCTTCGCAAACCGCGTCGGGGTTGGTTTCCACAATATCCCGCCAAAGGGCGGGAGAACCCGAAGCGATTCGGGTGCTGTCCCTGAAACCCGGACCGATCAGAGCTCTCATGGGGGGGGAGGGCTCACCGCAGACAAGCACCAGCGCGCTTGCGGCGAGATGGGGCACATGGCTGGTGACGGCGGCCAATTGATCGTGCCGGTCCGCCGACATTTCCACGACTCTGGCCCCGATCCGGGTCCAGAAATGGCTGACCTGCCAGGCGACACCGCGGGTGGAGGGATCGGCGGTGACAATACAGGTCGCGCCCTGATACAAATTCGCATCCGCCACATCCAGTCCGGTTTTCTCGCTGCCGCACATGGGGTGGCTGCCCACGAAAGTGGCGCCCGTGTCCTTGAGAACCTCTGTGCAAGTGAGGTTCAGCCAGGCTTTGGTGCTGCCGACATCGGTTACCACCGCGTCGTGCTTCAGTCCGGGGAGAGCCCGCCGCAACAGGGTCGGAATGGCGCGGACCGGTACACACAGAATCACCAGGTCCGCATCCGCCACCGCGTCCGCCGGATCGGCGAACACAGCGTCCGCCATTCCCAGGGACAGGGCCGCGTCGCGGGTTTCCTTTCGACGGGCGTACACCTGAATTCGAAGCGGAACATTACGCGCCCGCAGCGCCAGCCCAATGCTGCCCCCCATCAATCCCACTCCCACTAACGCAATCGTTTTCATATCACATCAACTCCCGCAACACATCCATGGCCCGTTGGTTTTCAGTTTTTGTGCCCACCGACACCCGGAGCCAGTCGGGCAGTCCGTATCCGTCCATGGGACGGGCGATGACCCCGCAGGCCTGCATCTCCCGGAATCTCCGCCGGCCTTCACCGGTTTTTATCAATAAAAAATTCGCGCAGGACGGAACCGTCTCCAGTCCCAGTTCCGCGCAGGAACGTTCAAAAAAGGCCAGACCCTCGCGAATGCAGGCGCGGGTGCGTTGCACATAGTCCTCATCCCTGATCGCGGCCATGGCGGCGGCCTGGGCCATGGCGTTTACATTGAATGGCTGACGGAATTTACCCAGCAACTGAATCAGTTCCGGGTGGGCCACCCCGTATCCCAGACGCAGACCGGCCAATCCGTAGGTTTTCGAGAAGGTGCGCAATAGAATCAACGGACGGGACTCCTTCACCCAGTTCAGGGAATCGGGCTGATCGTCGGGAGGGAGCAATTCGACATAGGCTTCGTCCAGGACCGGCAGCACATGGGAGGGCAGGGCGTCCAGAAATGATTTCAGGGCCGCGTTGTCCACCCGGGTGCCGGTGGGGTTATTGGGATTGGCCACGAACACCAAACGGGTGTTTTCGTCGATCAGGCCCGCCATGGCCTCCAAATCGTGGGTGAAGTTCCTCATCGGCGCCATGCGGGCCCCGGCTCCGAAGGTTTCGGCCACCAGTTTGTAAATGATAAAAGCGGATTGGCTCATCACCAGATTCAGGCCGGGTTCCAGAAAGACGTGTCCGAGAAACTCGATCAGTTCATTGCTGCCGTTTCCGAAAATCAGCATATCGGGGGTGACTCCCAGCTTTTTCGCCAGGGCATTGCGGAGATAGTACGCGCCGCCGTCGGGATAGAGATGCATGCGGTCAGCGGCCTCCCGCATGGCCTCCACCGCTTTGGGGGAGGGTCCGAGATTGTTTTCGTTCGAGGCCAGCTTCACCAGATCACCGGGGGGAATCCCGTGTTCGCGGGCCACCTCCTCCAGGGGGCGTCCGGGTTCATACACAACCAAATCGTCAATGCCCTTTCGGGGTTTCAGGTGAGCGAGGTCCGACATTTCTTAACTCCTGAAGCCGATGGGATAGGAGCCGAGCACGGTGAACTCCAGGCAGTGGTCGGCCAGTTCATCGAGCACCGCCTTCACCTTCGGATCATCCGCGTGACCCTCCAGGTCGACAAAAAAGGTGTATTCCCAGGCCCGCTGCTTGCTGGGACGGGATTCAATCTTACTCAAATTCAGGCCCGCGCGGTGGAGGGGCTCCAGGGTTTGGAACAGGGCTCCGGTTTTGTGGCGAACGCCGAAGAACACCGAGGTTTTGTCGTTGCCCGACGGGGGGCCGTATTCGCGTCCGAGCACCAGGAAGCGGGTGGTGTTTCCCGAGATATCCTGAATATTTTCGGCCAGAATTTCCAGACCGAACTCCTCCGCGGCCAGGCGGGAGGCGATAGCGGCCGCGTCGGGATCCTCCATGACCCGTTCCGAAGCACCGGCGGTACTGCGGGTGGGGAGCAGTTCCGCACCGGGAAAGTGACGCTGCAGCCAGTTCCGGCACTGGGACAGTGCCTGGGGGTTGCTGTAGATTTTGGAGGGGGAGGTTTGGCCCGGCTGTACGATCAGGCAGTGGTGAATGGGCAGATACACCTCCGCCGCGATTTTCAGCGGAGTGTGAGTCAGCCGGTCCTGGGTGGGTGTGACCCCGCCCTCGATGCTGTTCTCCACCGGCACCACTCCGTATTGCGCGCGGCCCTTTTCCACCTCCTCGAAGACCTGTTCGATGGTTTCACAAGGAAGATAGCGAAGGCTTTGGCCGAATTTGGAGAGGGCCGCCTGATGTGAATAGGTGGTGGCGGGCCCGAGATAGGCGATGGAGGATTCGAGTTCCATGGAAATCGCCGCGGACATGATTTCTCGGTAGATGGCGCGGAGATGGGCGTCCGACATCGGGCCCTTGTTCATCCCCATCACCTTTTCGAACACCTGCATTTCGCGGGCCGGAACATAAATCGGGGCGTTTGATTCCTGTTTCAAACGGCCGATTTCCATGGCACAGCGAATCCGCTCGTTTAAACGGGACACTATTTCCGCATCCAGTGAGTCGATGCGCCGGCGATATTCCTCGAAAGTTGACATGCCCCCTCCCTAAACCGGAAGCGCGCCGCTGGCAAGCTGGAAACGAGACGGGACGTGTAATTGACGTTTGGTACCCATGAATGGCGAGAAAAAAAAGAGGGGGCTGAAGGGGCGTACGGCTGTTTTTTTCTAAAGTAACTCTTTTTTATATCATCTTCCTTCTTCGGAAGACTCTCCTGAAGCAATCACCTGTGGGGAGACCAGGATTCTCACCACCGGCTCGTCGGGATTTTCCATGCGGTAGCGCAGGCGGCGGATGGCCTGTTCAGCAGGTAGTCCGCCGCCAGTGCGCCGGCCTGGGCATTGTCGGGGCCCAGATGATCGAACCAGTGACACCCGGTCCGGCTTTCCCCCAGCACCTGAACCGCCGGGAGACCGTCCAGCCACTCCAGAGCAACCCGGTCCACCGTGTCTTCGTGGGCACTCCCCACCTCATTAATGATGCGGGAAACGGTGGCGATCGAAACGTCCGCTTTTTCAGCGACATCGGTAAGGGTAACAGCAAGTTTGGGTCTCATGAGGGACTATTTAGGGGGAGAATATTTGTTGACAAACCTTGTATCCGAGGGCCATTTATGGCCTGGGAACGCGGAGCCCGAGGTCAACCATTGCACCGATGACCCAACTCTCTGATATCCGCTCGCTGAAGCTTCGCTTTTTACTATCCGCGTAAACGCGGAACTCCGACCCATTTTAAACGCGGAACCCGGGCCATTCTAAACGCGGCGTGAATTACGCCATCCCGCATGCCTCCATCACTCTTTGCGTAAAAGCCATGTAACGAACCCCCTCCCTGAACGGGGTCAGGCGGATCTCCTCCTCTCCGCAAATGGCCCCGATGAATTCGGCTTCCACCCGCCAGGCTTCGCGCTCCTCCTCCCGGGGCTGCAGAGAGTCGGAGGAGCCGTCCGGTCGGTGCAGGGTGCAGGAGTTCTTGTCGGCGTTGAAGCGAAGGGTGCCCTCCGATCCGTAGAAGATGAATTCCCCGGAGGTCGGACAGGCACCGGTCACTTTGCTGCAGAGGAGGTGATAGGAGGCCCCGGATTCCAGATTGCCCACTATATCCAAATGGTCTGGAATTTTGATGTCCCGCAGATTCCCCTCCGCATCTTTGCGTTGCGTCACAAAGATCCGCCCGTTCGCCTCCACGGTTTCGGCATGTCCGATCCAACGGGCCATGGCCTCATACGCGATTCCAAGGCCCATACAATTCAGTCCGCTGAATTCGCGTTGCTCCCGCCAGCTTAACGGCTTCTCCCGGTCCATGAACGCACCGCCCGTGGCAAAGCCGTCCACATGCAACAGGATACCGATGACCCCCTCGTTCAGAATCCGGTATAAAAAACGATCCCATTGCAGCGTGGAGGGACTGGGCACCACCTGAGCCACCAGATGGGGATGAGCCTCCGAAGCCTCCAGCATCGCTTCTGCTTCGGCGAGGTTCATGGCCATTCGGGCTTCACAGAGGACATGTTTTCCGGCCTCCAGAGCCGCGATGCTGACGGGGGCGTGTACATACGGCCAGGTTCCGATGACCACGGCATCCAGATCAGGATCGGACACCACATCTTTCCAATGTCCGGCGATCCCGGGAATCCCGAATTCATCGGCTGCCTGTTGACTGCTTTTTTCCGAGCGGTTACAGACGATCTCGATACTGACGCCTTCGATCGCCTGCAGGTACGGGATATGTTTTCGCCGGGTATTTCCACCGGCGCCTACAACGCCGATTCTGATTTTTTTTGACATGTTCCATCTCCGAACAGTTTTGTTGTTTTAAATGGAGTCCATTCTCCAACCTGCGGTTCCGCCACGACCTTTCATCTGTATACATCATAAAAGCAGGCTATAAAAACCTAAAATTGTAATTTCATGTATTTTATCATACACATATTTTTTCTTTAAACCGCCAGCATTCTCTTCATCCCACATCAAACTTTATGCACCCCGAACCCTTCGCTCACGCCCGCATGGGACTGAATCTGGCAGAGGCGATGGCTCGGAAAATATAAGTGTTCCGTTCCTCGTTCACGCGGACAGTCTTGAGCGAAAAGAAGCCGGATTAGGATTAGGATTTTCCGGCCCTCTGTTTTTCGAAAAAACACCACTTAGCAGTTGGAAAGACCGGTTTTTCTTGTAGGGGCTTTCGGATGATATTTTCTTCACTTTATTTTATCCGTTTTCTTGTCGCTGCCGGGGTATGTGCGGTGTTGACCGCCTGTGCGCCACAACAGGCGGAGCCGGAGCCGGAGCCCGCCCCGGCGGCAGAGGTGAAAACGGAGGAGGGGCAAGCTCCATCGGTTCCTGAGACTGTGGATGTCGCGGAAGCTGCGGAAGGGATCGATTCGTCTGATGAGATTCCGGATTGGGAAAAACGTTATCAGGAGTTATACACGCAATACGCGGAGGAATTCCGCGGACCGGAAGTCGCTGATGCCGTGAAAGTGGAACTCAAAAGCGGCGGTCATCAATCGGGCTGGGTTCACCGGATTACGGATGATAAACTTGTGCTGGATACCGGGGCGGGGCTTTCCAGTTTCCGATTGGAGGATCTGTCCGAAGTTTCCTCCATGGCCAATTTGCGATCGGTGTATGCCCGGAAACGTGCGTATGACCAGGGACGTGAAGAATATGAGGCCTGGAAACTGGCGAATCAGGAACTGGTTCGGGCAACTCCCACACCTGAACCCACACCTGAACCCACTCCCACGCCGGAACCGGTGAGGGAGGAACCGACCGGAAATGGTGCGTTTCCGTTCAGTGTTGAACCCGATGGACGGGTCCCGCATGTGGAAAACTACATTCGTGAAAACGCGGCATTCCCCGATTCCCTGCGGATACGGACTTGGTGGCCGGTGGAACCGCATGACCGCGGGGGATATCAGGTTCGGGTGCGTTACACCCTGAAATCTGCGGGTAATCTGGGCACCAGCCATGAGGATATGATTTTTTTCATGTACGCGAACGGGCGCATTCACCAGCGCGCGGCGGTTAAATAACACCTGAAACCGTGGGGTTTTGGCGTATACTCTTCCGAACTCACTCCCAAAGGGCGAGGTAGGGGAACAGGCGGGAGGGGAGAGAGCTGTCGAGTCGATAGAGGATTGCGCCGTGGAGATTGCGTTCCCGGACGAGGGAGAGTTGGTCGAGGAGTTGGGTGGGGCTGAGTTCGGCGTTGGTGGAGATGTAGCCCAGTCCGGGAATCAGGCGTTCGCGCACACCGGGCTGGGCGGCCTGCAGATCCAGCCAGCCGGCGAGTTGATCCGGATTGTCGGTGTAATTCATGGGAATGATCCAGTCCACCCATCCCTCCCGGGCCCATATTGGCCAGTTCTGTCCCTGTGAATCCGCGCAGTCGGGCCAGGCCCCCCACACCGCCACACTGAGTTTCAGGTCGGGAAATTCCTTTTTAACCGCGGTGGAAATATTCCGCATGGCGTTGTGGAGTTCCTGTTGGCGGAACCGCTGAAACCGATCCCTCAGGGGACCCAGAACCTCGGCGGGCCAGTTGGGAATGCGCCGCCCCAGTTGTGCTTCGAAGGCGCTGCGGGCGGCCGGGCCGTAATCGCCATCGCGTCCGGGATAGCGCATGTAGTCCAGATGAATGCCGTCCAGTTCGGCGTGACGGGCCATTTCCAGCAGACTGTCGATCTCGAACTGCACGTTTCGGGAATCGGAGATGGACAGCCAGGGGAGGTCCTTTCCATGTGGATCCTGCATGAGCCGTCCCTCCCGGCGCAGTTGCGCTTCGAATGCGGGCAGGCGGGTGTTCAGTTTCCAGCATATTTTCCAGGCGTGGGCCTCCAGGCCGTTTCGCCGGGCCGCGGCGGCAAAGGCCCGCAGTTGGTCCCCGTGCTGTTCCAGGGATTTGGAGGGGGGGATCAGTTTGGAGGGATAATGGGCACGGCCGGCGCTGGCCATGTTTGAAAAGACCGCGTTGAATCCGGCGGCCCGCAATTCCCGGCAAGTGCGCTCCCAACCGCCCGCATAAAATCCGGTGCCGTTTTGATCCCAGATCCCCCGCATCCGGGCATTCCAGGGGGATTGACTGCTGGCGTGGGCACGCTGCATCAATTGATCACTTTGTCGAAAGAGGCGGAAGGCGTTCAGGGGCGCGTTGTCCGTTTTGGATGCGGCATCATGCGTACGCACGGCCATGGCCTTGAGGGCGCGCGCGGGAGCGGAGTCGGTATCAAGGGGGCCATGTCGATGTTCAAACAGGCGGGGGGAACGGGTTTCACGGTGGTAACGAAGACTTTCGGTGAGGAGGGCGGGGGACAGATTCCCGATCCATTCTCCGAGAAGCTGCTGTTTGGCGTCAGTATCACCGGAGCGCCAGGCCACGTTCAGCCAGATGCCGTTGGGACCCTGAATGGCTGCGGGTTGCTTCAAGGGGCGGTCGAGGGCATCCGCCCAGCCGGCAATCACCCGGCTGTCGGCTCCGAGTGGCTGGATGCCGCGCATGGACCAGGCGTGCTGATAGATGCGGGAGGGTGCCCCGGGCATGAGGGAGGTGTCGAGAAGAAGATGGTTGAACTGTCCCATGGTGGAGGAGGAGAGGGCGTTTCCGATTTGGACTCCCAGTTTGCGGGCCAGGCCGGTATGGGTGGATTCGAACACGATGAGGGCGCTTCCCTGAGTGATGAAGCGCGACAACTGCTGAAATTCCGGGTCGGAGAGATGCGGAAGATAGGGGATCAGGATCAGACGGGGCGTCCCCCGGGACGGCAGTGCGTCCAACGAGTGAATCGCGTGGGGCAGACCCAGTCCGGCCAGGATGCGGTCGAGATGTCGCTTGCTTACCCGGGCGGTGTAGGTTTCGTCTCCGGTTTTTGCGGCGGATTCGGTGTCCAAAATCCAGAGTTGATCCTGAAATCCCTCCAGGCTGACAGGGTACAGCGTGGTGCTTCCGCTCCCGCGGGGCCAGAAGCTGATGCGGATGGCCTCGACCCGGTTCCAACCCGAGACCGCCCCCTCGGGTGCAAAGTTGGCTTTGGCAAACTGCAGGTGGGCGGGGCCCTTCCCGTGCAGGGTGAAACCGTGGGTGTACCAGCCGTTGCCCGATTTAAAGGCCAGGGTCGCCTCCAGCAGTGCGGATGGATCTGAAATTCCGACTCGAAAGCGGAAACTGGACACATCCGCAAGTTTCCAGGACCCGCTGCGGGTGAGGGTGATCTGTCTGTTACTACTGGCGAAGCGAAGCGGAAGTTCGATGCCCTGGCCGGTGCGTTGCAACTGTGCCGAAATCCCGCCTGACCGCCACAATTGCGGATCCTCCGCCTGGAAATCCACCAGCGGGGTAAGCGGTTGTGCCGACAACAGGTGGATGCCCAGGCAAAGAAGGCAAAGGGAAACGCGCCGTAATAAAAATGGCGTGCTCATCTGTTTCGCATCGCGTGTTGCAGATACGGATTGGATGCGCGTTCCTCACCGATGGTGGTGGCGGGACCGTGACCGGGGATCACCCGGGTTTCGGGGGGCAGTTCCGAGAGTCGGCGCAGGGAGTTCATCAGCGCCGGTTCGTCTCCTCCCGGTAAATCCGTGCGTCCCATACCGCCCTTGAACAGCACATCGCCTCCGATCAACAGATGGTCCTCCTCGAAATAAAAGCCCACGCTTCCCGGAGAGTGACCCGGCAGAAACAGGGTGTGGAAATGAAAAGGTCCTATCTCAAAAAGGCCGTCCCGCTCCCAGGCCGGCTGAATCTCAGGCACCCGTGAGGGATCGGGTTGTTGATACCAGGGCGGATATTGATTCCGGGAGGTGAAGGCCCAGTCCAAATCCAGGGGATGCATCCAGCAGGGAGCGGGAAAAGCGTCATGCAGGTCGGCAATGGCGCAGACGTGATCGTAATGTCCGTGGGTGAAAGGATACCCGATGACCGTGAAGTCATTCTGGTGAATGTGGGTTTTGAGGATGCCGGCGTCGGCACCCGGATCCATCACCAGGGTCTGCCCGTCGTCCATGGAGAGGAAAACGCAATTGGTCTGGATCATGCCGGTTGGAATCAGTTGAAGTCGCATAGGTTCACCTTTCACCGGCACTTGAAATTTGTCCACCTAAAATCCGGCGGGCCGCGAGGGCGGCGCCGACACCGTTGTCGACATTCATCACCATCAGTCCGTTGGCGCAGCTCGCCAGCATGGCGTGCAGGGCGGCGGTGCCGCCGGTGGCGACCCCATAGCCCACGCTGGTGGGAACGCCGATGACGGGCTGTGGACATTGTCCGGCCACCACCGAAGCCAGCGCCCCCTCGAAACCGGCCACCACGATGAGCACCTGATACCCGGCCAGCTCGTCTAAATGAGTAAGGAAACGATGAATGGCCGCCACCCCCACATCCTGAAAACTTCGGGATTCCACTCCCAGGAAAAGGAGAGTGTTTGCGCATTCGGCCACCACCGGGGCGTCGGCGGTGCCGCCGGACAGAATGGCCACTCTGCCCTCACGGATGGGTTTGGGCCGGGGATTCCACAGCCAGGTCCGCGCCACCGGATCGTAGTGTCCGTTCTCCAGCACCCGGGCTTTTTCCGGCTGACAGCGGGAGATGAGCACGGGATGGTTCCGTTCCCGGCATTGATTCACGATGCGTTGAAGTTGATCGATGGATTTGGCTTCGCCGTACACGATTTCCGGAAACCCCAGTCGTTCCCGGCGGGAGAAATCGAACTCAATATCCGGGTGAGATTCGTGACGCGGCATACGGGGATTCAGCGTGAGAAACGGGTGGATCCGCGATTTTCGTCATAGAAGCGGAAGACCATTTCGTTCGGTTCAACCAGTCCGATTTCGTGCGCGACTTTGCGGACATAATCCCGATCATTCTGAAAGCGGTCCTGACGCACCCGCAAGTCCTGAAGCCGAAGCTCTTCGCGGGTTTTGTCTTCCCGCAGTTCAGAGAGACGCTTTTCGTGGGCCTGATATTTGCGGAATTGAGGAATAAATCCCAGCACCGCCGCACTCACCATCACTACCGTGATCATCGCGGTCATCATTTTGGTAAGTTGTTGAAAAGTGGTCACATTTAATTGATAAATCAAAAAAAGAAGATGTGCCAGACAAAATTGTACATTTTTATTTCGCGTTACGGGAGAGATTTTCGCGAATGCTGCCCAGCGCCTGTTTGAGCATGGGATCTTCCATTTCTTTCTGTGAGATACTGCGGCAGGCGTGGAGGACGGTGGCGTGGTTTTTACCGAACGCGTCGCCAATGGTGGGCAGGGAATGGGAGGTCAGATCCCGGCACAGGTACATGGCGACCTGACGGGGCAGGGCGATGTTGGCGGGACGTTTGCGGCTGAGAATATCGCTGTAGCGAATATCGAAATGATCGGCGACGGTGCGCTGGATGCGTTCCATGGTGAGCGGGCAGGGGGCCTCGTCGTCCAGGCTGTCCCGGAGTAACCGTTCCAGAGCTTCGGGGGTTAATTCGCGGTTGGTGAGAGATGAGAAGGAGGCGGCGCGGATCAGGGCGCCTTCCAGGCGGCGCACATTCGCGGCGATGCGTTCGGCAATAAAATGAATGACTGAATCGCTGATGTCGATATTCATCAGTTCGGCTTTTTTCTTGAGGATCGCCATGCGGGTTTCGAATTCCGGGGCATCGATTTCGGTGACCAGACCCCATTCGAACCGGGAGACCAGGCGCCGTTCAAGTCCGGGGATTTCGGTGGCGGGCCGGTCGCACGTGAGCACAATCTGCTTGTGGCCGTCGAACAGGGCGTTGAAGGTATGGAAAAACTCCTCCTGCAGCCGTTCTTTGCCGGCCAGAAACTGCACATCGTCGATGAGGAGAATATCCACACTGCGGAAGCGTTTTCGGAACTGGGTGAGTTTTCCGTTCTGGAGGGCTTCGATGTATTCGTTGACGAAGCTTTCGGAGGAGAGGTAACAGACGCGGCAGGCGGGATTGTTACTGGTGGTGAAATTTCCGATGGCCTGCATGATGTGGGTTTTTCCCAGCCCCACGCCTCCGTATAAAAACAGGGGGTTGTATGCGCGGGCCGGCTGTTGCGCCACCGCCATGGCGGCCGCGTGGGCAAAGTCATTTGAGGAGCCGACCACAAACGTTTCAAACACATAACGGGGATTCAGGCTGTTGCGTTCCACCCCGTTGGAACGTGCCGCGGGCAGGGAAATTTCTTTGGGTGCGGATTCGGCTTTGGCGGGGGGGGAGGAGGCAAAGGACTCCTTTGAGTCGGTGCGCAAACTGGTGTCGACCACCAGCGAGAAGCTGATCCGGTTTCCGGTGACCGCCGCAAAGGCGTCCGAGATCAGGGGGACATAATTTTCCTCCAGCCAGGTGGAATAAAAATCACTGGCAACCCGCAGTTCCAAATGTTCGTTTTCGGTGAGCTTCCCCGGTTGTATAACCGCGATCCAGCGTTCATAGATATCGTCCGAAAGCGACGTGCGAAGTAACTCACAGACCTTCGACCACAACGCGTGATTGGCGGTGGGGTGGGTTTCCTCTGCGAATAGAATACTGTTCCTCTCTGCTTTCAACGATCTATCTTCCATACATACAGTTTTTAACCTGTGAAAATTACAACTTTTCCGGTACACACATGCCCGGCAGTGTCTGAACTACTTCAGCGCCGCCGATTCCTGAGAGCGAACATAAACCTAATACAGGGCTGTGGACAAGCCGTTAACGTGAAAGAAAGAAAGAAAAGTTCCACCCACTA
This sequence comes from Kiritimatiellia bacterium, assembly GCA_040905625.1. GTDB lineage: Bacteria > Verrucomicrobiota > Kiritimatiellia > SS1-B-03-39 > UBA6053 > UBA6053. Next base: position 21,580 of record JBBDRC010000038.1, read on the forward strand.
CAGGTAGTGGGTCCTATTTAAAAAACACACAAGATCATGAACCCGAATCGAATCACGGAAATAAGGCTTCTCTTTCGTTTGAAAAGCTCTTCGACTCTTGGAACACGGAGACGGATATGACCCAAAAGCGACCTGTTAAACGCCCTCTGCTGTTGATTGGCGGGGGGGCGGACGATGTGGATGTGCGATACGCAAGTGGTTTCAGCGCCCCGGATCCGTTTCTGTATGTTGAAAAGGGCGGCGAGCGGCATGTGGTGGTCTCGATGCTGGAACTGGGTCGGGCAAAGGCCTGCGGAAAAACGTTGCGCACTCACACCGTCGACAGTCTGGGCCTGAAGGGGGCTAACCGGCGCACGCTTGGGGACCAGGCGGTGGCGCTGTTGCACCTCCTGAAGGTACAACGTCTTCTCGTGAGTGGTCGTTGTCCGGTGGGCCTGGTGCGGCAGCTTGAAAAAGCGGGATTGACGGTTCAGATTAAAAAAGATCCCGTATTTCCGGATCGACTGGTTAAATCGGCGGAAGAGATTAAGGCCTTGCGCGCTTCCCAGCGGGCGACGGTTGCCGCGATGAAAGCGGCACGGAAACTGATTGCGGACACCCGGGCGGGAGCGGACGGGATTTTGCTGACTCCGGACGGGAATCACCTCACATCGGAACGGGTGCGGCATCGCATTGAACAGGTGCTGATGGAGGCGGGGTGCCGCGCGGACGAGACCATTGTGGCGGGCGGGGATCAGGCGGTGGATCCGCATGAACGCGGATTCGGGCCGCTTTTTGCCGGAGAACTGATTGTGGTGGATATTTTTCCCTGCTCCAAAATCAGCGGGTATTGGGGGGATATGACCCGCACGGTGCTGAAAGGCACTCCGCGTCCTGATCAGCGCCGCCTGGTGCAGACGGTACTGAAGGCGCAACGGGAGGCGTTGTCGCGGGTGAAACCCGGAATGACCGGAAAAGAGATTCACCGGGGCATTTGTGATTGGTTTTCGCGGGCGGGTTATGAAACCGGGCTGATGGACGGGATTCCGCAGGGATTTATTCATTCAACCGGACATGGAGTGGGACTGGATATTCATGAAGCGCCATCGGTGGGCCCCTGCGGAGGCGAACTGGAGGCGGGACAGGTGATCACCATCGAACCCGGATTGTATTATCGGGGAATCGGCGGGGTTCGGGTCGAGGATACCGTGGTGGTGACGGAAAGCGGGTGTTCCCTGCTGGCCCGCTGCGGCAAGGAGTGGATCCTGTGATTGTCGCTGGAGTGCTCTTGGTGTTCATCGCGCTGTGGTTCGGGTTGCAGGCCTATGAACACCGTCTGATTTATCCGGGGTCCAAACGTTTACAGGTGATTCCCGATGATTTCCGCCGGGAGGTGGAGGAGGTGGAGTTTTGCGCGGAGGATGGCATTTCGTTGCACGGCCGGTGGTTTTCCCATGCCGAAGCCCGGGGGGTGTTCTTGGTGTGCCACGGCAACGCGGGCAACGTGTCGGACCGGCTCTGGATCGCGGAGGATTTACAGGATCTACCCGTGAACATTTTCATCTTTGATTACCGGGGGTATGGAAAGAGCAAGGGCATTGCCAGCGAGAAGGGGACCGGACTGGATGTGGCCGCCGCCTGGGAATATGCGCGAAACCGTTGCGGGGGAGGGGAGTCGCCTCCCATTCTGATCTACGGACGTTCCCTCGGGGGCGCGGTGGCACTGCAGGCGGCGACGGTGTTTCCGGTTCGCGGGGTCATTCTGGAAAGTACGTTCACGTCTATCCTGGAAATCGCGGCCCGCCGTTATCCCTGGCTGTTGCCCCGATTGACCTGCCGAAATCCCTATAGGTCGGACTTGCGGATTTCCAGGGTCCTGGCTCCGGTGCTGATGGCGCACAGCCCCGACGATCAGGTGATTCCGTTTGAATTGGGGGAGGCCTTGTATCGGAAAGTGCCCAATCCCCGGAAATTCATCCGGTTGAGTGGAAATCACGTGGAGGCGGGCTGGCAGACCTCCCCGGAGTATGCGGCGGCGGTGCGGGAATTTGTGAGTGAATGTATTCCCGCGGGGAAAATGAGCGCAGAGAAAATATCTCGCATCGGGAGGGAGAAGGCCGTATAGCTTTCGTGAACCTTTTTCAGGAGATTGTATGCGTTTATCACGTTGTTTGGTTTTTGTATTTTTTCTGGCACAGCTTTCGGTCCGCGGCGACCGATGGATCGGGGGCGGGCGGAGCCAGGATCAGACCCTGCACCTGGAGGTGTATGGAGGCGCCGGGCAACTGAATTCGATCTCCGGCAGTGTGCGGGAAACCCGTAATGGCGGGGTGATCAGCGGGGGATTATATACGGACCTGAATGAACTCGGGATCAACGACGGCTCGGAATCCTTGCTGATCGGGGGAAAATTCACGTGGAAATGGCTGAGCCTGCTGGTGGATTACCGGAGCAATACGATTGATGCCTCCGGCACCGCGGATACGGAACTGCGGCTGAATGTGGATTCGATTCCGTTTCAGGGCCGGAATCTGGAGTATCTGCTGATTCCGGAGGATTCGACCTACCAAGTGGATTCCACCACCGACCTGCTGGGGTTCGGCCTGCGCTTCACCCCCTTGACGCTCAACCCGGAGGGCCGGATTCGGTTTACCCCCTGGCTGCATTTGGGGGTACAGTATATTCAGACCGACTTTTCCATTGATTCAGGCGCCACCGTTCGACTGGAGGGCGCCGGTTTTCAGAATCGCACCTACGCAGTGCGGGGGAGGGCATCCGGCACTGCGGAACTGGTGATTCCCGAATATGGTCTGGGCGCGGAACTTCGTGTGCTCTTTCATGACCCCAATGAAACCGGACCTGAGCTGGCCGCCTATGCAACCTGGAAAATTCTGGATTTTGACGGCTCCCTCGACACCATCGGCGTGGAGGCGGATGAGTTTGAGAATCTGATTTTTGACTACAGCGCATTGGAACTGGGGGTTAATTTCTATTTTCCGCTGGGTAAATCCGTGGACCTGCTGGCCGGTTTGTATATGGAACAGGTGGAGGTGAATACGGAATTGACTTCGAAGCCCAATCTGGGTGATTTCAAGCGGGAAGTGGATCTTGACTATACCCTGCTTGGCCTGCGGGCCGGATTGAGGTTTTAACTGATGAAAGACCTCGAACGAAATCTTGGACCCCAGCCGATCGCGGCACTTCTGGAATCACATCAAATCACCGCCCACGATCTGGTGGCGGTGTCCAACCAGCATCTCACCCATAAAATGGTGTCCCGGGCCTGCAAAGGGCGTCGACTCACCCCGAATGTGAAACTGAAAATCCGGGACGCCCTGAATGCCCGATGTGAACAGGCCTATACCGTGAAAGATTTGTTCACCTATTAGTCGGATGATTCAGTGGCGTTCAGTGTTCCCCATTTGCCCTGTTAAGCTCACCGCATGATGTTTAATCTGAAACAAGCGAGGAGTGTGCTGATCGCGGTATCCGTATGGGGCGCCGCCGGACATCCGCGGGCGCAGGATCAGGCGGCATCTATCGAGTACCGGGTGGAAATAAAAGGGGTGGAAAACCGCCGTCTTCGTAAGGAACTGGAACAGGTTTCCGTTTCAAAATCCCTGGTGAAACGTCCCCCGCGTTCCGAATTGCAACTCCGCCGCCGTGCGCAACGGGATGTGCCGGTTTTCGAGCGGATGCTGCGGAATCAGGGGTTCTATGATGTTGCGGTCACCCATACCCTGAAGAAAGGGGGTAAACGTTCGGTTTTGCGTTTCGATATTGATCCCGGTGAGCCCTATCTGCTGCGGAAGGTCAGACTGATTTCCTCCGACTCCGGGGTGGAGATGCCCGCAGGGGAGCTGTTGGGACTCGAAAGCGGTGAGGTGGCGGTGGCGGAAACGATTTTACAGGCGAACGGGATCCTGATTCGCCACCTGCGGGGCAGAGGCCATGCCTTTGCGGACATCGTGTCGAGAGAAGTGAAAGTGGTTCATCCGGACCGGTCGGTGGATGTGACTTTCGAGGTTCATCCGGGACCGGTGTTTCGCTTTGGAGAGACCACGATTTCCGGTCTGGAATCGGTTGATGCATCTTTTATCCGACGAAAAATTCCATGGGAACAGGGGGAGATCTTTGATGTCCGCGAGATGGAGCGGGTACGCCGGCGGCTTTCCTCGGCCGATCTGTTCGGGACCATTCGGGTCCGTTCCGCGGAGGAGGCGGAGGCGGATGTGCTTCCCGTTCGGATTGAACTGACTGAGCGCCCGCACCGGTCCATGTTCTTCGGGGTGGGCTACGGGAACGATCAGGGCTGGCGGGCGCGGGCGGGGTGGGAACATCGGAACATTCTGAACCGGGGAGAACGCCTGAGCCTGGAGTCCGGCGTGTCGGAGGTCGGACAGGAAAATGAACTGAGTTTCCGCCGTCCGGATGTGCGCAGGGTGGACCAGAATCTCACGCTTTCCATCAAACAGAGTGTCGAGGAGACCCGGGCGTTCGACACGAACAACGTGGGAACGCTGGCGCGGGTGGACCGGTCCGTTCGCGGGCACCGCATCGTGAGCGCCGGAGTGGGGATGCGCTACGCCGCTGTGGAGACGTTTGAAGATGAACAGGCGTTCAACCTCCTGTACCTCCCGTTGAGTTTGTCACAGGACCGGAGTGACGATCCGCTCGATCCCCGCCGGGGAACCCGGCTTTCCCTGCGGCTGGCCCCGTATTGGGACACCTTGCACACGGAGACGTTTTTTGTAAAATCCGGTATTACTCTTTCCGCTTATCATCCTGTCAGCGAACGGTATCAACTGGACTGGGCCGGCCGGATATCGCTGGCCACCGCGCTGGGGGCCTCCCGCTCCCGTATCCCGGCGGATGAACGCTATTACGCGGGCGGGGGCGGGAGTGTGCGGGGGTATCGGTTTCAAACCGTGGGCCCTCTGGAGGATGGCACCCCCACCGGCGGACGCTCCCAGTTTTTGATCGGACAGGAACTGCGCTGGCGCTGGACGGATACATTCGGGGTGGTGGGGTTTGTCGATGGAGGGGTGGTTACCGAGGAGGCGGTGTTTGATTCCGCGGTGGACGACATACGATGGGGCGCGGGACTGGGGATTCGCTATTACACCCCGGTGGGCCCCCTGCGTTTGGATATGGCCGTACCCCTTGACCGGCGGAGCGGCATTGACGAACCCTGGCAATTTTACATCAGTTTGGGACAGGCTTTTTAATGAAAAAGCGGATGTCCAGAATAAAACGGTGTGTGCGAGGCCTGCTTGCGGGTCTGGTACTGCTGACGCTGATCGCGGGGGGGCTGATCGTTTTGCTCACGCCGTGGGGGCTCCGACGGATTACACCGATGCTGGAGACCCGCCTGTCCGGGCTGCTTTCGATGGAGGTGGCGATTGAGGACCCCTCCCTGAGCTGGCCGCTGACTCTGCGTGTGGATTCAATCACAGCCTCAGACGGGAACGGGCAGATTCGCATCGGAATCCGGGAGGCCCGAATCCGGGTATCCCCGCGTCAGCTTTTAAAGGGCAGGGCACATGTATACCGACTCTCGATTGAACATCTGATCTTCAGTGGATGGCCCGCCGCGGCACGAGACGGGGCGGAAACGGACAGCGGTCTGGAACTGCCGCTGCGTCTGCCGGACCTGGAGATGCTGTTTGAAAAGGTGACGGTGCGCGATCTGCACATTCAACGGGTCCGGCTGGAACCGCCCCTGGTTCAGGATCCCATCGAATTGACCCTGCGGGGTTCATTCAGCAATCGAACTCTGGAAGCGGATTTGGAACTGCTTACGATCGCGGATCGGACCTATACGCCTTCACCCCGCCTGTCGGTTTCGCTGGATGTCTCCGCTTATAATCGTTTTCAAAACCGGGATCTGATGTTGAAGATGGAGGCGGAATCGTTCGCGAAACTGATTCCCGACTGGCCGGAAACCCTGGAGGATGACATCGAGTTGTCTCTGGATCTAAGTGAAACCCGCGAGACGTACCTGCGGATTTCCAAAGGCGCTTTGCGCACCCCGGCGGGCGACCTGACCGTCACCGGTGAACTGAATTTGACCACAGCCACGTTGAAGACAACGATGGAAATATTCCTGCCGGATCTCACCCGCCTGCAGGCATGGATACCTGTCGATGTGTCGGGCGCGGTTCGCCTGCACGCGGATGTGCGGGGGCCCTTGGACGATTTAGCGGTTGATCTGCAGGTGACCGGCGGAAATCTGGGGGTATTTGATCAAACTCTGAATGTGGAACTCGACTATGCCTCCCGTATATCCACCTTCACCCGGGAGGGGGTGTTGACTGTAAACGTCGAGGCGGAGGATATGGGAAAAGCCGAAGGACGCATACGCCTGAACGGGGGAAAAACAGTGGTGGAGGTCACGCAGCTTGATCTGCAGGTGGCGGGGATGGACCTTACATCCGACAGCCGTCTGGTGATTTCTCTGGAAGGCCCGAACCTGCATGTGGAGCCGTGGGAGCTTCGCCTCGGCAAAGGGAGATTGCGCGTGGCGGGAGACTTTACAGATAACCGGATTGATTTCACAGCGGAAATTTTGGAATTCCCCGTCACTGGATTCGGCTTTGCACCGTGGCTGGATTCGAACGCGGAATTCACCGGACAGATTCACCTGACCGGTCGACCGGATCAGCCGGAAGCGGCGATGAGTTTGGATTTCAGAGGATTGCGTCCGGAAAATACGGATGCCTGGGACGGTCCGCCCGCGCGGTTCAGGGTCGGGGCCTCATTGTCGGAACAGGTGGTGAAGGCCTCTTTCCGCCTGGAGGATCTGCCCGGGGATCCGGTTTCGCTGGATGTGGAGATCCCTCTGGATCTTTCGTTGGTTCCTTTTCGCATCACGTGGCCTCCGGAGGGAGAGGTGCGGGCGCATGTACAGGCCAACACCGATCTGGCCGGACTGAGCCGGCTGTTTGTGTTTGATGTGTATCACAACCTTGCCGGAATGTTGAAGGTGGATGTCCGCGTGTCAGGCACCGCGAAGGATCCGCAGGTTCACGGAACCATTGAAATGGCGTCGGGGAGGTATGAGCACGAATTGACGGGCACCCTGCTTCAGGACCTGTCTTTGGGGATTACTGCGGAACGTGAGCATCTGTCATTGTCCCGCTTTCAGGCGACCGACGGCGGTGGAGGAAAAGTGACGGCGAGCGGCCGGGTCGAATTCAAGCCCTCCGAACGGTATCCTTTCAAAGCACAGGTCAGCCTGGAGAAATTCCACATCATGCAGAATGACCGGATAGAGGCCGGTGGCGAGGGCCGTCTGGAAATAAGCGGCACTCTGGATGAGAGTCGGCTGACCGGCAGGATCCTGCTGGCTCCGTTGAATGTGACGGTGCCCGAAACTCTTCCGCCGCGATTGTATGAACTGGAGGTGGTGGAGGTGTTTGATGAGCACGATCCGCGCAGAGAGTCTGAACCGGAAAAAGCGGAAACGTCGATTCCCCGGCGGCATCGTCTGTTGTACGACCTTTCACTGAACGCTCCCGGGCGGGTGTTCGTCCGTGGTCAGGGACTGGATTCGGAATGGTCCGCCCGGATTCATGTGACAGGGGAGGGCAGCGAACCGCAGCTCAGCGGGGACCTAACCCTGCTGCGGGGCCGATTGATGTTTTTTGGCAAGCGGCTGCAATTGAACCGTGGAATCATCACCTTTGATGGAAGTTTTCCGCCTTCGCCCCTGCTGGATGTGGAGGCGCAACTGCGATCCGGCGGCATTGTGGGCTATGTACGGGTCAGCGGTCCGGCGGAAAATCCGGAACTGGAGTTGGATTCCTCGCCTCCTCTGCCGGAGGATGAAATCCTGGCACAGATGTTATTCGGTCGTGAATCCGCCCGGATCAGCCCCTGGCAGGCGCTTACCCTTGCCCGGGCCATCACGAAACTGCGGGGCGGGGGAAGCACCTTCGATTTGATGGGGGAGACCCGGAGGGTGCTGCGGGTGGACCAGATCGACGTTCGCACCCCGGAGGAAAAAGAAGCGGGAACCACGGTGACGGTGGGGAAATACGTGAGTGACCGGGTTTATATGGAATATGAGCAAAGCGTGGGTGCGGAATCCGGACGCGCCTCTGTCGAAGTTGATCTTACCCCATCCATCCGCCTGGAGACCACCACCGGCGGCGATTCCGACACCGGGATCGGCATCCGCTGGACCCGGGAGTACTGAAAACTCAGTAAAACAAGTCCTCAAGAGGGGTGCCGGCATCAAGCAGGCTGCGGACGGACCGGGAATGGAAGCGTTTTGACAGGCGCTTTCCGGAGGCATCCCGCACCAGAGGCTGGTGGCACCAGGAGGGTGGGGAGGTCTTCAGGGCGCGGTACAGCAGAAGTTGTCGGGCGGTGGATGTCAGCAAATCCCGGCCCCGAACCACCTCGGTGATCTTTTGATGGATGTCGTCCACCACCACCGATAATTCGTAGGAGGGAATGTTGTCCCGACGCCAGACCGAAAAATCCCCGAAGTCCCGGCCCGCTGTCAGAGCAATTTCTCCGCAGAGGGCATCGGTGAAGCGGATGACCTCCCCGTCCGGCACCCGGAATCTCCAGGTGACCCCCCCGGGCCGGTCATAGGCTTTTTCCGCTCCGGGAGAAGGTCGCCATTCCGGAGGAACTATCGGCTCCGCATCCTGCTCGTCCTCTTGCGGGGGCCTCGGGAGGGATTGAATCTCTTTGCGGCTTCGGGTGCAGGGATAGATGGATCCCTGGTCTTTTAAGTGCCGCCAAATGTGCAGATAGCGTTCCGGATGTTGGGATTGGTACTCGGGTTCTCCATCCCAGTTCAGGCCCAGACGTTTCAAATCCTCCAGAATTCCCCGGGCAAACCGGGGCTTGCAGCGTCCGGTATCCAGATCCTCCATGCGCAGAAACAAACGGCCGTTTGCGTCCCGGGCGCGTTTCCAGGCATGGTAAAACGTGCGGGCGTGGCCCGAATGCAGGTCTCCGGTGGGGGTGGGGGCCAGGCGGCCGCGGTAAGTGGACATGGAATTCATGAGGCGTTGAAGATCAATTGAAGAGTGTACATCCTGAAACGGGTGGGATACAGATGAAAATGATGTCAATTCATGGTTTTTAGGATTGCAACCGGCGTGAAGAATCATATAAGGAGCGACCCATTTTTTACTATTAACCCCGTCTATTTGAAGAAGTATCAGGAGTCTGCATGAGCTATCGTGGTCCCAAAGCCAAAAAATCCCGCCGTTTAGGCGTTGCCATTACCCCCAAATCCCAACGGTATTTGGAAACCCGCGGTTTCCCCCCCGGTCAACATGGTAAAGGTCGTCGTCCCTCCAAACTGTCCGATTACGGTCGTCAGTTGATGGAAAAACAGCGTATCCGCTTTCAGTACAACATGAGCGAGAACCAACTGCGTCTGGCCTATGAAAAGGCGTCACGCAGTCAGGATCCCACCCCCGAGGTGTTGATTCAGTCGCTGGAATCGCGTTTGGACACCGTGGTGCTGCGGGCCGGATTTGCCCGTTCCATTTTTGCGGCCCGTCAATACGTGAACCATGGACATTTTCTGGTGAATGGCAAAAAAGTGGATGTCCCCAGTTTCCAGGTGAAAGTGGGTGATGAGGTGTCGGTCCGCGAAAAGAGCAAGAATATGGACTGCTTCAAAAATGCATTGGCCATGGCGGAGAAAGTGTCCTATGTGACCACCAACGAATCCGACTTAAGCTGCCGCCTGAGCGCCATTCCCTCCCGTGAAGAAATTCCGGTGGTGGGCGATGTCGCCACCGTGGTGGAATTCTACTCCCGCTAAGCGGACCCTGAATTCACTAAGGGTCCGTTCAAAAATTAGTGTCGCAAGATGGCGCAGGAGTTTTGGTCGCTGGCAAGGCGCGAGCGAGGCGCATACCCACAGCGGTCTGTAACGAGCGAGCAACGCAGCCAGCGGCCAAAAGAACCAGCCAGATGCGACACTTATTTTTGAACAGGCCCTAAAGCCCCGCTGCACGCGGGGCTTTTTTTTTTGCTCCTTTCTCGCTCGAATACTCAGTCACAGTGAAATTGTCGGGTAATTATGTGGTAATGTGCCCCAAAGGGGCCGCACATAACAGGGGCCGCACATAACAGCCCGGAGTGCAACCCGGGAATTGCCCCGGGGAAATCGAGTTCTGAAGGAACGCCGCATATCTCAGGCATGTTCCCGGTTCTTTGCGGGAGAATGACCATAATACTTTTTGTAGGCCCGGCTGAAGGCGCTGGGTTCGCTGAATCCCAGTTCCGCCGACAGATTGGCGAGGCTTTGACTTCCGTGCAGGACCCGGTGACGGGCCAGTTCCAGGCGCAGGTCCGTATAGACTTTTTTAGGCGGATATCCCTTCACTTTGATAAACAGGCGGCGCAAGTGAGCCGGGGAGATTCCCACCTCCCTGGCGATTTCCGTTGCGCAGGGGGTTTCACCAATCCGTTCCCGGTATACGCTGCAGGCCTCCTCCACTTTTCGAATGGCATAGGGAGTTGGATCCTCCCGTTTGGGGGCGGGAAGATCGCGTATGGCCAACAAACTGAGCTGTGCCAGAATGATGTCCAGCTTCAGAAGATGCTCCGGGGTCAAATTCGCCGCCATGGTTTTAGCGGAATGCGCCCAGGATTGTATGGTGGCCGCCTCGGATGCGGAAAGCGCGACCGACCAGGCGGGTTGAACGCGCAGGGCATCCTGCATGACCCGGCCCGGTTCGGAAAAATGGAAAACCGCTATCAGGCTGCGGCCGTGGGGTTGATCGATCCAGCCATGTGAAGCATCCGCAGCGTGTACCCACAATCGGGGTCCTGTCGGGAGATTGCCTATGTCCTGACCGGGGTCAACCCAGGGCCGGGCGGATCCTGACTGAATGAGCTGAAATTCAGTGCGCCGCCGCTTATAGGGGGAAACCGGGTATCGTCCGTACATGCGTTCCCCGTAATTAACGTAATGCAACATGCGTTGAAAATAAATCTATGAGCGAAAATGTCAAGAAAAACCATTGTTTTGGTCATGGATACATTTAAAATTTTCCTGTAAGTTTTCACACGTCAATTCAATCGGAGCTTTTATAGATATGAAAACAGAAAAACGGTATATTTTAGTTGGTGTGGGCAGTCGCTCTGAGATGTATCAGACATATCTCGCGGATCCCGCCGGAAGCCATGGATGCAAACTGGCGGGATTTTGTGACAGCAATCCGGGTCGTCTGGAACTGGCCAATCTGAAGTTGAAAGAGCAATTTGACCTGGACCCGCTTCCAGTTGCGGGGGTTGACGAATTTGAAGCGCTGATTTCGAAACAGCAGGCGACCGGGGTGATCGTCACCACCATCGACCGCACCCACGATGAATACATCTGCAGGGCGATGGAGGCGGGCTGTGATGTGGTCACGGAAAAACCGATGACCACCGACGTGTCGAAATGCAAACGCATTCTGGAGGTGCGGAAACGGACGGGACGAAAAATTACGGTAACGTTCAATTATCGTTATGCTCCCCGCAACAGCCGGGTGAAAGAATTGCTGATGGAGGGTGTGATCGGGGATGTCAAGTCGGTTCATTTTGAGTGGTTTCTGAACACCAAGCATGGAGCGGACTATTTCCGGCGCTGGCACCGGGACAAACGGAACAGTGGTGGATTGATGGTGCACAAATCGACACACCATTTCGATCTGGTGAACTGGTGGTTGGACTCGCTTCCGGAGCAGGTCATGGCCATGGGGGATCTGGTATTCTACGGGCGCGCGAATGCGGAGGCCCGTGGTGTGAAAGAGTTTTATCAGCGGGCGACCGGGAACCCGCTGGCGGACCAGGATCCGTTTGCGTTGCAGATGAAAGAGGGCGGGGATACTGACGGACTTGCGCGCATGTATTTGCAGAACGAAAAATACGACGGATATCAACGGGATCAATCGGTGTTCGGAGACGGCATCTCGATCGAGGATGACATGAGTGTGCTGGTGCGGTACCGGAACCGGGCCACCATGACCTACCACTTAACCGCCTATTCACCCTGCGAGGGATATCGGGTTATGTTCAACGGGACCAAAGGCAGACTGGAATCGAACGTGATGGAAACGGCCTACGTCAGCGGGGCGGAGGGGGATCACAATCTGCTGCGAAATGTCAAAGGCACCTCATCCGAGCCGGTGCATGAGCCGCACACCCTGTTGATTCGTCCAATGTGGGGAGAGCCCCGCGAAGTGGAGATCGAGGAAACGAACGAGGGCGGACACGGAGGCGGAGACCGCCGGATGCTGGATGATTTGTTTGTGGGCGGGCAACCGGATCCGCTGGGCCGGGCGGCCGGACATGTGGACGGGACCGCCTCGATTCTCACCGGAATCGCCGCCAACCTGTCCATGGCCCGGGGACTGCCGGTTTCCGTTGCGGAACTGGGGTGTTTGCCTGAATCGTTGTAGCCGGATTCAGGAAGATATCTCTGTTTAGGCTGTTGGGAAAAGCGTGAATATTCTACGTTTTCAGTTTGTTGAGCAGATGGATTTCAAACGGTTTGCTGTCTTCCCCGACGTAGAGTGAAGTGTGAGGGAAGGGGATCTCGATATTGTTTTCGTCAAAGGCATATTTTATTCTGCGCAGGTATTCCCGTCCCACCTGCCATTGGCGAACCGGCTTGGTCTTGATGCGCCCTTTGATCACCACGGCGGAATCATCAAAATTATCAACTCCGAAAATTTCCGGTTCCTCCAGCATCAGGTCGCCGATAATCGGATCCTCTTTCAGCCTTTTTTCCATCTGCTTCAGGAAGCCGCGAAGCAGTCTGGAGGCGATTCGGAACAGAATCAGAATAATCAAAATCCGCACTGCGCTTTTGGAGATGGCTTCCCAATCCAGCAGCAGGAGAAAATTTTTTATCGGTTCAAGGTAGGTTTCCATGTTCCAATCTAAGGGGAAACGATCACATGTCCAAAAAAAATATGAGGTATGGAACCTCTAACCCCATTATCGGGCGCGATCACGCGGATCGTCATCGAGCATCCTTCAGGTTGCGGGTTGCAACCCATGACCGATCGGTGTGCGGCACCGGGTCTCCAGACCTCAATTTAAAACGGTTCTTGGCCATTTTGTATCGCAGATTCAAATGCAATTGTTTAGCCACCCGATGGTTTGGGTGAATATTTTTCAGATTCGATTTGGTCCGACATCCACTGCTTGGTTTTCCGGTTGTGCAGCCGTCCGGATTGAAATCAGTCTTGCCTGTTGGCGGGAACCAGCCGGATCAGTCGGCTGCCGTTCCCTTCCAGAATCACGTACAGAAAACCGTTGGGTCCGGTTTTGACATCGCGGACCCGGCCCAGGTCTTTGAGGATGACTTCCCGTTCCGCAACCTGATCCTCCGCATTGATTCGGAGCCGTTCGAGGACTTGTGCCCGCAGGCCTCCGGCCAGAATGTCGGTTCCCCAGCCGGGATAGGTGTCGGGGTCGGCGAAGGCCATGCCGCAGACCGCGATGGAGGGGGTCCAGTGCCAGACCGGGGGCTCGATTCCGGGCAGGTCGGTGTGTTCGGTGATGGGGGTGCCGTTGTAATTCACGCCGTGGGTGACTTTCGGCCAGCCGTAATCGCGGCCGGGCAGGATACGGTTGAGTTCGTCTCCGCCGCGGGGGCCGTGTTCGGTGGACCAGAGATTCCCGGTTTCCGGGTGAAACGCGAGCGCCTGGGGATTCCGGTGTCCGCAGGACCAGACGGTCGGTAAGGTGTCTTTTTCTATAAAAGGATTGTCATCCGGGATCCGGCCGTCCTCATGCAGTCGATGGATTTTTCCGTTGGGCCGCAGCAGGTCCCGGGCCTGCTGTTGTGCACCGCGGTCGCCGATGGCAAAATAAACATAACCGTCTTTAAACACGATGCGGGTGCCGAAATGCACCCCCGCGCCGCTGCGGAAGCGGGGGTCGGCGCGGTAGATCACCTCTTCGTCCACCCATTGATTCTCCCGGAGGCGCCCCCGCACCACGGAGGTGATGGACTGATGGTTTTCGCCCTCGGCGAAGGACAAATACACCCATCCGTTTTTGTTGTAGTCGGGATGAACGGCCACGTCCAGCATGCCGCCCTGACCTCTGCGCACAATCTTCGGGGTGTTCTCCAAGGGGGGGTGAAGGGTTCCATCCGGATTGATGAGCCGGACGGACCCATCAATCTCGGTCACAATTTTCCATCCATCCGGCAGAAAAGATACCCCCCACATGTTGGCGGAATTTTCCGTGATTGTTTCAATCGTGAATTGTTGATGTTGGGTGGTGTGGATCCCTTCATTCACGGGTGGCCGGGAAGGAGGATTGGCGCGGGTCTCCAATTCCCGCATGTAGACGATCAGACCCCGGATTTCTTTTTCGGTCAGCGTGTTTTTGAATGCCTGCATGCCCATGTGCGGGATTCCCTCGCGGATCACCCTGGTTTTGGCCTCGTCACTCTCCCCGTGGGTCCATTTGCCGTCCACCAGGGAGCCTCCGAGTCCGTCTTCCCCCTGTTTGCCATGACAGACCGCGCAGTGTTGCTCGTAGATCTGATTCATTTGGGCGGAGCCGGTGAGAGGCGGCAGGAGAAGCAGAAAAATCAGAAAAGGCGACCGGATGTTCATGGCGTGGGGGCTTATGCGGGATCGGGGTCCAGGTGGATACAGACGGAATTGATGCAATATCGAAGTCCGGTGGGGCGCGGACCATCTTCAAAGACATGGCCGAGGTGGGCGCCGCAGGAGGAGCAGCGGACTTCGGTTCGTTTGGTTCCGAGGGCAAAATCGTCGATTTCCATCATTGCGGAATCTGATACCGGTTCGAAGTAGCTGGGCCATCCGCAACCGGAGTGAAATTTGGCATCGGAACGGAAGAGGGGGGCGTCGCAGCAGATGCAGCGATACAGGCCCTCGTCCTCGGTGTCCGTATACCCGCCTGAGTAGGGGCGTTCGGTTCCCCGTTCCACACACACTCGAAATTGCTCAGGAGTAAGTTTTAGTTTCCAATAGGAACGGCTTTCGGGGTTCGCGGGGTCGATTCGGGGAAATGTGCTCATATTCCTATTGTGGAGGCGGCATGTGGCGGAATCAAGGCGGATATGTGATTTTATCCCGTTATATTTACTTTCGAAGAGTGGGAGGGGGGAGTTTTCTGGCATCGATATTTTCGCGTTCCGATACGGTGGCCAGTACTTTGGGCACATACATCCGGGTTTCGGCGGGAAGGTGGGGGGCCAGGGTGTCAAAGGAGCGGCCGTGTTTGCGGATGAGGCCGGCCACCCGGCCTTCGCCCCCGTTGTAGGCGGCCAGGGCGAGGGACCAGTCATCGAAACGTCCATAGAGGTGCCGCAAATAAGTGGCGGCGGCCCGGGCGCTCTTTTCGGGGTGGGTGCGCTCATCCACCGGTGTGAGTTTCAGTCCCAGATGCTCGGCGGTTCGGGGCATGAACTGGTAAAGTCCCAACGCGCCCACCGGACTGCGGGCGGCGGGATTGAAGGAGGATTCCACTTCGGCAAGCCACACCCATTCGGGGGGTATCCCTTCGGCAATGAAAACGGGTTTTAACCGGGGCACCAGGGCCTTTGCCCCAACGGGGGCCGGCCGTGGTTTGATTTTGTCGGTCCAGGTTTGTGCGGTGTCAATTCCGGGATGTGGACGGGGAGGGGGAGGGGGGCGGGTGGTGGGAGTTCGTGGAGGCGGTGGAGGCGCAGGCGCGCGGGTCGACTCCCGGGCGACATCAAAATAATCGAGACGTTGACTCAGCCAGTGGAGATAGGGGGCAAAGCGGGGTTCCCGGGCCAACTGTCCATAGGCCAAATGCGCAAAGGGGGCGAGCCGGGCCAGATCCTCGACGCTTCCCTGTTCCAGGGTCTGCACAATCAGGCGCATGGCGGGTCCGAGTTGCTCAACGGGAGGAAGGGTCACGGGCAGTTCAAACTTTTCCACCAGATTACCGGCCACCTTATGAGACTCTTCAGTGATCTGCTCCACCAGGGCCCAATCGATTTCATAGTCAGCTATTCCCTGTGCCCTCAAAGGTGGAATCAGGGGGAGTGTCAGCAGCAGCAGCACATGTAAACGAATTTTCATATTCAAGGTCTACTGTACCTGCGTGCCAAAGGGGAAAATGCAAGAAATTCCCACACTCTTTCTCGTCATATGATAAAATTCCAGAAAATTCCGATAGATGGCGGCATAGGTGTGTTGCTGATGGTCCCAGCACAGCCGCAGGTCGGCCGAGAGGGGATGCGCGTTGACCGCCGATATCATCAGGCAGAGCATGAGAAGATTCACGGCGGCGATGAGTGGGTAGGCACCCAGCAGGCCATAAGGCCGGATATCGCTTTGGGCCCGGCTCAAGCTGAAGAGTGTGAAGCACAGATGGTAACTCCAGGTGAAACCCAACAGAAAGGGCAGTCCGGCTGACCACCGGGAGGGATCCCACCAGAGCTGCGCCACCCAATGAGCCAACAGAACCAGCAAGCCGTAAAAGGGCACGAAATAAGGGGCAAGCGAAATCCAAAGCGTGGTTTGGGCGACCTCCACGCTTCCTCCGCCCCGGTGAAAGACCAGGTGACCCGCCGGGACCCCGGTCACCCAGGCCGCCATCAGATGAGTGAGTTCATGGGCGAGAATATACGATTTCACCGGGCGGGTGATCACTAAAAAGATAACCAGCCAACAGAAAGCTCCCATGGCAAAGCGGGAAAGCAATGCCCGTTCTGTGTCTTCGATTTGGAGATCGACCAATAACTGATAGAGAGACAGACCCAGAGCCGGCAGCGAAGGCAGAAGCAGCAGGCCCAGGAGGCTATAGGTGAATTTTTTTAACATTTCGCAGGTGGTTGATGGTTGACATTCGGTATTTTTTTTGTATTACACGATCTCTTTTATGACTTTACGCAAGTGAAGAGGAAGCCTGTCCCAACTCAAGAGATTTAATTATGCCCCAAATCAAAAGTGCTAAAAAGCGTCTTAAACAAAATGAAGCCGCACAAAAACGTAATTCCGCCAAGAAAAGCCGGATGCGTACCACCCGTCGTAAATTCCATGAAGCCGTTGAAGCCGGTGAATCGGACACGGCCAAAACCGCCTATGCGGAATTCTGTTCCGCATTGGATAAAGCTGTGAAGCACAAAATCATCAAACGCAACACCGCCGTCCGCAGCAAACAACGCGGAGCGGAAAAATTGCGGGCGATGGAGGGATAGTCAGTAGTCATTTACATATACGGTTGCCACCTTCAGACGATTCAGATGATTTTCAGCTTGTACACATGAGCAACGAAGATCCAAAATAGTGAAGGGGTTACCGACCTACAACCCATGCGATTTTCCCGTTCTTTTCAAACGCCTGGGTCGGCTGTCGACCGCCGTAAGGCGGGATCCGTTGCGGCATGACAACTCTGGACACCAGTTGGGTGCTGAATGCGGGCGGCGGAATGCTGCTGGCGGGATCGCTTTTGTTTTTGGTGTATCTGGGTATTTCCCTGTATCATCTGAAGCAACTTCATTTCGCTCCGTACCGCCTGTTGACGGAGGGAGTGAAACTGCTGGGGGCGATCCTGCTGTTGTTGACCCTGTTTCAGCCGGAGATTCACCGCCGATCCTTGCGGAACGAGGCGGCCCGGATTGCGGTGATTCGCGATGTGACGGACAGCATGCAGACACAGGATGTGCTCTCCGGAAATGAAACCATCACTCGAAATGAGTGGGTGGAGACTCTCATGCAGTCCGAGGCGTGGGAGGCATTGGCGGAGGCGGTGGAGATTCAGGTGGTGGAGATGGGGCATGCGGACAAACCGGTCTTCAAGGAGACGAATTTCCAGTCAGCCCTGGCTGCGGCCCGTAATTTGGATCAGTTGGCGGCGGTGTTGGTGCTGAGCGACGGAGGACACAATGCGGTGGAGTCGCCTTTGCCTGAGATATTGAGGCTGTCCGCAGAGGAGATCCCCGCGTATTCGATCGAAGTGGGCGACCGGAACCGTCTGCCGGATCTGGTGCTGGAGGATGTGCGCTTTCCCAGTTATTCGATTATGAACGAGGCGTTGGTGTTGCCAATCCGCGTACGGAACACCCTGCCCGACACGGTGCCCGCGCAGGTGCGTCTATTGGCGAACGGTTTGGAAGCGGCCGCGTTGTCCCTGACGGTTCGAGCGGGCTCCACGGCGGAGGGATCGCTGCGCTGGGTGCCCCGATCCGAGGGTGCGGTGTCGTTGAAGGTGGTGGTGGACCCGCATCCGGTGGAAGTGTTTTTGGACAACAACGAACGTGATGCGGAGGTGGATATTCGCCGGACCACTATTCGGGTGTTGTTGATCGACAGTGTGCCGCGCTGGGAATATCGGTTTCTGCGCAATGCCCTGCAACGCGATCCGGGGGTGGAGGTGGACAGCCTGCTGTTTCATCCGGAAATCGGAATTCAGAGCGGACCCGGTTTCCTGGCCGAATTTCCGGAGACGAGAGATGCGTGGTCGAGCTATGATGTGGTGTTCGTGGGGGATGTGGGGCAGGGGGACGGCGAATTGAAACCGGAGGATATCCGGAATTTGGACGTGCTGGTGAGGGAACAGGGAAGCGGTCTGGTCTTTCTGCCCGGACCGCGCGGGGGACATCTGCGTTTGCTGGACACGCCTCTCGCCTCCCTGATGCCTGTGGAATATGATACCGATACACCTGCGGGGATGAACAGTGAATTGGAAATGCGCATGGAACTGACCCGGGAGGGAAGGGAACATTTACTGACGCAACTGCACGGATCTCCGAATCGGAATCTGAACATTTGGCGCAATCTTCCCGGATTCCATTGGTATGCGGGAGTGATCCGGGCCCGGGTGGGGTCGGAGGTGCTGGCGACCCACAACTCACGCCGCAACGAGAGCGGGCGGATTCCGTTGCTGGCCACCCGCAATGCGGGGACGGGTCATGTGCTTTTTCTGGGAACCGATGCGGCCTGGCGCTGGCGCCGGGGCGTGGAGGATTTGTACCATTACCGTTTTTGGGGCCAGGTGGTGCGCTGGATGGCGCATAAGCGTCATATGTTCGGGGACGAGGGTGCCCGCCTGTTTACGCAGCCCGAACGGCCTCAGGTGGGGCAGGATGTAACGTTGACCTTGTCCCTGAGGGGCGCGATGGGCCTGAGCGAGGAAACGCCGTTTCAATTGAGAATTCGGCATGAAGGCGGAGATGTGGTGTCCCCGTCGGTGACCGGATTGGAGGGCGGCGGCACCTATCAGAGTCGATGGAGTCCGCAGGCCCCCGGCACATACGAGGTGGAGTTATGGGATCCGGAGGGAGGATCGGAACCCTGGTTCCGGGCGGAAGTGCCGGTGGAGGGTGAGGTGCCCGAAAAAATCGGAGAACCGACGCAGCCGGGATATTTGCGGGAAATGGCCCAGGTGACCGGAGGACAGGCGGCGGGCATGGCCGAGGCGGCGGAGGTGTTGGAGCGGTTGCGCCGTTTACCCCGCGAGCAGCAGGTCTTGACGGTGGAACGGATCTGGCAGCATCCATTTTGGGTGGCCAGTCTGTTTGTATTTTTCGCATTGTACTGGATTTTACGTAAACGGCAGGGCTGGATATGAGCGAAAAACCCCTTACACCTCAACAATTGCCCGCTGAACTGCAGCGGGCCTTGACGAAATTCGAACGCAAATGGCGGTGGATCAACACCCTGACGCTGCTGGGTTTGTTGAGTCTGATTCCCCTGCTGAGTTTCGGACTGCTGTCGGTGTCGGATCGTCTGTGGGAGACCCCCGCGTGGGCGCGGTTTCTGTTGGCGGTGCCGGTTCCTGTTTTGATGGTGGCCAGTCTGATGCCATGGGTGAAACGGTGGATGGTGGACCGGCCCGGTCCCCGGCGGTTGGCCGCTTACATGGGCTCGCTTGACCCCCGGGTGGGGGACCGACTGCTGGGCGCGGTGGAATTGGCGGGAGGAGGTAACGAGTCCTGGGCGGGCTCTCCGGCCCTGCGGAAGGCGGCGATCCGGCAGGTCGCAACCCAACTGGCGGATGTGCACGCGGAAGAACGGCTGGACCTGCGCTGGGTCCGCAAGCTGGGCGTGGCCACGGCGGTGGTGTCCGCGCTGGTGGCCGGCTATCTGGTGGTGGTGCCGGACGCGGCGTTCAACAGTTTTCAGCGATGGCTGAAACCTCATCAACAGATTGAACGCTTTACCTTTGTGCGTTTGTCCGGCTTTCCCGGTCGACTGGCGGTGCCGCACGGGGAGGCGTTCGAATTTGAAGGGGAGGTGTCCCACGTCAAGGGAGAGCCTGTATCGGGGGTGGAGGCGAGAGTGAGCGGTCCCGAGCAGGTGGAGACGGTGACGGATGCGCCCCGGGTGCGGGTGCGGGCGGAGGGAATGACCCGGGACCGGGA
>JBBDRC010000038.1:42011-47953 GCA_040905625.1 Kiritimatiellia bacterium
CAGCGGGCGGTGATAGACGGGACACATTTTGCATTTCCGGGACGTCAGGTGGAGGAGGGGCGGACGGTGGCGTTTTCCTGGACGGATCGGGAGGGATTGTCGCCGCGCCAGGAGGCCACTGTGGAACTGGTGGCGCGCGAGGATCAACCACCGGCGGTGTCGATGAGTGGTCTGGCTCCGGCGGTGGCGGTGCTGGCGGATGAATTTCTGGAACTGGATGTGAGTGCCCGAGACGACTTCGGGTTGAAGCGGGTGTGGAACCGGTTTCGTCTGGTGTCGGAGAACGGCGGGCCGGCACAGGTGCTGCAGGATCGGGAAATCACCGGGACGTCGGGTGCGGAACGAATCCGCTTTTCGCCCGAGCGGCTGGGATATGGACCGGGCAGTTCCCTGGATGTGGTGGCAATGGGTCTGGATGCTTATCCGGACCGGGAACCGAGCCAGAGTGCGCGTTTCCGCATTCTGGTATTGAGCAAAGAGGATCATGCCAAAATGCTGCTGCAGCAAATGGAGCGCTATCAGGCGGAACTGGATGAATCGATCCGACAGGAATCCATGGCGGTGGACGCGAACCGGGCCACGTCGGAACGGTCGGAGGAGGATCTGATGCATGAATCCACGGGTGAAACGCTGCGGGAGCGGGCGGTGGAGGAACGGGCGCGATCCGGGGATTTGTCCGATACAGTGAAGGGGATCGAGGGGTTGATCGCGGAGGCGACCAAAAATGATCAGGTCACCGATGAGCAAATCGCGGACTGGGCCACGATTTCGGAGGCATTGAAACAGACGGCGATTCCCTCGATGCAGGCCGCGGCGGCATCCATGGAGTCGGCGGCGGAGAATTCGTCCGACTCGGGAGAAGAGGCGGAAGCGGAGAGGCGCGAAAACCTGGATCAGGCCATCGCGGAACAGGAGAAGGCCCTTGCCGCGATGCGGCAGGGGGAGGAGGATTTAAACGAGTCCATTGAAAATTCGCTGTCCGAAAGTTTTGTGAACCGGTTCAAGGAATTGGCCAGGCTTCAGTTCGAGGTGCGCGCTGAATTGGAGCGGATTCTGCCGGAGGTGATTGGATTGCCACTGGAGCAGGTGCCGGAGGAATTGAAAACGGTAATCCAGGAGAAGGCGGACACCCAGGCGGGGATTTTCAGGGAAAGCCGGTATATTTTCGATGATCTGGAGGGGTTTTTCCGGCGTTCCCGCAAAGAGGAACTTCGGGAGGTGACCGAGAGCATGACCGGAGAAAAATACACCGAACGTCTGCCTGAGTTGCGGGAGTTGATTCTGGCGAATTCGCTGGGGCGGACCGGGGCGGAGGCTGCGGAGTGGAACCGGCTCTTTTTGGAATGGGCCGCGGTGCTGTCCCCGGAGGATGAGTCCTCCGGCGGAGGCGAAGGGGGGGGCGGCGGAGAGGGTGAAGAGGAGGATCTGGAAACCATGATCGCGTTGATCCGGGCCCGCGAACAGCAGGAGAAATTGCGTTTGCATACCCGCACGCTGGACGGGTCGTATCCGGAGAACCTCAGCTATGACCGCGAAGCGGTGGAGTTGTCGGATCGTCAATACGCAATGGCGGCTGAACTGCAGGTGCTTGAAAACCGGGTGAAAAAAGAGGAAACCAAGCAACTGGTGAGCATAGCGGCTGGACAAATGATGAATGCGGGAGTGAATTTGAGGCGGTCGGTGACCAGTCAGGACACCATCGCTGTTCAAACGGAGGTGATTGAGCTGCTGGCGCAGGCGCTGGATCAGAGCATGGGCGGGGGACAGAGTGAGAGTTCAGAGGGGGGGCAACAGAATTCAGCGGCGCTGATGCAGGCGATCATGCAAATGATGGCGGGTGCATCGAGTGCTCCGGGCGGACCTTCCGGAACCCGGGGCGGAGAGGGGTCCACCGGTGGCGGGGATCCGGGACGGGGCGGTCTTTCCGGAGAAAGCCGTGCCCAACAGGGACGGACAGAGGAAGGGAGCAAGGCCGGTGCCGCGGATCCCGGTCACTGGCCCGGGCGATACCGGGGCATGATGGATTCTTATTTTCAGGCGATGGAGGAAGACCGATGAGGCGATCCACACATATTCACCGGATGTTGTTGGGCATGCTGTTGCTGATGCGGTTCGGGACGGCCCAGTCTCCTCTCAGCGGGTTGCAGGTGGGGCGGGAGATCCCCCCGGAACTGGAGGAGATGTACAGGCGGGGTCTGGCCTTTCTGGCGGGCACCCAAACCGCACAGGGAAATTGGGAGGGCAGCTATGATCAGCAGCCGGGTGTGGTGGGATTGGCTTTGCTGACGTTTCTGGCCAGTGGGGAAGATCCGAATTACGGGCCCTATCGGCAGGTGATCAAACGGGGAGCCACCTATATTCTCAGTCAACAGGACACCTCCACCGGGTACATTGGAAACTCTATGTATAATCACGGGTTCGCCACGCTGGCATTGGCGGAACTGTACGGTCACCTGCAGGAGCCGGACGTGGGGGAGGCCCTGCAAAAAGCGGTGAAGTTGATCCTGGAGTCGCAGGAGCAGAATCCGCTGGGAGCGTGGCGCTACACCCCGGTCTCCAAAGATGCGGACACCACGGTCTCGGGGGCGCCGATGGTCGCGTTGTTCGCGGCCCGGAATGCGGGAGTACATGTGCCGGACAAGGCGTTTGAACGCGGACTGGCGTTTTATGCCAATTCCACCAGTGGCGACGGCGGGGTGGCGTACACCAGTCAATCCGGGGGGGGCAACACCGTGCGCACCGCCATCAGCAGTCTGCTGTTCAGTCTGGCAAATGATTATCAATCGGAGGCCTCCCGTTCAAATTTCCGGTATCTGCGGGAGAACAAGGATCAGACCTCCAGTTCATATCCCTATTACCAGTTTTATTATTTGTCCCAGGCCCTGTTCCAGGGGGATATGCAGGAATGGGAATTGTGGAATCAACGCGTGTTCCGGGTGTTCCGGGCCACCCAGGGACGGGACGGCTCCTGGAGCGGCCCCAGAGGCTCCACATTCGCCACTGCGGGCGCACTGTTGTCCATGGCCCTGAATTACCGACTGATGCCGATCTATGAAAGGTAAATGTATGCACAGGGCTGTTCTGTGTTGTTTGGGGTTTCTTTTCGGGTGTCAGGCGGCGGCCCAATCCGGAATGGACTCTTTGCGGGCCGGGCTGGCAGTGCGGGGCGGAGATCTGCTGTCCGGGAACCTGGTTTCGGCCTCAAAAAAAACTTTGCGGATTCAACCCTACTGGGCCGATGCGGAGGTGGAGCTTCCGATATCGGAACTGTCCCATTACCTTCAGCCGGGTCCGGCGGACGATCCACTGGAGTCGTTTTTGATTCTGCATCTGAAATCGGGGGACACCCTGCTTGCCCGGGAGGTGTCCGGTCGGGTGGAGGACGGGCTGCGGGTCACCACCCTGTGGAAGCAATCACTGACGGTGGAGATGCGGGAACTGCATGCGATCCGTTTTTACGACCGGCAGCGGCTGTGGGCCCAACCCGTCCCGCCCGATAATGTGCTGCCTTCGCTGGCGGGGCGAACACAATTACGTACGGGCGACCCGCCCTATACGACAGTCCCGGTGTCCTATCCCGAAAGCTTTCTGGTGGAGATGGAGCTTCGGGTGCCCGATGAGGACTTTCAGGTCCAGATTCAACTCTTTGATGACGAGGATCGGAAAAATCCGGGTCGCGTGGTGCTGGAACTGTCCGAGCGCCGGATTTCTGCCGCCTGGTTTCGAAGGGTCGTGGATCAGGGATTCCGGGTGGAATCCTGGCAGGCCGCGAATCCGGTGGAGATTTCCCTCTACACGCTCCGGTTGTATGGGGACATGGAGAAAAACCAGTATACACTTTTTCTGAATGACCAACGGATCAAAACCTGGGATGTGGAGCATATGAGCACCCTGTTGAGGGGGTCGGGTTCGCCGATTCACATCCGGTCCACCTCCGGAATCGATCCTGTCTGGTTGAATGCCCTGCGGGTACTGCGCTGGTCGGGGAAACCGGTTCCTCCGGGTTATTCGATGCCCGCGATCCGTTCGGACGCCTTGTTGATTCTTTCCGACGGCCGGGAGGTGAGGGGAACCCTGCATGAGATTGGAGCCGATGCGGTTTTTTTTCAATCCGGGGACGGTGTGGATGTGGCTTCCCATGATCGGGCGGATGTTGTCGAGGTGGTGTTTCCCGATGACCCGGAGCGGACATCCAGATCCGCATTCACAGACCCCGTGCGGTACTTCACCCATCATTCGGAAGAACACATACTACTGAAGCCGGTGGCAATCGAACAGAGGCTTCTGCGTGCGCGTGCGGAGTGGACAGATGAGGAATTGAAGATTCCTCTGGAACGAATTCACGTGCTTGATTTCCAACCCGGTCAACAGAAGGCGCGACCTGCGGCCGACACCCGGACGCCTCCCCACCACCTCCGTTTATTGAACGGAGACCAACTTTCGGGCACCTATCTGGGGCAGGATGCGGAGCGGGTGATTTTTCAAACGGGCCGGCAAAAAAGCCCCCTGCGCATTCACGGCAAATATGTGGATCGACTCCTGTGCAGGCATCGCCCTCCTCCCCCCGGCGAAGGGTGGACTCTTACACTTTCAAACGGGGACACCCTCTCGGGGCAACTGCTGGAGAAAACCAATGACGAACTTTTGCTGAAAACGGAGTGGAGCGATCGGATCCGGATACGGATGCCACAGGTGATGAGTCTTCAGAAGCGGCTGCCGGGCGAAAACCTGCTGGAGCGGGGCCCGTCCTCCATGGACGACTGGGTGTATTCCAATCGAAGTGAATCGGTGTTGACGGGAAACGAAAACAATTTCGTCGCGTCAACGGAAGGATGGTGGCTGACACGGAGGGGGATGGTGCAGAAACGTCTGACCGACGTTCAGGAATCCTTCGGATTTTCGGTTCTCATTCATGTGCCGGCTTCCGACCGGACAAGTGGTGGAGCGGGAATTTCCCTTACCGCCCTGCCGACAGAGGAGGGAGGCTACCGAATGTTGCAACTCATGCAGCGCGGAGACCAGTGGATTCTGAGCGTGACGGATCCCCAACGTTCGGGTACGCACCAAATCGCCCTTCCGTCCGCAGTGCCCGACGAGAACGGGGATATCCGATTTGTGTTTGAGTTCAGCCACCCGGAAAGACTGCTCAGTATCCGGGCGAATGACGTGGTGGCCCACGAGTGGAAAGATACCGACGGCTCGTTCACGACAGAAAGCTACAAACCGATGATCACATTTTCCGTGAACGGGGGGAGTTCCCGATTGTTGATTCGTGAATGGACGCTCTACGATCTCCCGTCCAGGTTTTCGTTTCAACCCGATACGGTCTCATCGGAAGAGGGTCCGCGGGTGTGGCTTTCGAATGGAGATCAGTTGGAGGGAGCCTGGAGCGGTTTGTCCGAAGATGGGCATTGGCTGATAACCCCGTCGGGATCGGATGAGTCATTCGCGTTGGCGCCGAACCGCATTCAGGGCTTCGACGTTGCGGCGGACCGGGAGGAGCGAATCAAGCGAAAAGCCGGTCATGTTCGGCTGAAGTTGAACGGGGGTGCCGAGACCTTCATCGCTGAGATGATGTCCGCCGACGCGGAGGGGATTCGCATTCAAAGGGAAGGGTGGATCGGCGTGTGGACGATTCCGCTGGAACAGGTGGAACGGCTGGAGTTTAATCCCTACTGGACGGGTGAGAGGGGTGCGGGGTATCCGGAGGGTGCCAGGTGGATTGAGGGTTTTCGGTAGAGCGGGTAAGATGAATCGTTCCGCGCAGGGACTGAAGTCCCCGCGCGGTTCACTTTTCGGGGCTATGGTCACGGATCGTGGATTGAATCGTCTTGCTCAGCGGCTGAAGCCGCCGAGCGCTTGACGTGATAGCTGCTGGCTGAAGCCGCCGAGCGCTTGACGTGATAGCTGCTGGCTGAAGCCGCCGAGCGCTTGACGTGATA
>JBBDRC010000038.1:48053-54181 GCA_040905625.1 Kiritimatiellia bacterium
CCGCCGAGCGCTTGACGTGATACCTGCTGGCTGAAGCTGCCGAGCGCTTGACGTGATACCTGCTGGCTGAAGCCGCCGAGCGCTTGACGTGATACCTGCTGGCTGAAGCTGCCGAGCGCTTGACGTGTTACCTGTGATGACTGAAGCCACCAGCCAGATGCAAAGCGGCGGCGCGGCCGGAGAGCATGGCGCTTTCGATGCGGGGCGGGAGATCGGGGGCGGCTGTTTCGTCTCCGGCGCAGAAGCCGTCTCCCGCCAGCAACAGGCCGTTGGAGAGTTCCAGAAAGGGACGGGGGACGCGATCAATGGCTTTGGAGAATTTCCAGCCGTGGATCTGCGTGTTGAGGATGTGCGACTGGATTTTTTCCTGCACTGCGGCGCGGAGGACGCTGGCGGCGGTGGCGCGGTCGCGTTCGTACCACTCCAGACTGAAGGCTGGCGCGGCGTGGGCGACGAGGGCGGGTGCGGCTGAGATGCCTTTTTGTTGCTGATCGATCAGGGTTTCCAGGATTCCGCTGTGGACCCGCACATACCCGTTCTCTTCCAACCCCGAAGGTCCATCCAGTTCCGCCAGCAGGGTGAGGGTGCGTTCGTAGCGAACCTGTTCGAGAATCCGGCGTTCGGCGGGTTCCAGTTCGAGGGAGGATGCCCGGACAAGATCCAGGAACTGCGGAACGGGCAGGGTGCTGATCAGGCGGGCGGCATGAAAGGGTTCCCCCTGACTGGAATGGGCGATCCAGCCCGGTTCCTGTTTTTCCAAGCGGACAATCTGTTGGGATCGATGGACGGGAAGGTCTCCGGCCAACGCTTTGGCGAAGGCATTCATTCCCGCAAGGGGGCGGCGGCGGTCCAGTTCGGGGTCGTTGTGGCCGGGCAACCAGGAACTCATGCAATCCAGACAGCCCCAGGCCCGGAGTTGTGCCATGAGGGAGGTGCTGCGGAAGGTGGCGAACTGGGCGCCGTGATCCCAGCGTCCGCGTACCGCATCCCGTTCGCCCAGCCGTCGGGTCGCGACCCGGCCGCCGACCCCGCGGCCTTTGTCCACAAGCTGTACGTCCATTTTTCGGGAGGCAAGGATGCGGGCGGCAGTGAGGCCGCTTACTCCGGCTCCTATGATCAGGTTGGTGTTTTTCATATCAAAGGTTCGCGGGTTGCGGTATTAACTTACCGGAAAGACCTCAGTGAAGGGTCAGGGAATTCGTCGAATCATGAGCAGTCCCGCAAGCTGGGTTCCGATAATGGGAATCCAGACAATGTAATCCGGGAAAAGCCAGGGGAGGTCGCGCAGGCTGTTTGAGGTGACAATAAATGCATAAAAAACAATGACCATGCCGAGCCCAATGGGCATGCCCGCATGTGATTCCTTCCGGCTGGAGGTCATGCCCAGAGGAATACCGATGAGGGTGAAACTGAGACAGGCCATGCTCAGTCCGATGCGTTTATGATATTCTATTATCGCGCGCATACGCATTTTTTCGCGTCGGACGGGGTCGAGATTCGGGAAGAAACTGTCCACGTCCCGAATGGCGGCCCCCAATTGTTTGGCGCGCATATCCTTGATGTTTCGGGTGATGGTACCGCTGTCCATCAATTCCTGATAACTGACATTGAATTCGTAGGTGTCCATATCAATAATTCGGGCCAGAGTGAGGTCTCCCCGGTTTTCGGAGTCCGGATGTTGCACCTGAACATTGTTGAGTTTCACCCGCATCAGTTTTTCATCCGGGTAGAGAGTGACGGTGCCCTCCTGAGCCCGGATGGTTTGAACGGCCTGACGGGTGACAGGATCGCTCAGTTCAATCACCTCCACCTCTTTGAGTTCATGTCCGTTTTTTTCGGTGACATAAATATCCAAAGTGGGAAATTGGACAAAGCGGCCCTCGTCGAGCAGATCCACCGGATCGAGTTCCTCCACATTGACCAGTGCCCGCCGTTCCGCAAACCGGCTTTCGGGGGCGATTTCGTACTGAATGAACAATGTCAACAAAGAGAGCAGGGTGCCGGAGAGGACCACCGGGGAAATGATTTGCCAGGTGCTGAGTCCGCCGGAGCGCATGGCGGTGAATTCGCCGTCCACTGATAATCGTCCGAAGAGCAGCAGACTGGCGACCACGGTGCTGATGGGAATGCTGAAGGTGAGAATATAGGGAATTTTCAGGGTGAAAATCAATATCAACAGACCCCCGGGGACCCCGCGGGCCACGTAATCCAGTCCCCGCATAATGGCACCCAGATAGAGCACCAGGGTGGTGACGGCCAGGGCCATACCGAAATTGACCAAATAGTCCCGGAGGATGTAGCGGTGGATGGTTTGCATGGAAAGGGGGTTACGCCCGCGCGGCAAGATGGCGGCGGGCGGATTCCAGGGTGTTAAACAGGAGCATGGTGATGGTCATGGGACCGACGCCGCCCGGTACCGGGGTGATCGCGGCCACTTTGTCCAGCATGGAGTCGTACGCGCAATCGCCCACCAGACGGTAGCCGCGGGGCCGGGTGTCGTCCTCGACCCGGTTAACACCCACATCCACGATGACCGCGCCTTCGCGCACCATATCGGCTGTAATCACATTCGGGCGGCCCACGGCGGCGATCACGATATCCGCCTGCCGGGTGAACGAGGCGATATCCGGGGTTCCTGTATGGCATACGGTCACTGTGGCGTTGCCGAGGTCGTGTTTTTGACTGAGCAAATTGGCCAGAGGGCGGCCCACAATGTTGCTGCGTCCGACCACCACCACATGTTTTCCGGCGGTGGAGAACCCGCTTCGCTTGAGCAAATGCAGGATCCCGTGCGGGGTGCAGGGGAGAAAGGTGGGCAGTCCCAGCATCATGCGGCCCACATTCACGGGGTGGAAACCGTCCACATCTTTTTCCGGGAGAATGGTGTTCAGCACCTCCTCCTCAATCGAGGTGTCGGGGAGGGGGAGTTGCACCAGGATCCCGTGGAGTTCATCCGACTCGTTCATGCGGTGAACCTGATCCAGGATGTCCGCTTTGCCGGCTTCGGCGGGGAGCAGGACTTCACGGCTGAGAATTCCCGCCTGTTCACAGGCTTTTTCCTTGGCGGACACGTAACTTCGGCTGGCCGGATCGTCTCCCACCAGTATCACTCCCAGTCCCGGGCGTATGCCTCGGGCGATCAACTCGCCGGTTTGCTGCTTTATTTCCGCCCGCATTTCCGCGGACACCGATTTTCCATCCAATTTTTGTGCTGTCATGTGCTCTACCTAGGGTTTTTAAGTCCCATCGTCAAGCCGTGAGACATTCCGGGACTTCGGGTGTAAGTTAGAGGATTCTGTCTCCGTACTATTGACAATGATTTTGACACTATCCATTTCAATGCTGCTTGCCGCGCTGCTGCAGCTTGCTTTGTGGCGGCATGCGGTGAAAACCCACAATGCGGGCTGGGTGGATTTTGGATGGTCGGCGGGCATGGCGGTGTCCGCAGTGGTGATCCTGGCGACCGCCCCCTTTTCTTTACGTTCACTGGCGGTGTCGCTGCTGTTGTTTGGCTGGGCGGCCCGGTTGGCCTCCCACATCCTGATAGACCGTCTGTTGGGCGACAAACCCGAAGATGCCCGGTACCGGAATTTGCGCGCGCACTGGGGAGCCCGGGCAAATCAGAAATTCCTCTGGTTCTTTCTGGCGCAGGCTCTGCTGGTGGGATTGTTTATGATTCCCGCGCTGGCGGTTGCACAAAAATCCGGTCCTTTCCCGGATGTTTTCGATGCGATGGGTCTGTTGATCGCGATTTCGGCCATTGCACTGGAATCCCTGGCGGACCGTCAACTCGCGGGTTTCCGGGCGGATCCCGGCACCAGTGGACAGGTGTGCACCCGGGGATTGTGGCGTTACAGCCGTCATCCCAACTATTTTTTCGAGTGGGTGCACTGGTTCGGATATGTGGCGATGGGCGTGGGCGGTTCGTTGTGGATCCTCACCCTGTCGGGTCCCTTCTTTATGTTTCTTTTTCTTCGATTTCTCACGGGCGTTCCCCATGCGGAGAGGCAGTCGCTTCGCTCGCGGGGAGATGCCTACCGCGCCTACCAACAAACCACATCGGTATTTTTTCCATGGATTCCACGCAAACCATAACCTCAACAGTTCCGAACAGTAAGCACCTCTCAAACTGGGATCGTCTCTTAATTCACGCATTTCAACAATTGCAGGGCGGCAGGCTGCTCCTGACCTTGCATGACGGCACCCTGCTTGAAGTGGGGAAAAGCGATTTTGATCATGCGGATCTTCGGTTTCACGACGCTTCTGTTTCCAAACGGATTCTCCTCGGAGGCGCGATGGCGTTTGCGGAGACCTTCATGGAAGGGAAATGGAGCAGTTCGGATCTCACCGCATTGATACGGGTACTGGGGCGGAGTCAGCGGGAAATGGGACCGTTGGCCAGGGGCACGTCGACCGTGCTTCGGAAAATGGACCGCATGATGCATAAACTTCGGAGCAACACTAAAGAAAATGCGGTGAAGAATATTCAGGAACACTACGACCTGAGCAACGCGTTGTATGCAACCTTTCTGGATCCCACCCTGACCTACAGCGCGGGTATCTTTTCAGAGACTTCCGACTCGCTCCAGGATGCACAAGTGCGGAAAATGGATCGTCTGATCGGACAATTGAACATTCAACAGGACGATCACGTGCTGGAGATTGGAAGCGGGTGGGGGGCGTGTGCGATTCGGATGGCGAAAACCACCGGATGCAGAGTCACCAGTCTCACTTTGTCTCAACAGCAGGCGGAGGAGGCCCGGCGTCGGGTGAAAGAGGCGGGTCTGGAGGATCGGGTGGAAATTCGATTACAGGACTATCGGGACATCACCGGCCGCTTTGATCATGTGATCAGCGTCGAAATGATTGAAGCGGTCGGGCACGAATTTTTACCTGATTATTTCCGGACGGTCCATTCGCTGCTGGCCCCCGGAGGGCGGTTTGTCCTTCAGGCGATCACCATACCCGACGAGCGGTATGACGGGTACAACCGGAGTGTGGATTTTATCCGCAAGCACATCTTTCCCGGCGGACATTTACCCAGTCCGGGTTTGCTGAAGCGCATGAGCACTTTGGAAACCACGTTCGAGGAGATCAGTCACTTCGAATTCGGAACCGCGTATGCGGAGACCCTGCGCCGGTGGCGATTCAATTTTTTTGCGAAGCTGAACGAAGTCCGGTCCCTGGGATTCGATGACAGCTTTATACGCAAATGGCATTATTATTTCGCGTACTGTGAAGCCGGATTCGACACCGGCCTGATTCATGTGCGACAGATCTGTTATCGGAAAACCTGATTACTTTAGCCTGAAAGGAAATCCAGTGTCAAATAAAAGGAAATAAAAGGGTCATAAAAGGGTCAGCCCTTACATATTAACATTGACATGCATTCTCTCCCTATGATAAATTTGTTTTTATGCCAAGATCTGTTCGAATCGAATACCCCGGAGCCATCTATCATGCCATGTGCAGGGGAAACAATGGCCAAGAGACCTTTATCAACGACGATGGAAGGCGGTTGTTCCTGTCGACGCTGACCGAGGCGTGTGATCAAACGGGCTGGTTGATCCACGCATACGTGCTCATGTCGAACCATTACCATCTGTTGCTGGAGACGCCCGAGGCAAATCTGGTTGCGGGTATGCGTTGGTTCCAGGGGGCGTACACCCAGCGCTTCAATGCCATGTTCAAGCGGCGGGGGCACCTGTTCCAGGGCCGTTATAAGGCGATTCCGGTGCAGACGGATCCCCGGGAGGGCGGATTGGAGTATTTCCAGCAAATCAGCTCCTATATCCATCTGAACCCATATCGGGCGAAGCTCTGCGGAGAAGGGCTGCTACAGCCCCTTGAATCGTATCCCTGGAGCAGCTATCCGGCCTATGTCGGAAAAGCCCGAAAACGACCGGAATGGCTGGTGCGGGAAAAAGTGCTCAAAAGCTGGGGATTGCAAGAGGGCGTCTCCGGAACCCTGGCGGCCTATCGCCGACAGATGGAGCGGAGTATGAGCTTCGAGGATGACCCCGCCGCGGGAAGGCGGGGTGAATTCGAAAAACAGGTCAAACGCGGCTGGTTTATCGGCTCGGAAGAGTTCCGGGAGCGGCTGGATGACTTGCTGAAGGGGAAAACAC
>JBBDRC010000039.1:0-10685 GCA_040905625.1 Kiritimatiellia bacterium
TCGTGGCGGCCTTTGGCTTCGAGCACGGCGGGGTCACCGTCGAAGGTGGAGGTGGCCTGGGCTTTGCTGATGGTGGCCGGTGGTTTGATGGCCAGGCGGAAGAGAATGGGTTCGCCGTTGCTGATGCCGCCCTGGATGCCGCCGCTGAAATTGGTGGAGGTGCCGAGGCGGCCTTTTTTCATCACGAAGGGGTCGTTGTGTTGCGATCCTTTCATACGCGCTCCGGAAAAACCGGAGCCGATTTCGAAGCCTTTGGTGGCGGGAATGGACATCATGGCCTGCGCCAGTTTGGCTTCGAGCTTGTCGAACACCGGCTCTCCCCAGCCCGCCGGGCAGTTCCGCACCACGCAGGTGAGGACTCCGCCCACTGAATCTCCCTCTTCACGCAGGGCGGTGACCTGTTCGATCATTTGCTCGGCCAGGGCGGGATCGGGGCAGCGGATGATGTTCTGATCCACGTCCGCCCGGGTGATGGTTTCGGGGTTCACATCGCTGAGTTCCAACTCGCCGCAGGCGCTCACCCAGGAGATTATGTCGATGCCATGGGTTTCATGCAGCCATTTTTCCGCAATGGCGCCGGCGGCCACCCGGCCGATGGTTTCGCGGGCGCTGCTGCGTCCGCCGCCGCTGGAGGCGCGGATGCCGTATTTTTGCTGATAAGTGTAATCCGCATGAGAAGGCCGCGGAATTTGGCTCATTTCGCCGTAATCTTTGGGCCGCTGATCCTCGTTGGCCACAAACAGGCCGATGGGGGTGCCGAGGGTGCGCTCGTTCTCGATACCGGAGAGGATGCGGACTTGATCCTTCTCGTCCCGGGGGGTGTTGACCTTACTCTGGCCCGGCCGCCGCCGGGTTAACTGGATTTGAATATCCGCCTCGGACAGTTCCAGGTTGGGGGGGCATCCATCCACGACGGCACCAACTCCGGCGCAATGAGATTCACCGAAGGTGCTGACACGATATAAAGTTCCGAAGCTGCTTCCTGACATCCGGTGAACCTATCAACAACGCCCGGATATTCAAGAGTTGAACTTGGGGACATTCCACTATTTTTCTCGCGCCGTTTCGTCTGGTTTGCTTTACTGAGTCGGGTACCCGTTCGAAAAGAGTTCTACACGGGTGGTGATGTATTTAACCCGGTTGAAGGAGTATGTTTGATGGAAAATCTGATTTTGTTTTATGTTCCGGTGCCGCTCACTGGGTACACGAACAGATTCTCTGAGGGTGTATGAAACCGTCACTCCCGAAAATCGCGATCTTGTTTCGATATGGATGCGGGGAACACGTGGATTTTCTGCCGGCGCTTCCTTCTTTGCTTCGTCGGCTGCGGGAGGGCGGCGCGGAGGTGCATCATTTCGGATTTCGCGGCGGGAGGTCCTTGCCGGAGGGGCTCGCCGAATGTGTGCACATTCACGAAATCCCCGTCCGCGTGCGACGATCCTCCGAGTGGGACAAGCGGGTGAAGGCCGTCCTGTGGCTCGCGTATCTCCCCTGGCTGGGGCGTCGTCTGCAACGGCAGGGGTTTGACCGGGTGTTCGTGGATGAAACCCTGCCGCTGAGCGCCTGGCTGTTGCGAAAAACCTACAAGGGACATTTGTCTTTCACGGTGCATGACTTTTTTATCGAACTTTATTGGATGCGGTACCGCTGCCTGAGGGGGCCGGGCCGATGGGTGCAGGCGCTGGACCATCGCGCCTGGCGCGGACTGGATCTGATTTTCACCCGGGTGGAATCGGCTAAACGATATTTAATCTCCGAAGGGGTGGAGGCGGACCGGATCCGGGTGCTTCCCGACTCGGTGGATAGTACGACATTCACCCCGGGGACAAATCCGGATCGCCGCCGGGAGTTGCGGCGGATATGGGGGCTGACGGATGAGGACGTGGTCCTGGTCCATCACGGTATCATGCATCCCAACAAAGGGAATGTCCGACTGGTGGAGGCGATGGCCCGGGTGAAGACGACCTCTCCGCAAGTGAAACTGCTGTTGATCGGAGATGGATCGGAGATGCGGACTCTCCGGCGGCGGCGACGGGAGTTGGGCCTGGAGGCGCAGGTGATTTTATGCGGCTGGCTGCCCGACCTGTCGGATATTGCGGACGCGCTGCGCGCGGCGGACATCGGGGTGGTGATGCGGCGGGGGCTGCCGGGAGACCATTTTCATGTGACCAGCACCCTGGTGCACAACCTCGCGGCCGGACTCCCGATACTGGCGGTGCGGCTGGACGGGGTGTGCGAAGTGGTGGAGGAGGGGGAGACCGGATATTTGTTCGATCCCGGGTGCGGCGGGGAATTCGATGAAAAGCTGCGGCGGCTCCTCCGGGATCCCGAACAGCGCCAGCGAATGGGAGAGCGGGCCCGCGCTCTGGCCGAGAGCCGTTTTTCGCCCGCCGGCATCGCGGAAGGCTATGCGGAGGCGTTGCTTACTCCACCAACCGCTTGAATTGGGTCCAGTGATGGATGTCGATGAAGCGGGGGTCGCGGGCGATGAGGGGGCGGGCGGTGTCGGGATCGAGCTGAATGGCGTGGACGAGATGTTCCATCATATCGGGGTGACGCTCTTCGGCGAGGGCGATGACCGCGAGTTCGATGTGGGCGCGGGGATCCCGCGGGCTGCGGGCGGCCCATTCCTCAATCGCTTTCACGTAGTACGCCTTGTTTTCGCGGGTCCGCATGAACTCGGCGAGGTGGATGAAAAAATCCATATGCACTTTGGGAAGCCGCAACAGCAGATCCGCCATTTCGAGCATGGGACCCTGCATCTCCAATTGACCGTAAATCATGAGGAGTTGCAGGGTGGTGTTTCCGGTGATGCGAAGACGGTGGGTGCGCTCCAGTTCAAGCCGCATGTTGTTGAGTTCACGCAGTTTTTTCAGCGAAGTCTTGAAATACTCCACCTGCGGATTGTGGGGATCGTGACGGGCGAATTGGGTGAGAATCTCCTCCGCCCGGTCGAATTTCAGCATGCGCATGTACAAATCCCCGGCGCGGAGGGAGGTCTCGGGATTCGCGGGGTGGAGGCGGAGGGCCTGCTCCAGAGCGGTTTCGGCCTGCCGCCAATGGCCCCGTTCAAAATAATTCCATGCCTGTGACAGGCGCAGCTTGGCATAGGTTTTACGCACGGCCAGGTCGCGCTGATAGCGATTCCGCCGGGAGGGGGAGGCTTCGTTCTCCGTGAGGTGCTCTTCGAGCCATTCCCAGAATGCCAGGTCGCGGCGCATCTCCACCCGATTCAGTTTCACGGGTTCCGGTTCCAGTTTGAAGATCAGTCCGTGGGGGCGCTGATGCTGAATCATCCATTCCATTTGCACGGCCTCCTCAAGGTAAAAGCTGTGCCGGGGAGCGTTTTGCCCGACAATCCAGCGGCTGATGATGCCGTTGACCCGGTTGACCTCGCGCACACCCCTGACCGCCAGGGTGTCTCCGTTACTCATGAGCTGATAGAAGGCTTCGGGATCGAACAGACGGAGTTCGTTGCCGTATTCGAGAAAGGCCCGGTTGCTGTCGAGGCTGTCCGGCAAGGTCAGTTGGTCCCCATAGAAGTTGAGGAGGGTGGTCTGATAGGTGGGATCGGCCAGGGCGGTTTGGGTGAGCACAAACAGGTCGGGCCGACAGTGGGCGCTGAACACCATGTAGGTGGGAACGAAGCGTCCAGGGTCCGTTCCGCCAAACAGAATACCGTGCTGATCCATTTCCGGAGGATAGTTCCAGTCGGGCAGCGGGCGATGCAGGTACACCAGGCGTTCCGACTGCTCCTCCGGCGACAGAGCGCGAAAGGCGGCCATGGTAGCCGCTTCCCGGAGCAGACGGGCATTGGCTTCGGAGAGATGCAGAGGGCGCGAAATCTGTTTGCGGAATTCGGAGTAGGGCATGCGGGGAAGTCCCCGGTGTTCCTGCAGGGAGTGGAGCGATTCGGCTGGAAATTCACGTTCGCGGAGGTGGTTGATGGCCCAATCGTCGAGCAGGGCATCGGGATCCGGGTGGTGGGCGAGTTCGTCGAGCAGAATTCCGTTTGCGCCCCTCAGCATGTGGAATCCGTATTCCCATCCGAAATCGTGCCCGCGCAGATTGGAACTGCCGAGATGTTCCAGATGCGCCGGATCGCGGGCGTCTTTGTGCAGGGGAAAGAGGACAAACAGAGAGGTGAAGCCGATAGCGGATATCCGCAGGGTCGACCGTTTGGGCAGGACGGCATAGAGGAGGAGTATCAACAGATAGGCGCCCAGAGCCATCCAGATGGCAAAGAGAATGTGTGAGGGGATGTACTGCACGCGCTTTACCCAGAGATCATTGTGGGTCAGTTCCGGCCATTGGAGGGTGAGGAAGACCACGCTGACAAAAAAGAACGCCACCATGGAGCAGATGAACCATCCGCGGGCTTTCGCAGGAAAGGCGGGGAAGCAAAGCAGAGGAAGCAGGCCGATCAGGGCCAGGGGGATGTTGCGTTCGGGCGGGGGGGGGCGGGTGCCGGCGGGATCGTCCGGCTCCAGCGGAAATTGCCAACTGAACTGACTGGCAATGGAGGTTTTCCAGCCCGGATCGTGAAAATAGGCTCCCAGCATCCGCACGAACCGGGTTCGTTGAAGATGAATCCGCTCCAGATCTTCCGGGGCGGCATCGGAGTCTGCGGACAGGGTGGCGCTGTTCGCGATCTCCTTCAGGTTGTCCGCAAGACTGAAGCGGTCGTACTGTCCACGGGTGACGACGTGCTTGAAGCCTTCCCACGTTTGGGTGTTCCCCCAGTTTATCGGCGGATTGTGCCGGGAGGCGAGGGGCAAGTATAGATACAGGCTGATCCCGAGCAGTCCCAAGCCCAGCAGAATCAGGCCCTTTTTCGCCATCGGAAGCCACCCGGATTTCCGGGGAAGGAACCGGTGATGGGCCGCGAACAGACCCGCGAGCAGAAAAAACACCAGGAAGAGGAGACTGTGATGATTGGTGAGGCCGAGCGCGAACAGAAATCCGGTGAGATAGAGGGTGGAGTCCCGGGGATCCTGAATGTATTTCAAAACCAGCAACAGGAGTGCAGAGACAAAAAATGCGTTGAGGCTGTACACCTCGATCATGACCGATTGCGACCACATCAGGGGGGAGAATGCCAGCAGCAGACCGCCGGCGACGCCCATCCAGACATCGGTGCCGGCGGCCTGAATGTCCCGTAGTCGGTCAGGATCGCTGAAAATTTTGTTTATGACCCTGGAACTCCGTTTTGAGGGTTCAGGGGGGGGCTCCGTGAGGAGGTGGCAGAGTTTCCGGATGCACACCGCCGTCAGCCCACAGGCAAGGCTGCCGAAAAAGGCGCTCATGAAAGCGATTCCCCAGGCCGGGTTGGGATAGCCCCGGAACTGAGCGAAATGAAAAATCAATTGAAAAAACCAGGCCAGGAGGGTCCAGAGCGGATAGCCCGGGGGATGTGGAACTCCGAGATGATCGGCAGCGACCGCGAGTTCTCCCGCATCCTCCAGGGTGATGGAGGGCGGCAGGGAATACACATACACCGCCAGCGCCACCGCGAAGGTGATCCAAAAACAAACAACGTCCCGGCGGGTCCAGAACTTCATGGCGCCTGCGGGGGAGGAGGCTATTTGATTTCCGGGTTACCCAGGTATCTGATCCCCTTGACCACGGTCAGGCAGGATCCGACGAAGATCGCGCCCCAGGCATACATCTGCAGATTGGACATTGAGTCGGAGTTGGATTTCAGGTTCACGCCGGAAAACAGCACCAGGAACAGCGCCGCCAGGGTGATGAAAGAAAATTTGAGTTTGGTTTTTGTCATAATGAAAGATGTTTAGTCCCTGCCGGAGCGGAGTACAATCCCAAAATGGCGAATCAGCTTGCCAACCCCGCGGAGCTCTGATTGTGTGGTTTCCCTTTTCCGGTTTTTTCTCTTTACTCCGATATCCTCTTTTCTGTAAATAGGCCCATCATGTTTAGATTTCGCTATTTCCCGTTTTTCTTCGTTCTATTATCATTTCTATGGGTGGGCTTCGCGGATGAATCCGGGCCGACTCAACCAACGGACATGCTGGAGCGGGCCTGGGAGGAGTATCGATTTCTCTCCCTGGATCAGGCGAAGAGTTATTTTAATCAGGTGTTGTCGAAAGAGGAGGGGACATCACGGGGACTGGAGGCGAAACTCGGGCTGGCCATGATCAGGCAATACGCCGAGTCCGGATCCGATTTGACGGGGGCGGAGGCGATGTATAAAGAAATTTTGGCGGCGGGTCCGGAAACCGAGGTTGCGGATTTGGTCCGCTCCAATCTGGCGGATCTTCATATCAGCCGTGGTGAAAAGGACGCGGCGCTGGCTTTGTTGGATCAATTGATTGAGGAACGGTTGCATTCGGTCATCGGGCAGGACGCGTTACTGCGCAAGGTGGTGTTGGTAATGGGGGAATTCGGCTCCGAACAATCCGTTGCGGCCGCGCGGGAGGCGGAAGAGAAGCTGTCGGAAGTGGAGGTGTCCACGGACCGCCCGCTGCTGGTCCCCATCTTAAGCAGTTTACTTGGCGATATTTATTTTCGAGCGGATGTAATTGAATCCGCGGTTGCTCATTACGAGCGTTATACCACCATCGGCAGCGCCCACTCCACCAATTATGCATCCCAGGCCTCCCAATTGTACCGATTGGCGAACATTTATGAGAACACTTTGAATCAGCCCGATAAAGCCGGGCATTTTTACCGCAGGTTGGCGACGGAATATTCAAACAGTCAAATGGCCTATTACGCGCTTGAAAAAGCGATTCTGTATAACGCCATCACCCGTGACGAAGTGCGGGAACTGCGTCTGGGCGGGGTGACCGATGAGATTCTGGATGAATTGTTCGCGGTCAAAGGAGAGAGAAACTAATGGGTAAATCGAATAAAGATGGAGGAGCCGCATGGGTTAACTATGTGGGTTTGTTTATTTTGCTGGTGTGTTACGCGGGGGCGTTCTGGAATGTGATCAGCGCGAAACGGCAGGAGTCCCGCGCGGATGTGATCCGTCTGGTGCATTGGCAACTCGAACTGGGGGTGCGGGATGGGTTGGAGAGTCTGATCGAACAATTCGAAGCCTACAAAAAGGAACAGGGACAGACCGTGGAGGTTGTCCAGATCCCCATTCCCGAGCGGGCCTACAATCAATATGTCACCACCCAGTTGATAGGGGGAACGGCGCCGGACATGATTCAAACGGGTATGTTTCCCACTGAATATCTGGGACGTTTTTTCCATCCGCTTTCCGTGTACCTGCAGCAGCCCAATCCGTTCAATCAGGCCCGCCTGAATGAATTGGAATCCGCCGATAATCTGTCGGAAGACGAACAGAAACTGAAAGAAGCTCTTTCCTCGTATGCGGACGGTCCCTGGATGAACGCGTTCACCGACGGGCTGCGGAGCCAGTATCAGGAAACGTTTCAGGAATATTTCGGAGTGGGATTCAGCACCTTTACCGTCCGGATGTATTACAACAAAAACCTGTTTCAAAAGGCACTGGGTCACTCGCGCCCACCGGAATCCTATGCGGAACTTCTTGAATTTGCCAAAGGGATTCAACGCTACGCGCAGGAGTCCGGCGAGGAGGTGTTGCCGATCGCCTCGTCCAAATACCAGGTGAATGTGTTTAAACACAGATATATGGCAAACCTGACGGGGAATCTGGCGAGAAAATTCGATCTGGATCGGAGCGGCGGTGCCGACGGGTTGGAGAAGCTGATGGCCATGTTGCGCGGGGATTTCACGCCGTGGACCCCGGAATATGCGGCGGCTATTGACGCGGTGCAACAACTGGCGATCTTTTTCCCGAAAGGATTCATGGCCCTGGGTCGCGAAGACTCCGGATTCGCCTTTGTGCAGGGAAAAGCGGCCATGATCACCTCCGGCAGTTGGGATGCGTTGAGTTATTTAAACAATATCAAAAATCAACCCGCAGACAAACGTTTTGAGGTGGGAATATTTGATTTGCCCGTGATCACCGCCGAGGATGAACAATTCGGGGAATACGCGGTGGGACGCAGTTCCGAGGCGGCCGCGGGAACCGGTTTTGCCTTCGGCATCACCCGCTATACCCGCCATCTGGATCTGTGTGTGGAATTTCTGCAATTCGCCACCACGCCGGAAAAAAACACCGAACTTAATTTGATCGCGGGCTGGATTCCCGTGGTTCACGGCGCGGTGCCGGGGGAGTTGATGAAAAATTTTGAGCCCAACTATGTCGGCTACTTCGGGGCCACATCGTTTGATATTATGCCCGGCGGGAAGGCGTTGCTGCTTGAAGATCAAATTTACTGGCCTTTTATATCGGGTGACTTTGGTTACGACACCTATGCGGAACGGCTTTGGCAAGCCCTGCCCGCCGAAGCGGCCACCGATTTTAAACGCATGTATGAATCCAGCAAGGAATCCATCCCCAACCGCCAACTGCGCCGAAGCGCCTTTTTATCCACGATGGTGCTGGGGGAACAATCGCAGGAGGCCCGAATAACCAACGAGGTGAACCTGCAACGCTCCCTGGAGCCTCTTCTCAAACTGATGATTAACCAGAAGAAAATTGATCACATGCTGGCGAAAACCCTGGATCAGACCCCGGATGATCCACGGGTTCAGGCCTTTAATCAGGCCTTCTTCAGAGCCTTGGACCGCGAAACGAGTAACTAAAAATGGCAAAAGATATCTCCCTAAAGCAAGTTGCCACCTACTGGCCCCTTTATTTCTTTGTGTTGCCCAGCGCGATGCTGGTGGCGACCTTTTCCTATTTTCCGGCCGCCAGCGCGATTTACCACAGTGTGTTCCGCTGGAACGGGAATTACATCAAGATCTTTATCGGTACGTCCAATTTTCAAAAATCGCTGGGGACTCCCGCCTACTGGGTGATCACGCTGCTGTTGACCATGACCATGATTTATCAGTCGCAAAAACCCACCCTGTTCGCCAAGGTGACCAAGTGGATCTGCGGACTTGGATTTCCGCTGGTGAATCTGGTGGTGTTGAGCCGCCTCCACCCGCCCGCAGGATTGACCCCGGCCGCTATGTTGACCCCGGCGCTTATTTGGGTCGGCCTTTGGCTGTTTTTCCGCTGGCGCATGGATGTGGACAGTGAATACAAAGGCATTTTGAATTTTGTGGCGGTGTTTCTGGGCGGAGCCTCGATCCTCACCGCTCTGGGACTGCAGGAGGTCCTGGCATGGTCGCTGTCCACCTTTGTGGCGGGGCTGGGCGTTTGGTTCCTGCCCTCCAGAACAGAAAAGGTTCCGATGCTGGACGGAATGCGCATTTCCCAGGCCCTGGCCGGGGTGGGGATGATGGTGTGGTCGCTGGCCCAGAACGCGGGTGGCGAGGTGGCTCTGTGGAGCGGCTTCGGAGTGATCGCGGCACTGGTTCTGGCCAATTTGTTGAAAATGGTGCCCTCGATTGTGACTGCGGTGGTGATTCACCGTCTGAAAAGCGAGGCCTCGAATTACTGGTATCGGGTACTGTTCGTGGTGCCCATGATTATT
This sequence comes from Kiritimatiellia bacterium, assembly GCA_040905625.1. GTDB lineage: Bacteria > Verrucomicrobiota > Kiritimatiellia > SS1-B-03-39 > UBA6053 > UBA6053. Next base: position 9,483 of record JBBDRC010000039.1, read on the forward strand.
CCAGGTATGGTGGGATTGTTGATCTGGAAATTTTTCTTCGAATCCAAAGGTCTGTTTAATCTCATTCTACGCGAAACCGGGATCATGCATCTATTGTATCTCTTTGATGCGTGGACGGAAAACGGAGTGTTTCTGGACAAAACCCGGGCTGCCGCGATGAGTACTTCTGAAATCATGGCCGCAGCTTCGGAGGCGGCCCCCGCCTGGCTGGGGAATCCCGATCTGGTGCTGCCCGCCTTCATTGTCTGGGGCTTTCCATGGGTGGGCGTGGTCGGGGTCCTGATTTATCTGGCCGGTTTGCAGAGTATCGACAACAGTGTCTATGAGGCGGCGGATCTGGACGGGGTTGGCGCGGTCGGAAAATTTCTGAACATCGAACTCCCCCTTATTTTAACCCAGGTGCGCATCAATCTGGTGCTGCTGATCATCGCCACCCTGCAGATGTATGGCCAGGTTCTCATCCTTTTCGGAGACGGAGGCGGGCCTAACGGCCGCATGATGGTGCCGGGACTGCTGATGTACCGCAGCGCCTTTGTGGAGGGTTATGCGGGATATGCCTGCTCCATCGGGCTGATTCTATTCTTCCTGATTCTGGTGCTGACCGAAATCAACAACCGCTTTGTGAGGGTGGAAAAATGAGTATGCGACGTAAAGAAATCCTCGCCGAGGTCTGGAAGCACCTTTTTATTCTGTTCATCCTGTCGATGGCCTTTTTGCCATTGTACGTGATGTTGGTGATCAGCGGTAAAGACGGGGCGCAGTTTGTCGCCAGTCCGTTTAAACTTACCTTCCCCTTTCACTGGGGGAACTATGCGCAGGCCTGGGACATGGTGTCCGCTTACGTGTTTAACACGATCTTTGTGTGCGTGACCTCGGTGATCCTCACCTTTGTATTGTCGTTGAACGCGGCCTTTTTCTTTGCCCGCTACCGGATGCCGGGACACAAATTTCTGTGGTATTTCTTTCTGGTGCTGATGCTGATGCCGGGGGTGGCCAACCTGGTGCCCTTGTTCATGTTGTTGAAGAGTATGAGCCTGCTGAACACCTTCTATGCGCTGATGGTGGTGTATGTGACCGGTGGACAAGTGGTGCAGATCTTCATTTTACGGAATTTCATCGAGGAGATCCCCCAGGATCTGTTTGATGCGGCCGAGGTGGACGGGGCCAGTCCGTTCAAGCAGGTCTATCACATCGTGCTCCCCA
>JBBDRC010000040.1:0-1746 GCA_040905625.1 Kiritimatiellia bacterium
TCACCGTGTTCTCCAGCGCAGCGGGTGGTTAAAGTTCCACAACCCATGAACCCGCACAGTTTATTCAAAAAATGGGGAAACTCCTGTTAATGTATACGTTCAATAATGACGGTTTTGGACTCGGGAGCGGTGTCGCCGATTGTGATGGCGGAGTGGAGGAGTTGTTTGGCTTTGTCGGCCCGGTCGGGGTGATTGCTGTGCAATTGATAAAGGGGCTGGCCGGATTGCACAGGTTCTCCGATTTGGACCAGACGGGAGATGCCCACCGCGTGATCAATTGAATCCTCTGAGCGGGTGCGGCCGCCGCCCAGCACCAGCACCGCGCGCCCCACCGCATCGGCATCCACATCCGTCACCACGCCGTCGGCGGAGGCGGGTATTTTCTCGACGGAGGAGGCCTGCGGCAGCAGTCGGTCCGGTTCATCGCAGACCCCGGGATCCCCCTCCTGCGCCCGCACCATGGCGCGGAAAACCTCCAGACCCTTGCCCGAGTGCAGGGCTTCGTCGACCCGGCTCCGGGCCTGCTCGATGGGGGTGTCGGGTTGGGTGAGGGTGATCATGGTGGCGGTGCATTCCCGGGTGATCTCCCAGAGGTCGCCCTCAACGTTTCCTTTAAGAAATTCAATGCTTTCCTTCACCTCCAGGGCGTTACCGATGCATCGTCCCAGCGGGCTGTCCATGCGGGAAATCAGGGCGGCGACCGATGTGTTCATTTGTTCGCCGACCCGCACCATGTTCCGGGCCAGTTCGCGGGCCTGATCCAGTTCTTTCATAAACGCGCCGCGCCCGACTTTCACATCCAGCACCAGGGCATCCAGACCCTCCGACATCTTTTTGCACATGATGCTGGCAGTGATCAGGGGAATGGAGGGGACGGTGCCGGTGACATCCCGCAGACCGTAGAGTTTTTTGTCCACCGGGGCCAGACGGCTGGTTTGCCCCACGATGCAGCATCCCACCGTGCGCACGACCTCGATGAGTTCCTCTTCGTTGAGATCGGTTCGGTAGCCCGGGATCGACTCCAGCTTGTCCAGAGTGCCGCCGGTGATGCCCAGACCGCGTCCGGAGATCATGGGCACCGCCAGCCCGCAGGCGGCGGCCAGCGGACCCAGAATCAGACTCACTTTGTCCCCGATCCCTCCGGTGCTGTGCTTGTCGCAGATCGGGCGGGTGAGAGAATCGGTGTCCAGCTTCTGACCCGTGGCCATCATGGCCTCGGTGAGAAAGGCGGTTTCCTCAAACGACATGCCTTTCAGGTAAATCGCCATGGCCAGAGCGGCCATTTGATAATCCGGGATGGTTTCCCGGTGGTAGCCGTCTATAAAAGCGAAGATCTCCTCGCGGGACAACTCCTGTCCGTCCCGCTTCTTTTCAATTATCCATTGGGGTATGATCATGCCTGACTATTCGTAACGATACGGCCCGGGTCGAGGAAAAAAGGACGCGAAAGATCCTGTAGAGGATCTTCCTCCTCAAGACCCTAACGCAGATTCCATCCGCAACCCAAAAGGCTAGTACGCTCTTGTGCGAACGGTCGATGCATGAACGAAGGTTGTCGCTGCATTATTGGCCTTTTGGGTTGCGGATGGATAAATGACGAAGGTTTCCTCTACGAAAATACCTCCTGGGTATTGCGGCGGGGGGCGCCGCGTGCAACGAGTGGCGCACGTGTCTGACGAAGCCTTGGCGAAGTCTGATTCGGCCAGTGAATCAAACACATCAACAATCAAAAATCAAATATCATCA
>JBBDRC010000041.1:0-10593 GCA_040905625.1 Kiritimatiellia bacterium
CCCCTCCTTCCCTTTTGGTTCACCATGGTTCCGGACCTGAGAAAAATATCCAGGATCCTGAGCTGTTTTTAAAATTTGGCGGCGCTTATTCAACGAAGTTAAAGAATCTGCATGAAGCGCCTCTCTCACTTTTATTTCCGTGAGTCCACAGCTCTCGGCAATTGTGGCAACCACATTGTTATCAGGTTTGACTTCGGGCATCATACAGGTACATTAACAATTTAAATGTGATAGTAAAGCCCGAATCCACAAAAATTGTTTTTTTCCATCTCCACTATGAAAATCCTTAATTTTCCATCTCCCCCCCGATCTTCCGCCCCCCGTCCCTCTCATCGAATCGCCTCAACCGCTTCAATTTTTTCCTTGTTCGTCTTTGCTTTGTCGGCCAATGCCCTTCCTGCGATTTTGCTTCGCGCCTCCACAGATTTATCTGTTGATTTTACTACATTAACACAAGTTTCAGCCCTTCAATTCACCGGGTTTCTCATCGCCGCCATCTCAGGTGGCATCATCGCGGATCACGTGGGGAAAAAACGCGTTCTTCTAACGGCCAGCGGACTGCTGTTTGCCGGAGCAGTGACATGGAGCGTTGCAGGCAATTTTCTGGCAGCCTGTATTGGCGGAGTTTTGATGGGACTGGGAGGAGGCGTTCTCGAGAGCATGAGCTCTACGGTGTTATCAGACCTTTTCCCGGATCGTCGTAAATTTTTCTTAAACCTCTCACAGGCCTTTTATTGCTTAGGCGCCATACTGGGCCCCGCAATCATGAGCACACTCCTGCCTCTCGGTGTAAGTTGGCGGGTTTGCTTTATGGGTGTGGCCGCGTCAGCATTTGTCTTACTTGTCCTCTACTCTAAATCCACTCTCCCCGTCCCCGCCCCGTCAGAACGCATCCAGCCGTCAGCCGTAAAGGCCCTGTTGAAAGAAAGCTCCTTCATTCTCCCCTGTGCGGCACTGTTCTGTTACGTTTTAACCGAATCCGCTGTCGTGATTTATGCCAACGCATACCTGCAGACCGTCCATAATGCTCCCGAGGATTGGGCCATCGCCTCTCTCTCGCTTTTCTGGTTTGCCATGATGCTTGGTCGTTGGGCCTGTACAAAAATTCCGGAACACGCCTCCTACGGGACCGGCACGGCGGCCCTTCTTATCGCGGGTGCCGGCATGCTCATTTTCCAACAGTGGGCTGAAAGCTGGCAAGCCAGCCTCATTTTATTTTCCCTGACAGGGCTCACCTTCTCAGGCATCTGGCCTCTGATCATCGGCATGTCCGCCAGTCTGAATCCCGCGTATTCAGGAACCGTTCTTGGCACCACCATCGCCGTGGGCTCGCTGGGCTGCATCATGGCTCCTTCCCTGCTGACAGGCCTATTGGAGTTCGTCGCAGAAAAAAACGTCTTTCCTCTAATGGCCACCCCTCTCCTGACTGGCGCTTTTATTGTTCTACTGGTCACCCATCGCAGTAGAAAAATTATCTGTCCGCCCTGTTAAGTATAATGGCGGAGAGGTGGCCTTACTTTAACGTGCTTTCCCTCACCACCAAATTTGCTAACAGCCGGGTTCGACTGGCAACGTATGATGAATTCCGGCCCTGACGAAGGATAGTCTCCACGGCCATGCGACCCAGATTCTTGTAATCAAGCACCATCGTTGAAAGAGAGGGGATTGTATAAAGACTGAACGGTAAGCCATCACACCCGGCCACCGCGATATCTTCGGGGACACGAATCCCTCTTTTGTGAAGGGTGTGCAAAACCGCAAGTGCCATTTCATCATTCGTAAAAATCCCGTCAAAAACAAGGCCTTCATCCAAAACTTCCTGTAATTTACCCACTGTGTTTTCTGTGGTGAAATCGGTCTCCACAATTAAAGGTGGATCAACTTCCTGGCCGGCATGCATCAAAGCTTCCCGATACCCCTGTTCCACATCCCGGGAGAAGTAATGGTCCGCAAAACCCTTGATTAACAATATTCGCTGACACCCCTTTTCCAAAAGATGCTGTACCATCATACGCGAAGCCTCGACGTTGTCGAAACTGAGGGAGGAATACGGCAAGGCCAATTTAGGATCCCCGGTATGATCAACGAGTAAAGCGTGTGGCCGGGCCTCAAGCAAGGTGCGTAATTGCTGATGCGGCAGATAGCCAACCACTAACGTCGGCGTTTCCGGCGAAATCCGCAACACATCACACAAAGCCACAAATTCCTCAAAGCCGCCAGCCGACGTTCGAATCACACAATCATGCTTATGTTCAGCTAATTCAGCCTCAATAGAGGTGAGCAATTCAGTATAGAATGCCGTGTGTAACTGGATGCCGAAAATCACCTCAACTGTGGATGATTTTTTCGCACTCTTTATCTGACGAGGTCGTCCCATCCGAACCCGCGGCTGATACCCCAACGTTTCAGCGGCTTTTAGAATGGCAGTGCGCGTTTCAACAGAGACGGACTGATCCGAGCGCAACGCCCGGCTTACGGTCATACTGCTTACCTCGCAAAAATCAGCAATTTGCTGTATTGTGGCGCCTTTTGTCTTTCTTTCTCTATTCATTTCACTACTTTTCTACTATAGGACTCATAGGTTCAAAATCTTCTGTCAGGGGGTATCAGCAGTCGGGTCAAAGTGAAACACCTCTGGTGTAGCTAACAGAAAGTGACGAGACTTGCAACAAAGATTTATCCATAGCGCCGCGCTGGAGGCTTTTCATGATTTCCGGATTGAGGCCGGGAAAATGAAATTCCGCTGCTTCCTGGAGGTGTTCACTCCCAACGTGAATCCCGGATTCGACCCCAAAGAGGTGGGGGCGTTTTTGAATGACAATATCATCCGCTGTCTGGCGGGTGTGACAACGGCGGAGGTGGTGGCGGCCCGACTCCGCAGGCAAACGACGGATCGGGAATATGGAGGATGGCCTTTCCAGGCCGTCACCGGAGACTTTGGCTCAACATGTCGGGCCGAAAGCTCTTCTTTTGAAAGGCAATAAAAAACCCCGCCAGAGCGGGGTCAAATGGTACACCCGAGAGAAAGATAGACGTTTTAGAAAGTCCTGATAGCCTATAAACATTGACTTATGTCTAATTAGGACTTGCCAAGACAGGGGGGGACGGCGTAACATGGCGTGTAACACAACCCCAAAAAGGAGCCGCCCCGATGGCATATGTTCGCCGTATACCAAATAGAAAAGTATGGATTGCCTGTTTTATCGACAAGGAAGGGAAACGCCGTTCCAAGACTACGGGAACCCGCAACCGGAAGGAAGCGGAGAAAATCGCCGCGCAATACGAATCCATAGCCCGAGGCCGTGCCACCTTCACCACCATTCAAAAGGCGATGGCGGAACTATGCGAGGAATACACCGGGGAGGCCCTTCCCTCTTTCACCGTGCGGGAGTACTTCAAACAATTCCTTGAACGCAAGGCCCCGCGTGTGATTCCCGCAACCCTGAAAAAGTATGAACAGGCCGCCGCGTCTTTCCTGGGATCACTGGGAGAGAAAGCGGAACGGCCGCTTGCGCTTGTCACCAGTGGGGACTTGAACACCTGGCAACTGGAGGAACTCAAACGGATTCGACCGGGGACCCTGCAACTGTATACCCGACTTGTGCGCCAAGTATTCAAACAAGCGCAAGCGGAAGGACACCGCCCGGACAATCCCGCCGCCCTGCTGGAAAGTCTGAAACCTGAAAAGGCCGTGCGTAAAGCCTTCACCCCGGATCAAGTGCGGGACCTGCTACGGGTTGCCCCGAAGGAATGGCAAAGCCTGATTCTGTTTGCCGTGTACACCGGGCAAAGACTGGGAGACCTTGCCGCCCTTACATGGGAAGCGGTGGAACCAGAAAAAGGACTGATCACCTTGCGGGCACAAAAGACCGGGAATGAACTCCATATCCCGATTGCCGCGCCGCTGTTGCGACATATCGGAACCTTACCCACCCCCGGAAGCAATGCCGCCCCGCTTCACCCCGAGGCCGCCCGCAAGCCTGTGAATGAACTGGGGGGAGAGTTTGCCCGCCTGTTGGTGGATGCGGGAATCCGGGAGCCTGTGAAAAAAGGTGAAGGCCCTGGGAGCCGCGCCGCCAAGCGGACCCGGTATGAATACACCTTTCATTGTTTCCGACACACCGCCGTTTCCATGATGAAGGATGCCGGGATCGGTGAATCAATCGTTATGGACTTGATAGGGCATGAATCCGAAGCCGTGAGCCGGGGATATACCCACCTGACACTTGAAAGCAAACGCGCCGCCCTTGCCACCCTTCCCGACCTGCTGGGGGATGAATAATGACCACACCCGACAAAAGCAAAAAAGCGTTGATCGGTCTACCGCTCTACCCGAATCCCGCACAAGGGATGCCTGAGGAAATACGCGGGCGAATTCTTAAGGCATGTCGCAAGAAACAAATTGATCCAGAAACGTGCGACGCTATCCTTGCGGAGGTCTGGAACAACATAACACTGCATCCCGCACACGCCATGCGGGAGGAATTCCGCAAGTTGATTCTTGAGAAATGCGAAAGTATGCAAATCGAACCAGAGAGGGCCGAAGCTTTCCTTGTGGAGGTTTGCAACGCAAGGACACGTTATGCCGCGCCGCTTCGAGACAGTGCGGAAAATTCGATTCACCGGGATGAGGTTCAGCACTCTTTGCAAATCCTGGAGCACGCCCTTGCAACGGCGAAAACATCCGGCGCGGTTCGATGGCTTCACTACGCGCAAAGCAAGGCGGGAACGGGGAATGACCTACCCGGAGCCCCGAGAGCCGTTCACCTACTCGAACAAATCACAAAAGACGCATTGCAAATCCTGGAGGAATCACCCGCCCGGAAAAGGGGGAGGGTGGAAGCACGGGGAAAAGCCTGGATTGTGTCGGACGTTGCGGCGATATGGGAGCGGACTACAGGCAGAGAGGTGACCCTATCGGAGGGCACGGGATTTGATTATGTGATGCACGTTGTATGGTCATGGCTGCGTGAGGTCTGGAAGGTCCAGAGCCCCGCGCCGATAACATTCCGAGCCGACATAAAAAAACACCGGGATGCAAGGTGAACAATAGGTATAAATTCGGCCTATTCTTCCCTTATCCTATAAAGCGTTAAGTCATCTATAGTGCCCCTATGAACCCAAACATAGGAGTATTATATGACCGCAACACAATTACAAACTGACACCACCCCCACCACCGCCGGGGAATCAATCGCGCGGTGGATTCGTATCCCTTCACGGGGATACTGCCCACATTCGGGCCTTTCACGTAGTCACATGTTCGCGTTGATCGCGGAAGGAAAGATCAAATCCCGCGCCCTGGTGAAGCCGGGGAACACCCGAGGCCCGCGCCTGGTATGGCTTCCTTCCGTCTTTGAATTCATCGAGCGGGAGGGGAAATAATGACCGCGCCCCCCGTTACAGATAAAGGCCCCCGCTGCGCTGGACACGCAACCGGGGGAGGGATGGCCGGGAAGCCGATACAAGAAAGGTACAAGACCCGCCCCGGATTGTCAAGACCCGACCCTTGCCGTGTTTATAACTTCCGCACTATCGGGGAAATCATTCCCGAGGCAATGCGGGACCTGTTGGAGGTTTACCGATGAACCTTTCCGACATCCTGAAAACCGCTTCCGACCTTCCACCCCCCGAGGCCGCCGCACACTATGCCGCCGCCGGGTTGCCTGTGTTCCCTGTGAATCCGAAAACCAAGGCCCCGACCGTGAAAGGCGGATTCCATTCCGCAACCGTGGACCCTGACACCGTGCGGGACTGGTGGAAAGAATGGCCCGCTGCTATGATCGGAACCCCCACCGGGGAACGCTTTGCCGTGTTTGACCTGGACGGAACCGAAGGCCCGCAAGCTTTCTTTGACCTGTGCCGGAAGGCCGGGGATTCTGAATTCCTGTTGCGCTGTCATAGCCGGACACCGCGCGGGGGATTCCACTTCTACACCGGACCCGTTCCGAACCTGAAAAGCGTTGCCGGGGAACTTGCGGAGAGTTGCGACACCCGAGCCGCCGGGGGATCAATCATCCTTCCCGGATCAATCCGAGCCGATGGGAAAGCGTACACCTTCAATCCGGGGGCCTTCACCGATGCCCCCGGATGGCTTGTGGACCTGTGCCGGGAGCGTGGACTTGTGCGGGACCCGAACCCACCGAGGCCCGCGCCCCGTGGACCTGTGGACTTTCCACCGGGAATCCCACCCTCTACCCGTGCCCTGATCGAATCCGGGACCGGAGAGGGGAACCGGAACGGGAAAGCCTTTGAAATCTCTGTACAGTTGCGGGACGAAAGATTGACCGAATCCGAGGCCCTGGCACTGGTGGAAGCGTTCGCCGCCCGATGCAATCCACCATTCCCACAATCCGAGGCCCGCGCCGCTGTTTTGAGTGCGTACAAGGAACCGCCAAGGGAACCCGCAAGGGACCCGAGCAAGCCGCCTTACACCCCACCCGCCCGGACCCGTCAAAGGAATGGAACGCCCGACCCCGTGACTGTCGAAGCGGACGCGCCCCCGGTGGAGGCCCCGGACCTGTGGGAAGCTGATCCTGTGCCCCTGGGAGGCTTTCAATCCGTTGCGGACCCGTTGCCCCTGGACGCGCTTCCCGATGCCGTGCGCCGCATGTGTGAAGCTGTGCGGGATACATACCGACAACCGCCGGACCTGATCGCCGGCTGTGCGCTGGGAGTGCTTTCCATTGCCACCCGCGCCCGCTTCCGCGTGGAAATCAAACGGGATCACCGGACACATACAAACCTTTATTTCATGGCCGCCGTTCAAGTCGGAACTGGTAAAACTCCACAATTAAAAGCCTTTTCCCGACCGCTGGAGGACTGGCAACGGGAAGCCCGCCCCGCGTGGGAAAATGAGTTGCGCCAATGGAAACGCCGCGCCGCCCTGGTGGATTCACGTATCAAAGGAATCCGCCGCCGTTGCGAGAAAGGGGACTTGCAAGACTTGGATATGCAAGACGCGGAAAGAGAGATTGCCGCCCTGGAGGATGAACTAGGCCCCGCGCCCCCGATGCCGTGCGCTTTCACATCCGATGCCACATCCGAGGCCCTGGCCCGGATCATGGCGGGGAATGGAGGTTGCGCCGCTGTGCTTTCATCCGAAGGCCGGAAAATGCTATCCATGGCGGGAGGCCGTTATTCCAAAGACGGGGACCTTGATCTATGGCTTGCGGGACACGCCGGGGACTTTTGTCGGATTGACCGCCGGGGATCGGAACCTGTGGAGATTCCACACCCGACCCTTGCCGCCCTGCTGTTGACGCAACCGGATTCCCTTGCGGACCTGGGAGAGCTTCCCGCAATGCGTGAGAGCGGTTTTCTGGCCCGATTTTTGTATATATGCCCGGAACCGATTCCGAGCCGCTACAACGTCGAGAGCGTGCCCGAGGCAACCGCCCGCGCCTGGTGCGACCTAGTGCGCCGGATCATGGACTATAAGCCCGCGCAAGGCCCGGACGGGGAGCCGCTTCCCCACCTGCTGAAAATGACACCCGAAGCCCTGGACCTGTGGACCGCCTTCCATGATGGAACACACCGCCGCCTTGCGGATAACCGGGAGACTATGCCGCTTATCCTCCAAGGATGGGAAAGCAAGTTGCCGGATCACGTTGCGAGGCTTGCGGGACTGGTGCGGATCGTTCGCCACGTCGAGACCGGGGAGGAACTCCACACCTTGACCGCCGGGGACGTGAGAGCCGCCCTTGATCTGGTGCCCGCCTTCCGTTCACACGCCGCCCGCGCTGTCGAGGGGATGGGAGCGAACCCGGAAACGGTACGCGCCCGAAAGGTCTGGACCTGGATACAAAAAAACCGCGCCAAGTTGCGGGACATCCGGGAAGCCGAAGGACTGGGAGCCGTGGAAGCTGTCAAAGGCCGGGACCTGGAACGCGCTGGAGTTGCGGGAATCGCCAAGGCTTCCGAAGCCGGGGACGTGCTGGACCTGCTGGCCGGGAAGGGATGGCTGCAAGCTGTGGACTTCAAAAGAGCGGGGACAACCGCCAAACCTGCAACGCTTCACTACATCCGCCCGGAGTGAATTCCTATGTACACCCGCCCGACATTCCCGACAAACCCGACAATCTTAGAGGATTCGACCCCCAAAAGTGAAGAAAGTCGGGAAAGTCGGGAAAGTCGGGTACCCCCTCAAAGAAAAACGAAAAAGGAAAGACCATGACAAAGACGAAACCCACATCGAAGAAACCCACCGGGAGCCCTGTCACGAATTGTCGCGATTTGTCAGAGTTTCCCGCCCCCCAGAGAACGGCCCTGCTGGCACTTGCCACCGCGCCAAACGTCAAAGAGGCCGCCAAGGCTTGCGGGTTATGCGAGAGGACCTTATTCCGGTACCTGGCAGAGGAAGCCTTTTGCGAGGCCCTGGCTGTGTTGCAGGAAGGGGCAATCCGTTCGACGCTGGCCAATCTGGAAGCATCCCTGAGTGAAGCCGTCGAGACCCTGCGTTCGTTGCTGGCCGATACGGAAGAATCGCAAGTGCGACGGTCCGCCGCCGCCGTTCTGTTGCGGCACGCATTGCAGTCTATCGAATTGCGGTTAGTTGTCAAAAGGCTGGATGAAATCGAGGAGAAAATGAAATCATGAAAAGCTACAATCACCGGCTGGAAAAGATCGAATCCGCCGCCGCCCCGCCGGGCATGACGGAAATGGACTATTGGAATCTGAATTCTGCAATTCGGAGTGGAGAGTTGTCGGAGATTATGGAGGGCATAGAATGCCGACCTATCACGCGGGAGGAGAGAAGAGCTATGCTCTTGAAGCCCGACCACAATCAGAGAACGGCGGAAGCCCTATTCCGGGGACGGCCCGAACTGGAGGCCAAGTGCCGCGCCCGCGTTGCCGCATGGGAGGCGTCGGGATCAAAAGCATGGATTTGGCAGTGGGTGGAGAAAAACCCGGACCCTGAATGCGGAAAACCCTAATGTTTTCAGGGGTTCAATCTAGCAACGTCGCATAATATCTCTTATGTATAACATATAAGGGACAGAAAAGGCTTGTTTTCCCGTAGGGAAAAGAGCATGGTTTGACCATGACGAAACCGAAACCACCACCGGACCCGAGAGCGTGTGACCGATGCGGGACTGTGTTCCATCCGGCCCGCCGGGATGCCCGGTTCTGTTGCGATACATGCCGGACCCTTCACCACCTGGAAGCCAAGCGGGACAAAGAGCGGGCGGAACGTGTCAAAGCGGGGTTGCCTGTCAGATTGCGGGAGCGGGACAAGATCGAGGAAACCGAGGCGGAACGCTTGGAACGCTTGCGCCGGACGGTGAACAGATTGCCGCGCTGATAGTGGAGGCCGGGGACCTTCCCGCGCCTGTGAACTACCCCACCCCGTGAGCGTGGACTTTCTGGGATAAAGGAAAACGGTGTGTAACATTATGTGTAAATCCGCCCCTTTTCCGATGCCTTCAAAAGGCCCTTACTCACATAAACCCTTGCGGGATAGGCAATAAAAAAACCCGCCGGAGCGGGGTCAAATGGTACACCCGAGAGGAGTCGAACCTCCACGCCCTTGCGGGCACTGGAACCTGAATCCAGCGTGTCTGCCAGTTCCACCACGGGTGCATGTGTTTTGCAGAGAGATGCTGGATAGCAGATTTTGGATTTGAGTCAACCCCGGGATGAATGAATTTTCAATTGCTTTTTGTGGGTGGAACGGTAGGCCGTACTCACTTGAATCCCCAAAGGAGCGCAGGAACTCATGAAAATTGTAATCGTTGGTAAAGGTGGACGTGAACATGCCCTGGCCCGGGCCCAGGCGGATTCGCCTTCGCATCCGGAAGTGTTCGCCTGTCCGGGCAGTGAGGGAATGCGGGCAGTCGCCACGCCGATCGCAGATATTCCTGATATTCCGGCGTTGATCGCCTGGATGCAATCGCATCAGATCGATCTGTGTGTGGCTGGCGAAGAGGCCTGGCTGGCCAAAGGTCTGGCCGATGCCTGTGAACAGGCCGGTATCCCCTGCTTCGGCCCCTTCCAGGAGGCGGCGCAACTGGAAAGCAGTAAGATTTTCGCCAAGGAATTTATGATGCGTCACCGGATTCCCACCGGCTCCTTTGAGGTGGTGGACTCGGTCGATTCCGGCCGCAAAGCGGTCACTTCCTACCCCGCAGTATTGAAATACAACGGTCTCGCCGCCGGCAAGGGGGTGGCGGTGTGTCCGGATGCGGATGCGGTGGACGCGTTCCTGAACACGGTGTTTGTGGAGAAAGCTTTCGGGGACGATGAGGTGTTTGTGGAGGAATTCCTCGACGGCAAAGAAGTCTCGGTGATCTGTGCGGTTTCCGGCGATGACCACCTCTATTTCACTCCCGCCCGCGATTACAAGCGGCTCCAGGAGGACGACCGGGGGCCCAACACCGGCGGTATGGGGGCGGTGGCCTCCCGCAGACTTCTTTCACCCGAAATGGCGGAGGAAATCGAACGCACGATCATCCGTCCCTCGGTGGAGGGTCTTAAAAAGGACAACCTACGCTACTGCGGATTTCTGTATTTCGGCATTATTCTGACCACAGAAGGCCCCAAGGTGCTGGAATTCAACTGCCGCTTCGGTGATCCGGAGGCTCAGGCGGTGCT
>JBBDRC010000042.1:0-10502 GCA_040905625.1 Kiritimatiellia bacterium
TCGTTGTCGGCGAAGCGGGCCTCCTGCACTTTGCGGGCGCGGATCACCCGTTCGCGGATGGCGGCGGAGGGTTCGCCTTTCTCCAGCGAGGTCAGGTCGTCGTAGCGCACCGCCGGCACGTCGATCTGGATATCAATCCGGTCCAGCAGCGGGCCGCTGACCCGGTTGCGATAGCGCTGAATCTGCTGGGGGGTGCAGTGGCAGTCGCGCTTGGGGTCGCCATAGTAGCCGCAGGGACAGGGGTTCATGGCCGCGACCAACATGCAGCGGCAGGGGAAGGTCACGGTGGCGGCGGCGCGGCTGATGGTGACCACACCGTCCTCCAGCGGCTGACGCATCACTTCCAATACATTGCGGGCGAATTCGGGCAGTTCATCCAGAAACAGGACTCCGTGATGAGCCAGACTCACCTCTCCCGGCATGGGATGTGCCCCCCCACCGAGCAAACCCGCGTCGGACACGGTGTGATGCGGAGCACGGAAGGCCCGCCGCGCGACCAACGCCTGATGCGGCGGCAGGGTGCCGGCGATGGAATGGATCTTGGTGGCCTCCAGGGATTCTTTCAGATTCAGGGGAGGAAGAATGGTGGGAATGCGCTTGGCAATCATGCTTTTCCCGGTTCCAGGACTGCCGATCATCAGTAAATTATGTCCGCCCGCCACCGCCACTTCCAGGGCGCGGCGGGCGCCCTCCTGTCCCTTGACCTCCTCGAAATCCAGGGGATAGGTTTGAAACTGCTCAAACAGATCATTCAAATCCAGGACCAGCGGCAGCAGTTCATAGTCGCCCATAAGAAAATCCACCACGTCACGCAAATGCTTCACCGGAAACACCTGCAGGCCCTCCACCACCGCCGCTTCCTCGGCATTTTCCTCCGGCACGAACAGCCGACGAATGCCGCGTTCGCGGGCTTTGAGCGCAATCGGCAGAATGCCCCGCACCCGACGCACATTTCCGGACAGCGCCAGTTCCCCCACCGCCATGCAGCCGGCCAGTTGCGCCTGGGTCAGTTGTTCGAGGGCGGCCAGGGTGGCCAGGGCAATGGGCAGGTCGAAGCTGGGACCTTCTTTTTTTAAATCCGCAGGGGCCAAATTCACCAGCCACCTTTTTTGAAAGGGGGTTTCGAGTCCGCTGTTGGCGAGGGCGGTGGTCACCCGGTCCAGACTTTCCCGCACCGCCGCATCCGGAAGCCCCACGATGCTGGGCTGGAATTTGTCGTCTTTGGTGCTGGCCACATTGACCTCCACCTCCACCGGAATCGCCTCCACCCCCAGCACCGCCGCTGAAAACATCCGCGCCAGGGACACCGGTCCCGAATCCGGGGGTTCCGTCTCAAAAAAATCATCCGTTCCACTCATGCGTCCCTGTATGGAAAGCCGGGGGAGGATATGCAAGACCTCAGGGACAAAATTTGTTTCTTCGGCAGGGGACTGCCGGGTGCCTTTCTTTGGCAAGGGATTTATCCGCCTATGGCGGACTGCCGGGCTGCTGTTCTTTCCAGCCGTGGGAGGCGGCCACTGCGATCACCGCATCCTGAACATGCTTCGGTTGGGTCGAAAGCCAACGGACAAGCCGCTCCCATTTGTCGACATAGATCGGTTGAAATTCCTGTACGCTGTCATGCGCCTCCACCAGGCCTTTGGAAATCCGCTCCATCTCATACAGGCTGCAGTTGAACAATTCGCCGGTTCGAACGGCGGTTTGAGGCTGCAGACATTTGGTTTTTCCCTGAAACACCCGGGTCCAGGTGGATTCACTGGTGTGTGTCTCCCGCGCAAGGTCCGCCTTTGTCCAGTTGCGTGCCTGCAACTGAAAGGTGATCCATTGTCGGAGTTGAGGGGTGTTCATCATAAATTCCTTATCCCCCTTATTTATCACGACTAAGTGATAAAAAAACCGAAAATGTATGAAAAAAAGCTTGCATGTTATCAAGCAAGGTATTAGACACGTTCTATATGGATTCTGAACCTGAAAAAATGACGGAACGACTTAGCGTGCCTTTTACACCCTCCGACTTGAAAACTTTGAAATATGTGGCGGTCACCAACCACCTGAAAGTCGGCACCCTGGCGCGAATATTGGTAATGCGAGGATTGGAGGAAATGAAAAAAGGAAGTGACGAATGAAGGAGCGACAATTTCACACGTACGCAAGCCACTCCAGTGAATATTCACGCCCCCATAAAGAGTGTATGGAGAACCGGAGTTATCAGGAGCATCTGGACGAATTACGGATATTCAACCGATTATATGCGTTTGTCATGGGGTGGGATCCTCCGAAAGAGATCCGGGAGGAACCCGCAGGATCCCCTGTCTTTAAACGGCCGGTGTCTGACCCATCATCATTTTGACCCACCATCATTCTGTGCCTTCAATTTCTTCAATTTCCCCTTGATGGCCATTTTTTTGACGGACCCCAGCAGGTCCACAAACAAGATGCCGTTCAAGTGATCGGTCTCATGCTGCGCACATCGCGCGGCCAGACCATGCAACTCCAGTTCTTTTTGCTCTCCGGTCACGGTCTGATACTTCATCCTCACGGCGGCGGGCCGCCACACTTTTCCGCGAATATCGGGTATGGAAAGGCAGCCCTCCTCCCGTTCATCCTCTTCGTCAGAAAGCGGCTCCAGTTCCGGATTCACCACCGCCAATGGGTAGATCACACCCGGATTCAACGGGTTCCCCTCCGCGTCTTCATCCATATCCGACGGAATTTCCATGACAAAAACCCTCAGGCTCCGACCGATTTGGGGGCCCGCCAGGCCGATTCCGGCCTCTTCCCGCATCGCTTTCACCATGTCGGCGGCCAGTTTCTTCAGATCCGCATCAAAGGTCTCCACCGGCTTCGCTGTTTCGCGCAGGATCGGGTCACCATAAAATTTCAGAGAGAGGTTCATAGGGATGACAATGAGATTTATGTCGGTTTTTTCAATCAAAATCGGCACTTTTGGTGCTCGGAACCCGGTTAAAATTGACCCTGAATCCGTGAGATAATTGCAAAGCAGGCGTGGTTCTTTTTAGGTTGAATTTTACCACACATATACAGATTTTTGTCGTAAATTGAGAGACATACAGAAAATGAATATGGTAGACTCCCGCCATGACTGTTCCCGACCTCCTCCAAAACGCCCGCTGGATCGAAGCCGATTGGGCGGGCTCTCCCCATGCCGGGGCTCCGGCTCCGGTTTTCAGCACCACTTTCACCCTTGACCACGATGTGTCCGACGCTGTGCTGACCTGGACCTGCCTGGGCATCGCCGAGGTCACGCTCGATGGTCACCCCGTTCATGACGGCGTGTTTCTCCCGGGCTGGACCGATCTTCGCAAGCGTCTGCGGGTCATGCGCATTGAGCTGGACACCCTTTCCGCCGGCACCCACACCCTGGAAGCCATCGTGGGCGACGGCTGGGCGGTGGGCCATGTCGCCAATCAACCCCGGCAACAGGGTGCCGACCGCGTCCGCTTTCTCGCCCGGCTCTGCTGGGCGGGCGGGGAGTGCGTCACCGACGACACCTGGCGGGTCCGCCCTTCCCCCATTGTACAAAATGATCTCATAATGGGTGAAATCCACGATGCCCGCCTCGCGGATGCGTCCGGCCCGGTGCGTACCGCCGTGCTTTCGAATTTCCAGCCTCCGGACCTTCATCTCCATACCGACCCGGTGGTCCGTCGGCAGGAAACCTTCGAGGCGACGGAATGTGAACAGGCGGGGAATCAGCGTGTGTTTGATCTGGGTCAGAATATCGCCGGCCGCATGCGAATCAAGGTTCGCGGCCTGCGGGGCGCTTCGGTGATTCTTCGCCACGCGGAAATGGTGAATCCCGACGGCTCGCTGTATCTGGAAAATCTCCGCGGCGCCAAGGCAACCGATGTGTACACTCTGTCCGGAAACGGCGACGAAGAGTGGGAGCCCTCCTTCACCTTCCATGGATTCCGCTATGTCTCTGCGGAGTCTATCGGCGGCGACATCGAACTCCTCTCTCTCACCGGTGTTGCACTGTACACGGACATGGCCCGCATCGGGGATTTCACCTGCTCCCACCCCCTGCTGAATCAGCTCTTCCACAACATTGTCTGGGGGCAAAACGGCAATTTTCTGGAGGCGCCCACCGACTGCCCGCAACGCGACGAACGGCTGGGCTGGACCGGAGACGCCCAGGTGTTCGCCCCCACCGCCGCCTTTTTGCGCGATGTCCGCGGATTCTTCACCAAATGGCTGACCGACCTTCGCGACTCCCAGCGGGAAAACGGCCCCGTTCCCTGCTTCGCCCCCGACATCGGCGCGTTCGGACTGAAGGCAGACGGAGGTCCCGCCTGGGCCGATGCCCTGATTCTAATCCCCTGGTATCTCTACCAGGCCTACGGCGACCTCTCGTTTTTGGCGGACAACTACGAGGCCATGGTCCGCTACCTCGACTATCTCAACCGAGAAAAGGTGCTCGACCATATTCGCGCCCACCCCGAAAAAGACGACTGGGGCGGCTTCGGAGACTGGCTTGCTCTTGACGGAAGCGGCAACAGCTTCGGCAACACGCCCAAGGATCTCATCGGCACCGCCTTCTATGCCCGTGACGCGGAACTGATGGCCGCAATGGCCGACCTGCTGGACAAACCAAAGGACGCCGAACGCTGGCGGAATCTCCATTCCGACGTTCGGAACGCCTTTCAGCATCGGTTCCTAAGCCCGGAAGGCCTTCCGATCGGGGCCACCCAGACCTCCTGCGTGCTCGCCCTGAACTTCAACCTGGTCAGTGATGCCCAGCGCCCCGGCTGCGTGCGGGAACTGGTGAGACGCATCCGCAAAGACGGACCCAAAATCGGCACCGGCTTTGTGGGCACTCCCTACATTCTTCAGGTGCTGGAGGACAACGGCCACCTCGATCTCGCCTACGAGTTGCTGGAACGCGAGGACTTCCCCTCCTGGCTCTTCCCCGTCACCCACGGTGCCACCACCATTTGGGAGCGGTGGGACGGCTGGCATCCCGGGCGCGGATTTCAGAGCCCCGGCATGAATTCGTTCAACCATTACGCCTACGGTGCCGTGGGGGAATGGATGATTCGCAGCGTTGCCGGACTCGCCCCGGCCGAGCCGGGGTACCGGGTCATCCATTTCAAACCCCGTCCCGGCGGCACCCTCGCCGAAGCCGGCGCGGAACTGACCACCCCCTATGGCCGCGCCTCCATCCACTGGCGCAAAACCGACTCCGGATTCGAGGTGGATCTCCAGGTGCCCGAAGGCGCGACGGGGGTACTCGATCTTCCCGACCGCGATCCCGAACAGCTACCCTCCGGATCCTGCCATCGGCTTTTTTAGAGCAGTTTAAATTAAACTGTATCCGCTTTTATGGGAACCACAGAAATCACAAAACGCACAAAATATTGAGGTATAGACTTTTATCTTCAGGTGATTTTGTGGCTTCTGTGCCTTTTGTGGTTACACTTTATCTGAAAATGCTCTAACAAGCTGTCACATCAAACTGATCGCATCCACATCCACCACGATCTGCACCCCGCGCGGGAGTTTCAGGCGGGCCAGCACCCGACGCAGCGGTCGGGTGAATTGCTTCACTTTCGGCACCCGCGCGATCATTTGATAGCGGTAGTTTTTCTGAATCCGGGCGATCGGTGACGGCACCGGCGGGGCCAGATTCACCTCGGGATTGCTTCCCAACAGGCGATCCAGTTCCTCATACACCTGACTGGAGACAAAGTCGACCTCCTGCTCCTTTTCCCCCCGGAAATGCACACAGATCAGGCGGTAGCAGGGAGGATAATACAGGGCTTTTCTCGCCTCCAGCTCCTCGTCGATGAACACGTCGAAATCGCCCCGCCGCGCCGCCTGCACCGCCGGATGGGTGGGGGTATAAGTCTGGATGATCACCTCGCCCGCCACATCCCCGCGTCCGGCCCGCCCCGCCACTTGGGTGAACAACTGAAACGCCCGCTCCCCGGCCCGGAAATCGGGCATGTGCAGGGTGGCATCCGCATTCACCACCCCCACCAGGGTCACGTTGGGAAAATGCAGACCCTTGGCGATCATCTGGGTGCCGATCAGAATATCGATCTCCCCCTTGCGAAACGCGCCCAGCACGTGGTGATAGGCGTGCTTGGAGGTCATGGTATCACTGTCCATGCGCCGAATGTGCGCCTGCGGAAAAATGCGGCCGAGCTGGGACTCCACCTTCTCAGTGCCCGAGCCCATGTACTGCCAGTCTTTCGCTTTACAGTCCGGTTGCGGACAACGTTCCGGCACCCGCTCCGCGTGTCCGCAGAAGTGACAGCGCAGGTAGCCCAGCTTTTTGTGGAAGGTCAGTGCCACAGAGCAGTCCGGGCACTCCGGCACGTGTCCGCACTCGGGACAGGTGAGGTTCTTGGAATAGCCCCGCCGATTCAGGAACAGGATTACCTGCTCCCCCAGATTCAGACGCAGGCGGATACCCTCCACCAGATCACTTGAGAACAGAGTGGGCTTGCCCTCGTAGCGCTGGTGCCGCATGTCCACCACTTTCATCCGCGGCATTTGACGGTCATCCGCTCGAATGGCCAGCTTGGCCATTTCATATTTGCCATCCAGCACATTCTGCAGGCTCTCCACCGAAGGTGTGGCCGACCCCAGCACCACCGTGCATCCCTCCATTTGCCCGCGCAGCACCGCCATGTCGCGGGCGTGATAGCGGGGACTCTCCTCCTGTTTGTAGGTGCCCTCGTGCTCCTCATCCACCACGATCAATCCCAAATTATGCACCGGGGCAAACAAGGCCGAGCGGGCACCCACCACCACCCGCGCCTCCCCCTTGCGCACCCGATGCCATTCGTCGTGCCGCTCCCCATCCGACAGGTGACTGTGCAATACCGCCAGTCCCTCGCCGAAGCGGCCCCGGAAGCGCTCCACGGTCTGCGGTGTCAGGGCGATCTCCGGCACCAGCACAATCGCCCCCCTTCCCTTATCCAGCGCGTGGGACAGCGCCTGCAGATAGACCTCCGTTTTCCCGCTCCCGGTCACCCCGTGCAGCAGCACCACCTTCAGTTTCGGCTCATCCACGCCCCGGCATATTTTCTCCAGGGCCTCCGCCTGCTCCCCGTTTAATTTCAGGGCTTTGGTGCGTAAAAACTCCTGTCCCGCCAGCGGATCTCGTCCCTGCACTCCCTCCGTAATAAGAATAAAGCCCTTTTTCTCCAGCGAGCGCAGGGTGGCATGGGTCACCTTGGCCGCCCGCACCAGATCCGACATCAGCATCTGTTCCCCCGAGAGCAGAATATCCAGTGCCGCCGCCTGTTTTGGGGCCTGCCTGCGCAGGGGAGCCAGTGCCACCTCCTGCGTCGCTTTTTCCCCGGGGGTGGCGAACAACTGCTTTTTAAAACCGGCGCCCCGCCTGCGCACCGCGCCCGGCAGGACGGTTTTGATCGATTGCTCGATCGGGGCCACATAATAATCCGCCATCCACTTGGCCAGCTTCAGAATCGAGGGAGAAAGCAGGGCCTCCTCCTGCACCAGGCCCGAAATCGCCTTCAGACCGCTGAAGCTGGAACTGTCCCGGAATCCCAGCACGAACCCCTCGGTGTGACGATGTCCGAAAGGCACCTTCACCTGCATTCCCGGCTCAAGCCGCCCCCGCAAATTGTCCGGAATTTTGTAATCGAATTCCTTGTCCAGGGCGACATCCACAATCACCCGCGCAATCGGCGGGGAGGACGCTTTATGTGGAGCAGGGTTTGACATTGCCCCCTGTTTGCCAGATTCTGATCCGGAAAGAAAGATGAGAACGTACCTTTCCAAACGAAAATGGATTTTTGTCGTCCTGCTCGGTGTTTTCACCGCCGGAGGATGGTGGACCCACCGCATGGACCGCGCTCTGTGGATAGCCGGACGGCGGCACCGGATCGACCCCCAGCTCCTGCGGGCGGTGGCGATGCAGGAAAGCCGCATGAATCCCAAAGCAGTGGGAGCCGCGGGGGAGATCGGGATGATGCAGATCATGCCCAACACCGCCAAACACTGGGCGCTGACCACCAATCAGCCCATTCCCTCCGAAAAAGAACTGTTCCGCCTCCGCACCAACACCGAAATCAGCGCCTGGTATCTGCGACAGGGACTCGACGAGTTCGCGCATATGAAGGATCCCTGGCCCTACGCCCTCGCCTACTACAACGCGGGACCAAGCCGGGTGCGCAGTTGGGTCACCCTGGTCCCAGACGGCATCGCCTTCGCCGATTTCATTCCCTTCTCCACCACCCGCAAATACGTCAAAAACATCCTGGCGATGTACCGCCGGGAAACCAACGGGGATTAGTCACCATAGCGGCATAAGTAGGAAGTGTCCTCCGTCACCATCACCCCGAAGGACTGACCGGCCTCCACCTCGAAAGATTCCCCCGGATGGAACACCGTGTCCGCGGTTGCGCCGGGGAGTCGAATGGTTAGGGATCCGCTGACCACGGTCATGTGCTCGCGGGTGGAGGTGCCGAATTCATACGTCCCGGGAGCCATGACTCCCACTGTGGCCGGACCGCTGTGATCTTCGAACGCGATGGACACGACCTTGCCGTCAAAATACTGATTGGTTTTAAACATAAATATCCCGGGTTGAAAAAGATTTCTTTGAGAGCTTTGGCCCAAAAGTCAAGTGTGTGGAGGGAAAGATGAATCGTTGCAGTCTCCGTGTAAGATGAATCGTTGCAGTCTCCGTGCCGCGTGAGCCACGTGCCGCGGCAACGCGGCAACGCGGCAACGCGGCAACGCGGCAACGCGGCAACGCGGCCATCGTGGTAAACACGAAGACCGCTTGGGGCTGAGGGGGGGCGCGGGGTCGATTTCTGAATCTTTCCGCTCTCCCCCGCAAGCGGGTAGATCGGAGGTTGAGGGGGGCCGTGGCGTCCATTCCTGGGCCGTCCCCGCACCCTCGCAAGGGAGAAGATCGGGAGTTTCCGCTGTCCCGAGGTGTTCTTCGTGTTTACACGGAGAACGCAACGATTCACTTCCCGATTCCGCATCAACCCCACCCAAACCGCTCTTCCCCCTCGCGGGGGAGAGCGGAACGATTCATCTTACCCACCCATTCAACCGGTTTTTCTCCATCGCCACCGATAACCGATAAGGCCCCACCGTCCCCACATACCCTCCATCGCTCCAAAAAGCCAACCGACCCAACTTCTTTCCAGACCCGGCCTTCACCTTATCCACCAATTCGTTTGCCGAAAGGTCGGCGGGCCACCTCACCAACAAATGGGCATGATCCGGCATCATGCTGATATCGTAAGGGCATGCCCCCAAATCCTCGCAGGCATCCCGTAGTGCCGAAAATACTTGTTTGGCCTCCTGAAAATGCATCCGATAACGGTTTCCCGAAATCAGCACCAGATGCACAAACAGATCATAAAACCCTCGGTGTTTTCCTGAAACAATCCTTTTATCCACATCGTGAAAACGCAGGGTGTTTAACCGCTCACGATACAGTGGATCCACCAGATCGGAATCCTCCACTTGAGACTGAATATACTTGGCAACAATCGACTTGGTGTTCTGCCCCAGGGTACGTAGAAAAAAACTGCGATCAAATCCGGGAAACTCGTTGAACGTCTTCCTCAGCCAATGGTTCATTCTTCCTTTCAATCGCTGGGTCAAAAATTGAGGGGTGCAATCAGGAGAGAGTTCTATCAGCATTTGAAGTTGCTGTTCCGCGGCCTGTCCCGAGAGGGGGGAAACGCCCTCTGATTCATAGAGTTGGAGAAGTTCGGTGTTTGGAGTGGAGCGTTTAATATCGCCCGGCCAGAGTTCATTGAAGAAAGCGGACCAGCCAAAATAGAGTTTGGTGAGACAGGCCATGAGGAATCGGTAAAAAATGTTTTTTGAAAATTCAAGGGTTTTCGGGAAAGATGAATCGTTGCGGTCTCCGTGTAAACACGAAGACCGCCGATGGTTGGGTGGTACGGGGTTCGGTTTCTGAATTGTTCCGCTCTCCCCCGCAAGCGGGAAGACCGGTGGTTGAGGGGGGAGCATGCGTCCGTTCCTGAATCCTTCAGCCCTCCCCCGCGAGGGGGAAGTCCTGGAATTCCCGGTGTCCCAACGTGTTCTTCGCGTTTACGCGGAGAATGCGACCATTCAACTCCCGGCTCGCAGCCCTCTCAAGCCAACCTCCCACCCCTCAAGGAGGAAGACCGGGAATTCCCGGTGTCCCAACGTGTTCTTCGCGTTTACGCGGAGAATGCGACCATTCAACTCCCGGCTCGCAGCCCTCTCAAGCCAACCTCCCACCCCTCAAGGAGGAAGACCGGGAATTCCCGGTGTCCCAACGTGTTCTTCGCGTTTACGCGGAGAACGCAACGATTCACGTCCCACATCCCATCAAACAATACTCCACCCGATCTTCCCCCTTGTGGGGGAGATCGGAAAGATTCATCCCGCCCACTCCCCGGCGGCGGTTCCCGCCAGAAAGCCGCCGGTCCAGGCTGCCTGGAAGTTGAAGCCGCCGGTGACCCCGTCCACGTTCAACACCTCCCCGGCGA
>JBBDRC010000043.1:0-1691 GCA_040905625.1 Kiritimatiellia bacterium
AGAGCTTGCCACGCGAAGCGCGTGGGTCAGGGGGAAGAGGTTAGAAGTCTGAGGGTTAACCGCAACATCGTAATCATAATCATTCAACAGATTTCGGTTACAGGTGGGTAATTTCCACCCACTGACCCACGCGCTTCGCGTGGCAAGCTCTTCCCTCTGCACTCTGACCTCTCCCTACACGAAAAACGGGCAAGCCCATTCAGGGTTGCCCGTTTGTTCGATGGAAAGTGGCAGACCTCAGTTCTTCGCCGCCGCCGCCTCCAGTTCGCGGATATTCATCCGGCGGCCGGAGCGGTCGAAATAGACTTCGCCGTCTTTCAAAGCGAACAGGGTGAAATCGCGTCCGAGCCCGACGTTGCGTCCGGGATGGAAGCGGGTGCCGAGCTGACGAACCAAAATGCTGCCCGCGGTCACTTTTTCGCCGCCAAAGCGTTTCACGCCCCGACGTTGTGAATTGCTGTCGCGACCATTCTTACTGGTACCTTGACCTTTTTTATGTGCCATTTTACAAAACTCCTAAGATGTCCGGATTCAGGAAAGACCGGTGATTTTAACTTTGGTGAGAGACTGACGATGACCAACCCGGCGTTTGTAGCCTTTGCGGCGTTTCTTTTTGAAGGCCAGCAATTTGGGACCGCGGAACTGATCCAGGACTTCGCCCTGCACTTTCACCGCGCCAATGGCATCTCCCACGGAGAGGCCTTCACCGCTTGAATAGGCGATAATGTTGTCAAACGAAACGATATCACCGGTTTCGGCTTCCAGCTTTTCGATTTCCAGAATATCGCCTTCTGAAACTTTATACTGTTTGCCGCCGGTTACGATTACTGCGTATGCGCTCATGGTGTGTCCTTAAAAATGGGGTCCTGAATGGATGATAAAATTGAAGAGGTGTTTCTATGCTTATTTTTCGGCAAAGGTCAACCTAAATCCGTGTCCTTTTTTGTAGGTTGTTACAGGAGCGCCAATCTCCGCATTGGCGGGGCGAAGGGGGTGAATTTCAGGCGGAAGTGTGCAAAGTGAATGAACCCGCCTTTTTCGTGGAAAATTTTTTACGAACATCTAGAGTAAGCCCCCTATGACCGCGGACTCCATCCGCCCGCCCTTTCCGGCGGTTTTTTCAGTTTCGTCGAAAACGGCCGCGCACCTGTTGCCGTCGGGTTCTTCCTGTGCCCTGCCCGCCTGTTCCACCACCGCCGCAGCGGCCCTGCTGCAGTGCTGGATGCGCTCCGCTCCCGCCATCACTGTGGTGGTGACCGATTCACCGCGCACGCTGGAGGCACTTTATCAGGATGTCCACACCCTCTCCGGCGGGGACATGGGAGCCACGGCGTATTTTCCGGGCTGGGAAAATCTCACCGATGCCGATTTACAGGGCGTTTCCCCCGAAATCGCCGGGGACCGCCTGCAGACCCTCACCCGGCTCCACCACCGCGGCGAACCTCTCTGCGTGTTCACCGACATTCAAAGTCTTCTCCAGCCCGTTCCCCCGCCCGGCCGCCTGGCCGCCCGCACCCTTTCCCTGTCGCAAGGAGCCCGGTTGCCTCTGGACCCTCTCTGTGAAACCCTGCTGGAAATGGGATACGATTTCGAGGCCGAGGTCACGGATAAAGGGGAAGCCGCCAAACGCGGCGGCGTGCTCGATATCTGGCCCCCCAACCACCCCTCCCCTGTCCGGCTGGATTTTTTCG
>JBBDRC010000044.1:0-10243 GCA_040905625.1 Kiritimatiellia bacterium
TTCCTGCCTGAGGGACTGTGAGACCTTCTGTCTCTGCAACCAAAAGCAAAGTGACCCAGGCATTCCTGCCTGAGGGTCTGGGAAACTCTCTGTCACTGCAATCAAAAGCAAAGTGACTCAGGCATTCCTGCCTGAGGGTCTGGGAAACTCTCTGTCACTGCAATCAAAAGCAAAGTGACCCAGGCATTCCTGCCTGAGGGTCTGGGAAACTCTCTGTCACTGCAATCAAAAGCAAAGTGACCCAGGCATTCCTGCCTGAGGGTCTGGGAAACTCTCTGTCACTGCAATCAAAAGCAAAGTGACTCAGGCATTCCTGTCTGAGGGATTGGGATACTCTCTGTCTCTGCAAACCAAAATCAAAGTGACCCAGGCATTCCTGCTTGGGGGTCTTCGAAACTTCCAGTCCCAATACCCTCACATTCCCCCAGGCAGGAATGCCCGGGTCACAAAAAAATCCCAAAACTCCTTGATCTCACACCTGATAACTATACGTATGTGTTAATGCGCAATCCTTCCACTTCCATAAATTCATCACAGTCACAAAAGAGTCAGATTCCAGCGACAAAGAGTTTTGTTAGCCCCCAGGCAGGAATGCCTGGGTCACCCTTGCAGATCACCCACAGAAATCTGCCTCACTGGAAAAAAGAGGGCGAAATCTATTGGATCACCTTTCGTTTGGCCGATTCGTTACCTCAAAAAACGATTGAAAAATGGCGGACAGAACGAGACTTTTGGGTGCGGGACCACCCCCATCCCTGGGATGAGCACCAATGGCGTGAATACACCACCCGCTTCAGTGAGCGGCTGGAAAACTGGCTGGATGCGGGAATGGGATCTTGTGCGTTGAGAAATGCACAGGTTCGGCAACCGGTCATTGACTGTCTGTTGCGTTTTCATCGTGTTCGACATCTTCTTCATGCCGGGGTCATCATGCCCAATCATGTGCACCTGATCCTTGAACCCTTTGCGGGACAGGATCTTTCCAAGCTGATGAATGGAATCAAAGGCGCGAGTTCGAGGGGATGCAACCGTATTCTCAGGAAGAGCGGGCAATTTTGGATGGACGAATCCTACGATCATATTGTCCGAAGTGAGGCTCAGTACGACTTTTACCGTTCGTATATCCGGGAGAATCCTCTCAAAGCCCATCTGAAGCCTGGGGAGTATTGGATTTTTGATGAGTTTTGAGATACTTGGGCACTCCGGTGTGACTCAGGCATTCCTGCCTGAGGGACTGTGAGACCTTCTGTCTCTGCAACCAAAAGCAAAGTGACTCAGGCATTCCTGCCTGAGGGACTGTGAGACCTTCTGTCTCTGCAACTAAAAGCAAAGTGACTCAGGCATTCCTGCCTGAGGGGATGGGAAACTCTCTGTCACTGCACCCAAAACCAAAATATTTCAGGCACCTGTCCTATTTCTACCTGAGGGGCTGCGAAACACCCAGTCCCAATACCCTCACCCTCCCCCAGGCAGGAATGCCTAAGTCACACACACACCCTCTCTCTCTCAAACAGCAACCAAATTCACCAGTCTTCCCGGAACTGCGATTTCCTTGACCAGGCGTTTGCCCTCGATGGCGGCCGCAACCTCCGGCAGGCTCTTCGCCAACGCGATGAGTTCCTCCGCTCCGGCTTTGGGCGTAGCCATGATACGCGCGACAGGCTTGCCTTTGATCTGTACCAGGATTTCGACCTCGTCCTGCAACAAAGCCTCTTCATCATATTCAGGCCACGCTACATTGGCCAGACTCCCGTTTTTGCCCAGTCGCTGCCACAGTTCCTCCCCCATATGGGGCGCGAAGGGGCTGAGAACCAAGACAAACCGCTCCGCCGCCTCGCGGGGGAGGGCCTCCCATTTTCCGGCCGCGTTCACAAATTCCATCATCGCCGCAATCGAGGTGTTGAATCGGAGTCCCTCCACATCCTCGGTCACTTTTTTGATCAGACCGTGGAGCAGACGGGCCTGATCCGCATCACAGTCCGTATCCAAAATCGGCAGTTCAAACAGGCGCCAGACCTTGTTCAGGAAGCGGTACACGCCTTCGACTCCTTTCATGGACCAGGGTTTGACCTGTTCCAGGGGCCCCATGAACATTTCGTACAGTCGCAGCGAATCCGCGCCGTATTTTTGCACCACATCGTCGGGATTGATCACATTGCCCCTGCTTTTGGACATCTTGTGGGCCCGGGCCCGCAGTCGAATGTTCTCATCCCGCTTCCAGACGAAACCTTCACCTTTTTTCACCGCTTCGGATTCCGGTATCCGCTCGCCGGTGAATTCGTCCTCGCGGTTCCGAACCTCGGAATCACTCACCGGATTGCCTTCCGAGTCCCGGAAGAGGGTGATTTCGACTTCACCGAGGATCATTCCCTGATTCACCAGGCGGTGGAAGGGTTCGGGGTGGCTCACCACCCCGCAGTCGAACAGTACTTTGTGCCAAAAGCGGGCGTAGAGCAAATGCAACACCGCGTGCTCGGCACCGCCCACATACAAATCGACCGGCATCCAGTATTTCTCCTTTTCGGGATCCACCGGTGCCTGATCATTCGTGGGATCAATGTAGCGCAGATAATACCAGCAACTTCCGGCCCACTGGGGCATGGTGTTGGTTTCGCGGCGGGCGGGTTTGCCACTGACCGGATCCACGGTGTTCACCCAGTCCGCATTGCGGGAGAAGGGGGGATCCCCCTCGGGGCTTGGCCGATATTCGTCGACGATCGGCGGAACCAGCGGCAGCAGGTCGGCGGAGACCGCGACCGGTTTGCCGTCCACATGCAGGATCGGGAAGGGTTCCCCCCAGTAGCGCTGACGACTGAACAGCCAGTCCCGCAATTTATAATTCACTTTGCCGGCTCCGAGACCCTTCTGTTCCAGCCAGACGGTGATGGCGGCCTTGGATTCCGCGACCTCCATGCCGTTGAGGTCGATTTCCGCATTGTCGGAGTTGATCAACACACCGTTCCCGGTAAAGGCCTCTTTCGAAATGTCGCCGCCGGAAATCACTTCGCGGATGGGGAGATCAAAGGCTTGGGCAAACTCGTAGTCGCGTTCGTCGTGGGCTGGCACCGCCATGATGGCGCCGGTTCCGTAGGACACCAGCACGTAATCGGAGGTCCATATGGGAATCTGTTCACCGTTTACCGGATTGATTGCATAGCTTCCGGTGAATTCTCCGCTTTTGCCTTTGGCCAGGTCGGTTCGTTCCAGATCCGATTTGTTGGCGGCGGCGGTTTTGTAGGCTTCGACCACGTCGCGGGTATCGTCGGTGACCAGTTGATCCAGCAGGGGGTGTTCGGGGGCGACCACCATGTAGGTGGCGCCGAAAAGGGTGTCGGGACGGGTGGTATAGACCCGCAGGGTGGCATCGAGTCCGTCGATGGCAAAGTCAACCTCCGCCCCCTCCGATTTACCGATCCAGTTCCGTTGCATTTCTTTGATACTTTCCGGCCAGTCCACCAGTTCCAGATCCGAGAGCAGGCGTTCGGCGTAGGCGGTGATTTTCAGCATCCATTGACGCATGGGTTTGCGGACCACCGGGTGATCACCCCGCTCGGAGCGGCCATTCACCACTTCCTCGTTCGCCAGCACCGTTCCCAGGGCGGGACACCAATTGACCGGAGCTTCGGCTTCGTAGGCCAGACCTTTCTCAAACAGTTTCAGAAAAATCCACTGTGTCCACTTGTAATAGTCCGGATCCGTGGTGGAGACCTCCCGCTGCCAATCGTAGGAGAAGCCGAGGGCCTGGAGTTGTTCGCGGAAGCGGTTGATATTTTTCTTTGTGGTTTCCGCCGGGTGGGTGCCCGTTTGCAGGGCATATTGTTCGGCGGGCAGGCCAAACGCGTCCCAGCCCATGGGATGGAGCACGTTGTATCCCCTCATCCGCTTGTAGCGGGCCAGAATATCGGTGGCGGTGTAGCCTTCCGGATGCCCCACATGCAGACCCGCGCCGGAAGGATAGGGGAACATGTCCAGCACGTAATACTTGGGCTTGGAGGTGTCAATCCTGTCCGGGGTGCGGAACGTCTGATGTTCCAACCAGTGGCGTTGCCATTTGGCTTCGATTTCAGTGAATGGATAGGTGGACATAGAGGACTTGGGTTGAAACGGTTGAAAAAAGGGTGTACTCTTTCACGGATTCAACTGAAAATGCAAGAAAAACCGCGACGTGTGCTTACTGCAACCGACGCTGATTCTGTATTTTCCACTCGTCCCACTGGCGCAACAGCTCGCGCCGCGCGAATGCCTGTCGATCCTCGTCAGTCAATTGGCTGTTGCTCTCAAACCGTGTATAGTTTTGTTGTTTAATATCCAGAAACCGGGCTGTCATTTTTTGACGTTCCTCATTCATTCGAATCAGTTCCGTGAGTTTTCCGGAAATTTCACGGGCCTCTTCAGACGTGAGATTCCCGCGTTGGTGTTCTTCGCGGGCAAGGTTCCAGAGTCGTTTCAGATTCTCTGATTCGGTTTTGACTTCTTCATCCAAGGGAGAGTGAAGCCGATTTATGGACTGGCTGACAGAATGCACAAGTAATTCGTAGGGGGGCAGATTCTCCACATTCTCCACTGCGGGAATCCGATCCGGACGAAATCGAAACTCCCTGGAACCGGTCGGTTGCTGAAAATGGTGCCAAAGCCAGTATCCCGCGGCCGCGAGAAGGAGAATAAACAGAAACAAACGAAATTTGGACATACACGCCTGAATACCCATATTCGCTTCAGAAAGAAAGGGGAAATTCGGGGATATTGAAACGATCATAATTATTTACCTGTTGCATTATTTCTGATCGCGATTTGTCGTGGATCCATTATGCTTTTGATCTTGGGCGGATTTATGGATAGGGGCGGGGTATGCTGCCGATTTACAAGATACAAGATGCCTTGCTGCGGAGCCTGAAGTCAAAAAACCGGGTGATTCTTCAGGCACCCACGGGTTCGGGTAAATCGACTCAGGTGCCGCAGATGGTGCTGGATGGGACGGGCATGCCGGGTGGAATGGAAATTGTGGTGATGCAGCCCAGACGGCTGGCCGCCCGGATGCTGGCGAAGCGGGTGGCCTCGGAACGCGGGGTCACGCTCGGGGAGGAAGTGGGGTACCAGGTTCGGCTGGATCGGAAAGCGGAATCCAAAACCCGTATTCGCTATGTGACCGAGGGGATTCTGCTTCGGGAATGGCTGCGGAGCCAGAACCTGGCGCATGTGGGGGTATTGATTTTTGATGAGTTTCATGAACGTCATCTCTACGGAGACTTATCACTGGCGCATGCCTTGCGCCTGCAGGCGTCCACCCGTCCGGATCTGAAGCTGATTCTGATGTCGGCCACCCTGGACACGGACCCGCTTCAGGCCTTTCTGCCCGATGCGGAAGTGATCACCTCCGCCGGACGCAGTTTCCCGGTGGAAATTCATTACCTCGACCGCGATACGCGCGACGGCGGCACCGATATTTGGGATTCAGCCGCCACTGCGGCGGATACCTTGTCAAAGAAAATGAGCGGGGATCTGCTGATTTTCATGCCGGGACGTTATGAGATTGACCGGACTCTTGAGGCGCTTAAGCGAACCGCACTGGGAAAGGAGGCAGATTGTCTGCCCCTGCATGGGGATCTGCCGCCTCAGGAACAGGATCGGGCGGTGAGTCCGGGCCGACGGCGACGGGTGATCGTGGCCACGAATATCGCGGAAACCTCGCTTACAATCGAGGGGGTGACGGGGGTGATTGATTCGGGACTGGCCCGGGTCGCCCGCTTTGATCCGGTTCGAGGAGTGGATCAGTTACTGGTGGAGGCGGTTTCGCAGTCCTCCGCCGATCAGCGTGCCGGCCGTGCCGGGCGAACATCTCCGGGTCAGTGCGTTCGTTTGTGGACCCGGGCGGGGCATGCCGCCAGACCGCCGCGTGCAACCCCGGAGATCCATCGGGTGGATCTGGCCGAGGCGGTGCTTACCTTGCGGGCCCTGGGGGTGAAGGATTGGTCCACGTTAGCTCTCCCGGATCCTCCGGATATTTCCGTTTTGCGGCACACGGAACGTTTTCTTACCCGTCTGAGCGCTTTGGACCGGGAAGGCGAAATTACGGAAACGGGACGACAGCTCCTCGACTACCCCGCCCATCCCCGTATCGGGCGATTGATGTTGGAGGCGGAAAACAGGGGTCTGAACCAAGAAGCCGCTTTGCTGGCCGGTCTTTTACAGGGGCGTCCGCTGTTTAGTCGCAAACTCCCGGAATCTGTCCGGCAACAGCAAGTGGAGTTGTTTGCCGGGGATGGATCGTCGGATTTGCTGATGCAGCTCCGGGCCGTACAATGGGCGGAAAGCATGCGTTTCGACCGTCGGAAATGTCAGGAGTTGGGGATTCATGCGGGCAGTGCCCGCGAGGCCGTGCAAACGGCGGGACTTTTTACGCGTATAGGGCGTAAACGGAGTGCTTCCGGGGAGGCTGCTACGGATGTTTCAACAGAACTTCGTAAATGCGTGGTGGTGGCGTTTGCCGATCATTTGGGATTGCGCAGGCCGGATACCCGGCGGTGCGATCTGGTGGATGGCCGCGTGGCCGAAATCGGGAAAGAGAGTATATGTGGAGATGCGGAATTGATGGTGGCTGCTGAAATACGGGATCCGGAACGGGCAAAAATCCCTTTTCTGACAGGCGTCACCCGGGTGGAAACGGAGTGGCTGTCGGAGCTGTGGCCCGACAGTTTCGAGCAGAACCGTCGCGTGCTTTATGATGAACAGGCCAAACGGGTGATTTCAGAATCACGCATGCAATTTGGAGACTTGGTGCTTGAAAACAAACGCAGTCATGAGGTGGGTGATGATGATGCGGGCCGGTTGTTGATGGAAGCGGTGGAGAATGGGCAGGTTCCGCTGTCAGGCTGGGATACGGATGTGGATGCCTGGATCACCCGGCTGAATTGTTTGGCTGTTTGGCGTCCAGACTGGGAACTGCCGCCCATTACCTTGGCGGATCAACGTACCTTGTTGGAGCACATGTTGTCCGGCTGTCGAACCCGCAAAGATGTGAAAACGCTGAATGTGCGGGCGCACATCGAAGAATGGCTCTCCCCGATGCAACGGGCACTGGTGAGGGAGCATTGTCCCGTTCGCATTCAACTGCCCAACGGGCGGCAGGCCCGGGTTCGATACGAAGAGGGAGGCCCGCCGATCATTTCCTCCAAGCTTCAGGATTTTATGGGGATGACGGAGTCGCCTAAAGTGGCGGGTGGACAGATCTCCTGCAAAGTCGAACTTTTAGCACCCAATGGTCGTCCCGCCGCTTTGACCGAGGATTTGCAAAGTTTTTGGGAAAACGGATATCCACTGGTGCGCAAGGAACTGAAGGGCCGCTATCCCAAACATGAGTGGCCATAAAAAAGCGGCTCCGATAAAGGAGCCGCTTCGGGGCTGTGAAGTCCGGGAGAATTAGACCCGGGTGCCTTCGGCGTTCAGTTCGCGGCAGGCGCGTTTGATCCGTTCCTTCATGTTGTTTTTGCCTGCTTTGAGGTAGGAGCGGGGATCATAGACTTTCTTGTTGCCCATCTCGCCCTCGATGCGCAACACACCGTCGTAGTTTTTCATCATGTGATCCACGATCGGGCGGGTGAACGCGTACTGGGTGTCGGTGTCCACGTTCATTTTGATCACCCCGTAACCAAGGGTTTCCGCGATTTCGGACGGATCGGATCCGGATCCGCCGTGGAACACCAGATCCAGAGGGTTGTCGCCGGTACCGAATTTGGCTTTCACCGCGTCCTGACCCGCTTTTAGGATTTTCGGGGTCAATTTGACGTTTCCGGGTTTGTAAACCCCGTGCACATTGCCGAACGTGGCCGCGTACATGAAGGTATCGACCCCTTTGAGGGTTTCGTACACCAGGCACATATCTTCGGGAGATGTGTACAGTTTTTCCGCTTTCACATCCGAGTTGTCAATGCCGTCTTCCTCGCCGCCGACCACGCCGGACTCGACTTCGATAAACATCCCGATGTCGCGGAGGCGGCGGGCAAGTTTCAATCCGATTTCAAGGTTTTCATGAAGATCCAGAGCGGAACCGTCGAACATGTGGCTGTTGAACAAAGGCTTTTTGCCGGCTTTCACGCGCGATTCGGATTCAGCGATCAGCGGAACCATAAATGAATCCACTTTCTCTTTGATGCAATGGTCGGTGTGCAACACCACCAGATTATCGTATTTTTCCGCCAGATGATGAGCGGCTTCGGCGAGAATTTGGGCTCCCAGAGCGGAATCCGCGATGCCGCCGGTGGCATGTCCGCCACCGCCGGTGGAGACCTGGATCATGCCGTCACATTCACATTCCTGGAATGCTTCGAGAGCGGCGTGGATTCCTTCGAGGTTCACGATGTTGATGGCCGGGTAGGCGAAACCCTTCGATTTCGCGTTGACCAGCATTTCTTTGTATTGGTCGGTAGTTGCAATAGGCATTTGGTTTTCCTGTTTTTAAGGGTTGAGTTTTGATTTGAGTGAGTGTTTTACATATCGATGAGAAAGGTCATGTCAATGCGGAATGGTGGAAATCGGACAAACGGTGGCCGATTAGGTATAGCCGAAAATTTTCCGGGTGGTGCGCAAAGCCTCCAGCAGCACCGTGGTGTCATCGAGGGTGTTGTAAAAATGGTAACTGGCCCGGTTAATGGCGGGATGACCGAGATGTTTCATCAGGGGTTGGCAGCAGACATGACCGGCCCTTATCGCCACGCCGGCCTGATCCACGAGTTGGGCCACATCGTGAGGATGTATGTCGTCAAGCCAGAAGGAAACCGCTCCACCGCGTTGTCCGGGATGGGAGGTCAGGGTGACACCCGGTTCCGCTTCAAGCCGTTGAACGGCATCCTGTACCACGACCTGAAGGGTTGCTTCAAGTCGGTCCATCCCCAGATCCCGCAGATAGTCAATGGCGGTGCCCCAGGCGATCGCGGCGGCAATATTGGGGGTGCCCGCCTCGAATTTGTAGGGTAAATCCGCCCAGGTGGATTGTTCAATACTCACCTGATCAATCATCTCACCGCCCCCCTGATAGGGAGGTATGTCCTCCAGAATTTCAGGGGTTGCAATCAGAGCGCCGATGCCGGTGGGCCCGCACATTTTATGAGCGGAACAGACAAAAAAATCACAATCCAGATCCGCGACATTGATCGAAAGATGCGGAGCGCTCTGAGCACCATCAATCAGAACCCGCGCCCCGACCGCTTTCGCTTTTTTGATGAGCCCTTGTATTGGATTTACGGTGCCCAATGCATTGCTGACATGTGTCACCGCCACCAGTTTGGTTTTTTCAGTAAGCAGGGAATCAAGAGAGGACAGATCCAGCTCACCCTCCGGTGTTAGAGGAATTGCTTTAACGACAGCGCCTGTTTGTGCGGCGACGAGTTGCCAGGGAACGATGTTACTGTGATGTTCCATTACTGAGATCAAAATTTCGTCACCGGTGTTCAGTTGGCTGCGCCCCCACGACTGCGCCACCAGATTGATGGCCTCAGTGGTGCCCCGGGTAAACACCACCCCTTTTCGGTCGGAAGCTCCCAAAAAATCGGCAATTTTCGATCGAGCCTCCTCATACGCACCTGTTGCTTCCTCCGCAAGAGAATGCATGCCCCGATGAACATTGGAGTTAGTCGTAAGATAATATGTCGACAACGCATCAACAACGCACTGAGGTTTTTGCGAAGTCGCGGCATTATCCAGATAGATAAGCGGCTTGTCTCCATGAACCATCCTTGAAAGGACGGGAAACCCGGCCCGGATCCCGCCAAGTTCAGTTGGTGAAAAAGGAGTCATCATCAAGAAGCATCCGTTTGGAGCAAAACTTGATTTCCATCCACCTTCACCGGATAGGACCCGATGGGCTTCACAGCGGGCAGACACAAATGTTGACCGGTGCGTATATCAAAGCAGGCTCCGTGCAGCGGGCACATCAGCTCATAATCCTCCAAATCCGCGTTCATCAATGAAACCCGCTGATGACTGCACCACACCTCCACCGCATAAAATTCGCCATCCTCATGGCGAAATAATCCCACTTGAAGATCATCCGACACTTCGCAATATTTGCGGTCGGAACTCTCAAACTCATCCAGCGATGCAATTTCAATCCAGCTCATAGTTCTCAGGGTGTTTAACGTGAGATGCAACATAAGCCCATTCGCAAAAATACCAATAAGCAAATCGACTATTATCTTGCAACAGGTAAATAGATGTTGACAGCCTGAATTTTGTGGCTATGGTAGGGGTA
>JBBDRC010000045.1:0-10190 GCA_040905625.1 Kiritimatiellia bacterium
GCGAATTCGACAACGGATACGTGGGTCCCTCCGGTTGGGTGTGGGCGCAAAACGCGGGTATCACCCAGTATTTCGCCTACGAAACCGCGGATCAATACGATGCCGGGGCGGATACCCTCACCTTCAATCAGACGTTGACAGGGGCAAGCGGCAGCTCCACCCGCACCACCACCCGGGTGACCAATGGGGGTTCATCGGGATGGAACGACTCCACGCGCACCAACGGGGTCGGAGTTATCGCCACCCTGGGCTATCGTTTTAGCGAAAGTGAAGATCCGGAAGCTGAAGAAGATGATAACCATGAATGGGCGCTGCTGTTTCGATTCGGCTGGTTGGAGGGCATGGGGGCCAACTTCCGCAACCGTCCCGCCTACCAGCAAAACGTGACTACCCGCAGGGTGACGTCGTCCGTTTCCAGTTCGGAAGTCCACCAGTACACGTTCGACACCCTGGGCAATCCTTTTTTCCCTTCCGCACCCTACACCATGACGGATCCTGGCGGTGTCGGCCCCCTGATTTCCGACACTCCGGACACCATCACCCTGATTTCCAGAGAAGATACCCTCACCCAAAGTTCCTCTGCGGGTCGGGGGATTCAGGCGCAGAGCCTGGTGGATTTGGATCTGGATGTCGAAGCCTTCACCTTTCAATTCGGACCCCGCTGGTTGTGGTGCCCGGAATCCGCGATTTCCCTGTACCTCCAACCGGCCGCGACCCTGAACCGAATTGACGCCTCCGCACATCGGACCGAAACCTTTCGCGACGACAACGGCAGAGAAATCGCCTCCTGGCGCGACCGCGCGGACGATGAGTCCTGGCGCTGGGGTGGAGGCATTCAGGTCGGTGCGAATGTCGGCATCTCGGAAAACTGGTACATCAACGGTTCCGGCGGGTATGAGTGGGTCAAGTCCACGCATCTACAGGTGGGACCCGACCGCGTTCGGATTGATCTTTCCGGCTATCAGCTCGAACTTGCGCTCGGCCGCAGTTTCTAATCTCATCAAAACCAACCAACCCCCAAACAAAAAGAACCAACTATGTTATACACAATCGCCATCATCCTCCTCGTCCTCTGGGCCCTCGGACTCGTCAGCAGCACCTCTGTGGGCGGCTTTATTCACATCCTCCTGGTCCTCGCCATCATTATGGTGATCATTCGGGTCATCCAGGGCCGCAAGGTATTGTAACGGAACCCCTGAACTCAGTTTGAGCCTCTAGTAAAGAGACCTACACAATTCCCGGTTTGCTTCTTACCACTTCCACCGCCACACTGCGTGCGAAGCGAAGCGCTCCGGGCTTGTCTACAGTGACGGTGACCCGCTGAACCGCCGGTGCCTCCAGGCAAATGGCGGCACAGCGCTCAGCCAGGGTTTCGATCAAGTTATAGGAACTCCCCTCCACGTGGTCGATAAGGTGTTTCGTGATGTTTTTGTAATCAGTGGCGTCCTCAATCGCGTCTGAAGTGGCGGCGGGAGCGTGCGATGCCACCTCCATCATCACGTTCACCAAAATGTCCTGTCTCTTCGTCCGCTCCTCGGGAAAAATCCCGATGATTGTGCGCAGGGCTAAATCCCGAATATAAATACGATCGCTCATACTCCATTTCCCAGTAAGTGTTGTCCGGCATCCACATACAGGATTTGTCCGGTGATGGCAGGGGCTGTAAACAAAAAACAAACCGCCGAGGCCACATCCCCTGGCGTGCATCGGTGATCCAGGGGCGCGCGCCCGCCGTGCGCCTCGAGATAATCCGCCTGATCCTCCTTTCCCGGCGGAGGCAGAATCGCCCCGGGCGCCACTCCGTTCACCCGCAGGCGGGGACCATACTCCAGGGCCGCCAGCCGGGTGACTTCGGCCAGAGCGAACTTGGACAGGTGATACGGAACCGCGGTCGCATCGTGGGCCGCGATCCGGCGGTCGAGCAGATTAATCACCACTCCCGGCAGATTCTGCTGCGCCGCAAAAAGGCGGATCAATTCCAGCGGGCCGAACAGGTTCGGTTTGAATTCCTTCAGAAACGTTCGGGTGTCACTTTCCGCCAGCGAGGTGCGGTTGAACACCGCCGCATTGTTCACCAACCCGTGCAGGGCGCCTTTGGCGAGTGCCTGCTCCATAATGTGAGCCGGACCGGATTCCTCAGCGAGATCGCCGTGCACAGTGTCCGCTTTCCCGCCCCGGGTGCGAATAAGTTCGGCGGTTTCCTCCGCGGCGTCGCTGCTGGTCCTATAGTGAATGAGCACCTCGGCCCCCGCCTCGGCCAGGGTCATGGAGATACATTTCCCGACCCGAAGGGCGCCGCCGGTGACCAGAATACGTGATGTGGATAGATTCATAATTCAAAACCGCTTTTGACTTTGCGGGATACACGCTATACTACATGGTGAATCCCGGAATGTATATGATACGTTTACACTCTACCATACTCTACACTTTTCTCAGTTGTTTTTTCGCGGTCCTCCCCTGCCCCGGGAATGAGGCCTCCACCGAACCTGCCGTGCAAGAGGAAGTGTCCGAACCCCCTCCGCCGAACCGGGGACTCCGGGACTGGCCGGAAAATCCCAAGGTGTACCTGATCCCGGTGCGGCAGACCATTTTTCATCCGCAGTTGTATCTCCTTCGCCGCGGCGTTCAACAGGCGCGCGAGGCCAATGCGGATGCGATCATCCTGCTGATGAATACGCCCGGCGGCAGCGTCGATATTATGCGGGAGATGGTGAATCCCATTATCGACATCGATATCCCCACCTACACCCTGGTGGAGGATCAGGCCATTTCCGCCGGAGCCATCATCGCCATGGCCACTGATTACATCTATATGACCCCCCGCGCCACCATCGGGGACGCCATGCCGGTGATCATGGGCCAGGGAGGATACGCCGAACTGGGAGAGGCCGAACGCGAAAAAATCGAATCGTACATGGACGCCATCGTGCGCAGCATCGCCCAGGCCAAAGGACGGGACGAAATGCTCATCCGCGCAATGGTGCGCCGCGAAATTGAATATATCCTCGAAGACGGAACCGTGATTTCCGAAGAGGGTCAGCTCCTCACCCTCACCAGCATGGAAGCCGCACTGATTTTGCCCGGCGGCACCCCGCTGTTGTCCGAGGGAACAGTCGAGGATCTGGACAATATGCTGAACCGCATTGGTCTGGGGGATGCCGAACGCATCGAACTGATTCCCTCCATGGCGGATGACCTCGCATTGCTCATCACCAAAGTCGCGCCCCTGCTGATGATGCTGGCCATGGTGCTGTTTTACACGGAAATCCAGACTCCCGGCATCGGCTGGGCCGGCGGGACCGGTTTGCTGCTCTTTGTCATCGTGGTCTTTGGACACAATGTGGCCGGACTGGCGGGCATGGAGGATCTGGTGTTTATCGCCATCGGCATGATTCTGATTTTGGTGGAAATCGTAATTCTGCCCGGTTTCGGCATTGCCGGACTTTCGGGCATGGCTCTGATGATTATCGGGCTGGCCCGGGCCATGACCTTTCGTTATCCCGGAAACCCCGGCGAACTGCCCGGCCTCGTCAACGTGGAAAACGTCGGTCCCGCCATCACCAATATCAGCCTGGCGATCATCGGCTCCGCGGTCTGCATGGGTTTCCTGATGAAAAGTATGCAGGATAAAGGAGTTTTGAGCCGTAAATTGGTGTTGGCGGATGCTCTGGGCGACTCCAGTAAAGATACGGCCCTGACCTCGATGAAAAGGTTGTTGAGTCAATCCGGCACCGCTCTGACCCCCCTCACCCCCTCCGGCACCGTCCGCATCGCCGATACCGAATACGATGCGGTATCGGACGGCGGCTACATCGACCAGGGAAGCTCCGTCACCGTGGTGGAGATCCGCAATCACCGATTGATCGTGACCGATTACAAGGAGTCCCGCGCATGAACGACACCCTGCTCTTCACCCTGTTTACGGTCATCGCATTTGGGTTGTTTGTGGCGGAGGTGTTCATTCCCGGCGGCATCATCGGCATGGTCGGCGCTGTCAGCCTGTTGACCGCCTGCGGCTTCGCCATTTCCGCCTTTGGTCTCTCCACCGGCATTCTGATATCGGTACTCCTGATTTTCATCACTCTGGGCGGATTCATTCTCTGGCTGATCCGTATGCCGGACAGTAAAATCGGCAGACGCTTTTCCCTGCAGGCCACCCTGCCCAGTCCGAACAGCGACAAAACGCCCCATCCCCTGATCGGAGCCCGCGGCGTCGCTGAAACCGATTTGCGTCCAAGCGGATTCGCCAGGATCAACGGAAAAAAAATGGATGTGGTGACATCCAGAAGTTATCTTGAGAAAGGAACCGAACTTCTCGTGACCGAAGTCCACGGATCCCGGGTGGTCGTCAGGGAAGCCTCCGGGGTGGATGCATGATCCGTTGGGTGCTTCTCTTTCTCGTTGGCTGCGCGGGACTGCACGCCGAAGAACTCACCCCGGAAACCTGGAGGATGTTCGAGACGGAAGTGAATTTCGACGGAACGGCCCTGGAGGATTATTTCGCGGTCGCGAACGATGTGAGCCTTTCCGGTGCCTTCAAAGACGACCTGTGGGCGGCGGGACGCAACGTCCGGTTCAGCGGAAGTGTCGATTCCAATCTGCGCATCTACTCCCTGGAGGTGCTGACCGTGGAGGGGCCGGTGGGCGGGAATCTGCGCGCGATCACCAGCACCGGAAATCTCCTGGTGGGTGCCGACACCGTGGTCACGGGCGACGCCCACCTGTTCAGCGGCAAGCGGGTCACCGTCAAAGGACGAATCGGGCGGGATCTGTCGATCCAAGCCTCCCAGGCGGTGATCGAGGCGGAAATTCTGGGAAATCTTACTCTTCGCGCCGGGGACATTCAGTTACTGCCCGGCACCCGGGTTCACGGGGATCTGATTCATTATTCCACCCGGTCCCTGCCGCTGCCTCCGGGAGTGGAGGTCCTCGGAGAACGCAGGCAACTGCCGCCCGCCCCCTCCGACATTGAGACCTTTCTGCGGCAATGGAAGTGGGGATTGCGCGCCATCCAATTGCTCACCTCCTGCATACTCGGACTTCTGATGCTGCGGATTCTCCCCCGGTTCACCGGACAGAATGTGGATCTGGTCCTCCACTACCGCAACCCCAGTCTCAGTATCGGAATTTTCTCTCTGATTCTCTTCGGATTCGCCGGCTACTTCCTCCTGCCCTCCCTCATCGGCACCGGGGTCGGCATTTTCCTCCTGCTGATCACCGGACTGCTGTTCTACCTGGGTAAGATTGTCGTGGCCTTCGCGGTTGGACTGACTCTCCTGCGGCAAAAAACCGATCTCAGTTTCGGACGGCTCGCCCTGGCGTTAATTCTGGGTCTACTCGTGCTTTACAGCAGCTACACTATACCGTACATTGGATCCGCCCTGTACGTGATGACCTCCTGCTGGGGTATGGGCGCCATGCTCACCAGTATCCGGAACTCACAACGTGTTCTCCATATCGAACTCCCCCCCTCTGACAAACCCGCAAACTCCACCCACGAAGGATAAATCCCATGTTTAACTACGTTATCGGCTTTCTCGCAGTGATCATCCTGCTGATGATCATCCTGCTGTTCAATTTTATCAAAATTTATATTCGCGCCGCGGTTTCCGGGGCCAGCGTCCCGCTGCTCTCGCTGGTGGCCATGAGCCTGCGCAAGGTCAACACCAAACTGGTGGTGGACTCGCGCATTCAGGCCGTCAAAGCCGGTCTCGAACTGAGCACCAACGATCTGGAGGCCCACTACCTCGCCGGAGGAAATGTGCTCAATGTGGTTCGGGCCCTGGTGGCCGCCGACAAGGCCAACATCGACCTTTCCTTTCAACAGGCCGCCGCCATCGATCTGGCCGGACGCGATGTCCGCGAGGCTGTCAGCACCAGCGTGTATCCCAAAGTCATCAACTGTCCGGATCAAAGCCTCAGCAACGGCTACCTGGACGCGGTCTCCAAAGACGGTATCCGCCTGCTGGTGAAAGCGCGGGTCACCGTGCGCGCCAACCTGCAGCGCCTGGTCGGGGGCGCCACCGAGGAAACCATCATCGCCCGGGTGGGCCAGGGCATTGTCAGCGCCATCGGCTCCTCCGAAACCTACAAACACGTGCTGGAAAACCCCGATGACATCAGCCGACGGGTGCTCGAATCCGGGCTCGACGCCAACACCGCCTTCGAGATTGTCTCCATCGACATCGCCGACGTCAGTGTGGCCGGGGTGAGCGGCACCCGCGAAGTCGCCAACGTGGGCGCACTGCTGGAAACCGAGCGCGCCGAAGCCGACAAGAAACTGCGTCAGGCTGAAGCCGAAGGCCGCCGGGCCATGGCCATCGCCGCTGAACAGGAAATGCGCGCACGCGTGCAGGAGATGCAGGCCAAAGTGATTGAAGCCCAGGCCGAAGTGCCCCAGGCCATCGCCGAAGCTTTCCGATCCGGAAACCTCGGAGTCATGGATTTCTATCGCATGCAGAATGTCCTCGCCGACACCTCCATGCGCGAAAGCATCAGCGAAGGCGATCAGGATGACTGATCTCATCTGACAACACCTCTTCCCCCGCCCCGCGGGGGAAGAGGTACAATCTGTAGTGTAGTAAGGAGTGATCCATGAAACCCCTGTTCTTCTTTCTGAGCCTGCTTTTTCTGTTCCTGACCGGGTGCGCCACCAATCCGGTCACCGGAAAAAGTGAACTGCAGTTGGTTTCCGAAGAACAGGAAATCGCCATGGGCACGAAGCAGTACCCCTACCAGATTCAACTGGCGGGCGGGGAGTACCTGCTCGATCCCGATTTGTCCGCATATGTTCGGGAGATCGGGCTCAAACTCGCGGAACACAGCGACCGGCCCCACCTCCCCTACGATTTCACCATCGTGAATGACAGCAGTTGGAACGCGTGGGCGATGCCGGGAGGAAAGATTGCCATCCATCGGGGTCTGCTGGAGGCCCTGCGAAGCGAAAGCGAGCTGGCGGCGGTGCTGGCGCATGAAATCGTGCATGCGGCGGCGCGACACTCCGCACAGCAGATCGAACGCAATATGTGGATGCAGGCCGGGGTGGCCGGACTGACTCTGGCCGTCGAGGCGGATCTGCAGGATGTGGTCTATCAAACCGGTTCTCTCGCCGCGGGCATCACTCAGTTGTCCTACAGTCGCGGAGCCGAATCCGAGGCCGATTATCATGGCATCCACTATATGCTCCAGGCCGGATATGACGGCAGCGGAGCGGTCACTCTGCAGGAGATGTTTGCCGAGAACCAGGACAGCTCCGGCGGTTGGCTGGCTTCCCACCCCACCTCCATCGAACGGGTGCGCCGCAACCGGGAATCCCTGCAGGGTCAGAAACAGGACGGCTATCAGGGAGCGGCGGAGTACCGCGTTCACACCCGCGCCCTTACAGAGCGTGCCCCCGCATACGAGTTGTACGATCAGGGAGTGAAGGCGTTGACCGAGGACCGGGCCCGGGAGGCTCTGCGGCTTTCCATGCTCGCACGAAAAGAGCTTCCCCAAGAGGCGCTGTTCTACGGCTTGAGCGCCCAGTCCTATGAAAAACTCAACAATCCGGATGCCGCCCTGCAGGCCTGGGACCAGGCCATCCAGCGAAACAGCGAATGGTTTCTGTTCTGGTTGAAACGGGCGCAGATCCACGAAAAACGGGGGAACAAAACCAAAGCCGCCGCCGATTATCGACGCAGTTTTGATTTATTGCCCACCGAAACCGCGAAAACCGGCTTTCAACGCAATTTTCAGTAAGATCTCACGGATTCAGGTTCTTTTCAAATTGACCGCAGGTATCCGTCGCCGACACCTCCCGGTCATGCAGTCCGCAGCGTTGGGTGAAGGGATGCAGCACATAATACGCGCACCGGCGGCACAAGCGTCCGGTTTCGGCTTCCACATCAAATAAATCGAGCTTCTCCTCTTCGCGGGAATCTCCGAACAACGCCGCCAATGGATCGTTGGGTGCGTGCGCAGGCACGGTGCGAACACCCCGGGTTTTCGAGGGGGACGTGAATTCGTGGCCACACTGACCGCAGCGCGTTCGCTCCCCCGTTTTTTTGAAGCCGTCATAGACAGAATCTGTAACCGCCAGCGTGTCTTCTTTGCAAATGGGGCAATAGGTGAGCATGAGTCTATTCAACTGCATATCGGCCCCGGGGTCAAGCCGGGAGGTTCTCCGGAACTGTAAACTGAGTTCTGGTGTTCAGCCACAAAATGTGGGATCTACAGAGCAAGTGGGCATTGACACCACAACATATTGTATGGTAGGAAACCGCAGCCCTCAAGACGAGCCTTTTCAGATCGTCTGAAAAGCGAGGTTTTTTCATATGAAATGCCCAAAATGTCACGAATTGGAAGATAAAGTCATCGACAGCCGGACCGTGAAGGACGGTGAAGTGATTCGCCGACGGCGCATGTGTCTGGCCTGCAGTCACCGCTACACCACCTATGAGGAGGTGGTTCGCTCCGGCCTTAAAGTGCTGAAACGCAACGGAATGACCGAGGATTTCAAACAGGTGAAAATCCTCCAGGGCATTAAAAAAGCCTGCGAAAAACGTCCGGTGGACGATGATGAAATTCTCGAAGTCGTGGATCTGATCGTCAAGGAACTGGAGGAGGAATACGAAAAAGAAGTTCCCAGCATCGCCATTGGCCGGAAGATCATGGATAAACTGGAACGCCTGGATGAAGTGGCCTATGTCCGTTTTGCCAGTGTGTATCGCCGCTATCGGGATGTGAACCAATTTTTGAGTGAAGTGGAGAGCCTGATCGGGAGGGAAGACTAATGGTCGGCGTTCCCAGCGGGATCGCCGCTCCGCCGAACCGGCAACGGATGCTGTCCATTATGCGGGATGTGGATTTCCCCGGCGGGCACGATGATCACATGTGGATGGCCCGCCGCCTGGAAGCCTTTTCCTGCAAACTCAATCAGGGCTCCCCCTCTGCTTTTCTGGAGGATCTATTACTGTGCGGACTGCTGATGGAACGTGGATTCGACATCTCGGATTC
Source organism: Kiritimatiellia bacterium (assembly GCA_040905625.1). Lineage (GTDB taxonomy): Bacteria > Verrucomicrobiota > Kiritimatiellia > SS1-B-03-39 > UBA6053 > UBA6053. The sequence continues at coordinate 8,998 of JBBDRC010000045.1, forward strand.
CCCGCAACTGGCCGGACGCTGTTTTCCCGACCGCTGGCTGCGCGCGGTTCCCCGCCTGCTCACAAGCGGTTGTCCGGAATCCAGTTGGCGATTTATAGAAAAAGGGGTGATTCGCTTTGAAGGCAAAGGTGCGGGGAAAGGAAATTCAAGCCGCTGGTGTATCGACGGCAAACTTCTGGAGCCCCTTTTTCTCGAATGGCATGAGCTGGGTGCGTGCCTTATTTTTCAAAACCTGGCCCTCGCCCTGCAGCCTCTCATGCAGGAGCCTCCTGAAAGTGCCGAAATAACCATAACCGGCACCAACCGCCATACCGGACGGCAGTGGCTGCGCGAACTGAAATCCGCGCTCCGGGCCCTCGGAACCGACCCCTCCCTTCACCGGCTGGTGATCGGATGACCGCCGTTTAACGCGGATTACATCCTCAACCTGCGTTCCGGAACTCTGTTTCAGCAATGTTTCGGGTGAGTTTGACCGCAAGTTCATGTGTATCATTCCATCAGTGGTTTGATTTTTCTGATTGGTTCGCTGCCGACGATTAGGCTGTGGGACGCGAAGCGTTCTCAACAGCCGATGGTTCGGTACTTCATCGGTATACGTCTCGCCGGTCACCAACTTTCACTACTGTAATTATGAGTTTGTCATCTTCAATGGAATAGAGTATTCGATAGTTTCCTTTCCGCATGCGGTATCGGTCTTGCCCTGACAGTTTCTTAACTTGAGGTGGCCGTGGATTTTCGGCAAGTGAACGGATTAATTTCAGGATTTTTAATACGTCTTCCTTGGGGACCTTCTTGAGATCTTTTTTGACGGATTTTTTGAATACGATTTCATAGGATTCCATCGCGCTTCAATCCTTGAACGAAGGCATCAAAATCGATGGTGGGTTCATTCTTGCGAAGGTTAAAAGCGGCAAGATCGGATGCGTCTTCTGCGAACTCGTCACGCACAGCGTCGTTTATCAGTTCGGATACAGATTTGGACGTCTCCAAGGCCTGCAGGCGCAAAGCTTTATGGAGAGCTGGTTCAAGATAGACAGTTGCTCGTTTTGTTAATGTGCTCATGGGCTTTTTCCTCTATGGTACTGGACGGTAACCTCATGACGCTAAAACGTCAAGACGTTATTTTCCATTTGGACCGAACGTCACAAATGAGGATTTGGCGCGGCTACGCGACAATATCCTCCATTTGTCTT
>JBBDRC010000046.1:0-10162 GCA_040905625.1 Kiritimatiellia bacterium
ATATTCACAATTTCTCCAACCCTTCGGGCCATGATCTTCCGGCGGCTTTGCACCCCAAAAAGAAACAACGATACGATGTATCGCCTTATTCTTTTTGAGGCACAAATCCACTCGGAATCTCACGGTCCTATGCGAAGATTTATGCTTTACTGAGTACTAGACTGGCTCCATGACCATCCTTGTGTGATCACGGTTACCCTCCTTAATGAATTTGAACTGGGGAATGCCCTTCGCTTTGCGGAATTTAAAAAATTTATTCCGGACGGATCTGCGGACCTCTTTTGGAATGAATACCAACAGGACCGTGATGCGGGCCGTATCCGACCGGCCTCCTGCAATCTGGCGGATCTGGTTTCCCGCGCTTCCAAATTATCGGAGGAGTGGACACTGCAGCATGGACACCGGAGCTTTGACATCCTGCACATCGCCGGCGCGTGCATCTGTGAAGCGAAACGGTTTTTAACCTTCGATCAAAATCAGATCGACCTCGTTCGACGCGTCGGAATTTCGCCCTGCCCGGAGGCGTGACCATCCATGTGGGTTTGTTTGCTTTGTCGCGACACATCGAAGAGGCGGCGGCCGGCTTCGGCCAGGGATCGGCAATCCCGACAAACGGTGAGCACGGACTCGAGGAAGTTGAGCGGGGCATTCCTTATAGTTGATCTGGTTTTTTTCCAAGGCCTGGAAGCCCCGGTTCGGAGCCCCTCGTTAACGAGGCTTCACAGCCACCCGATTCATCGGGTGGCTCCCATAGCCCCTGCATAGAGAAAATCCGGGTTCTGAAACGCAGGCCGTAAACGTCCTTTGATGAAGCCTCGTAAACGAGGGACTCCGAACTGTCACTTTTTCGGTGACGGCGGCACGGGGCGGACGAGGATTTCCATGTAGAACGACTCCCAGCCGGCGGCTTTGGCGGTGTCCACGCTCTTGATCACATCCGCCGGGGCAATTTTCGCCGCCTCGGCCTCCGTGCGGCCGAAGCGGCAGTCGAAATCCCAATACGCCATGTCCTCCGGCAATTCCCGCCGGTTTTCCCGGCGCAGATATTTGCGGAGTTCATGTTTAACAGCTTCGATCAGGCGCTCCGGATGTTTGCCGGGCTGGTTGATGAGGAAATTTTTTTTCATGAGGGGGAAATAGCGGTCGGAAGTCAGAAGTGAGAGGTCAGAGGGAGGGTGTCAGAGGGAAGAAGTCAGCCCCGCCAACGACGGAGTCGAACCACGCGTTCCGCGTGGCAAGCTTTGAGGAAAGAGACGCGTGCTCATAATCATGCTCGTAATCGTAATCGATGGGTTAATCTCGATTACGATTACGATTACGATTACGATTAGGAGGGTTCATACAGGTCACATGTGAAAGTGTCAGTGGGAATCTGACCTCTTCCTTCTGACTTCTTTACCGCCTCAGGCGGGGTTACGAGAACTCATCGTAGGAGATCATTTCTTTCTCAACCCCGAGGTTGAACAGCATGTTGTTCACGGCGGCGATCATGGGCGGCGGTCCGCACATGTAGTATTCAATCTCGGTGGGATCGTCGTGTTTGAGCAGATACTCGTCCTGACACACGGTGTGAATGAAACCGGTGGGGCCGTCCCAGTTGTCTTCGGGCTGAGGCTCACTCAGGGCGATGGTGTAGTCAAAGTTGGGATTGTTGGCTTTGATGTCATCAAAATCCTCCATGTAAAACAGCTCTTTCCTGGAGCGTCCGCCGTACCAGAAGGTCACCTTGCGCTTGGTGTGCTCGGTGTGGAAGAGGTGGAAGAGATGCGAACGCAAGGGCGCCATGCCCGCGCCCCCGCCGATGTAACACATTTCCCGTTCGCTCTCCCGAATGAAGAATTCGCCGTAGGGACCGGACAGGGTGATTTTGTCACCGGGTTTCAGGCTGAACACGTAGGTGGAGCACACGCCGGGAGGCACATCCATGCCGCGCGGGGGCGGCGCGATGCGGATGTTGAGCATCACCATGTTCCCCTCCGCCGGATGATTGGCCATGGAGTAGGCGCGGAAAACCTCTTCTTCATTTTTATAGCCCAGATCCCACATTTTAAAGTGGTCCCAGTCGGATTTGTATTCATCCTCGATATCAAAATCCTTGAAGCTGATGTCGTATTTCGGCACATCAATCTGAATATAGCCTCCGGCCTTGAAGTTCAGGTCCACGCCTTCCGGCAAATCCACGATCAGTTCCTTGATAAAGGTGGCCACGTTGTGGTTCGAGCGCACGGTGCCCTCAAATTTCTTGATCTCCAGCATTTCGTCCGGGATCTTGATTTTGAGGTTGTCTTTGACCTTGAGCTGACAACTCAGGCGGGTTCCCTCTTTCTGCTCGGGCTTGGAAATCTGCCCTTTCTCCGTGGGCAGAATCTGGCCGCCCCCCTCTTTCACCTGACATTTACACATGGCGCAGGTGCCGCCCCCGCCGCAGGCGGAGGGGAGATAAATGTCATTGGAGGCCAGGGTGTTCAGCAGGGTGCCGCCGGGCGGAACTTGCAGGACTTTGCCCCCGTCATTAATGTCGATGGACACCGTGCCTCCCGGCGACAGGGCGTTGGATGCGGACATCAACCCGAACACCAGCAGGCAGATCACGCCGGTGAAAACCAGAATACTGAGAATAAAAAATGTCATAGGAGTACCTTCACACGAAGTTTTTTCAAGGAGCCAGCAAAGAGACACTGGAGAAGCACTGGAAACCCAGGGCCATCAGACCGGTGAGAATAAAAGTGATTCCGAGGCCGCGCAGTCCCGGCGGGATGTTGGAATACCGTAATTTGTGGCGGATTCCGGCCAGGGCGATGATGGCCAGGAAAAATCCCATGCCGGAACCAAATCCGAAGGCGGTGGATTCGGCGAAATTGTAGTCCCGCTCCACCATGAACAGGGAGCCGCCCAGAATGGAACAGTTCACCGTGATCAGGGGCAGGAAAATCCCCAGACTATTGTAGAGCGGCGGAAAAAACCGGTCCAGGACCATTTCCACCAACTGCACCGTGGAGGCGATCACCGCAATGAAGCAGAGGAAGGTGAGGAATTCGAGATCCACACCCTCCACCAGGGCACCGTTTTTCAGCAATGCGTTGTAGATGATGTTGTTCAGGGGCGTGGTGATGCCCAGTACGAACACCACCGCCATGCCCAATCCGAAGGCGGTTTCCACTTTCTTGGACAGCGCCAGAAAAGAGCACATGCCCAGGAAGTAGGCCAGGACCATGTTGTTGACAAAAATCGCGCGGACAAAAATATCAATCAAATTACCCATGTCAGACCTCCTCGTATTTTTTGGTGATGGAGCGTTGCAACCAGATCAGCAGTCCGATCACCACGAACGCGCCCGGGGCAATGACCATCAGGCCGTTTCCGGGATAGGATTCGGGAAGAATTTTCAATCCCGCCAAAGTGCCGAATCCCAGCAATTCGCGGATGAATCCGACAATAATCAGAATCGCGCTGTAACCCAGACCGTTTCCGAGTCCGTCCAGGAACGCTTCTTTCGGCGGATGCGACATGGCGAAAGCCTCCGCCCGGCCCATCACGATGCAGTTGGTGATGATCAGTCCCACGAACACGCTGAGCTGCTTGCTGATTTCAAAGGCGTAGGCCTTCAGAATCTGGTCCACCACAATCACCAGCGAGGCGATCACCACCATTTCCACAATCATGCGGATTTTATCGGGAATGTGATGGCGCAACAGCGAAATGATGGTGTTAGAGCCGCACAGCACCGCGGTCACCGCGAGGGACATGGTGAAGGCGGTGGGCAACTGGGCGGTCACCGCCAGTGCCGAACAAATACCGAGCATCTGTACGGTGATCGGATTGTTATCCGACAGCGGGTCTAAAACAATTTTATTGATAGCTGGCATAAAATCTCCTACATCGCGCGTTTGCTTTTAAATACGGCGGAATTGTACTCCCGGAAGGTTTTGTTGAGGAAACGTTGAATCCCGTTCCCGGTGATGGTGGCCCCGCTCATCCCGTCCACTTTATAGTCGGTCTCCGGATCCGCAGAGCCTTTGGCGACCTCAAACCGGACCGGTTCCCCGTTGTCCCACAATTTTTTGCCCCGAAAGTTTTTTTGGAACCAGGGTTTCGAGGCTTCACCGCCCAGACCGGGAGTTTCCCCGTGATCAAAAAAGGTGATACCGCGAATGGTGGCCAAATCCGGTTCCAGTCCCACATAACTGTGAACGGTCGACCAGAGTCCCTTGCCTTCCGCCGGGAAGGCGTAAGACACGATTTCCCCTGCCGGGTTTTTCAACTGATACAGAATCCGGGTGTCGGCCTCGGCGATTTCGATCTCGTTCTGTTCCACGAATTCGTCAAAATACACCGGGATCCAGTCTTTCGGAACGTCGCCCACCAGGAAATATTTCTCCTGCTCCTGTTCCGAAAGGGCTTCCCCCTGCGGATTGAAGTCGGGGGCCAGGGCCTTGAGCACGTTGATTTGCTCGTCAATGCGTTTGTTCCGCTCCTGAGTGGACCGCAATGCGCCCTGCACGCCGGCCAGCGCCATGCTGCAGACCAGGCAGATGATCGCCGCAAATTTAATAGTGTTGATGTCATCCTTTTGCATAACTGAACTTCCGAAGATTTGCGTTGCGGTTTTTAATGTGCGCCTGCACCACGTAATAGTCAATGATCGGGGCCATCACATTCATAAACAGAATGGCCAGCATCACCCCTTCCGGGAAACCGGGATTGGTGACCCGGACCAGGATGGTGACCACCCCGATGAGCACACCGTAAATCCATTTTCCGGTGTTGGTGGAGGCGGCGGAGACGGGATCGGTGGCCATAAACACGATGCCGAACAGGAAACTGCCCATGACAAAATGATACAGAAACGGAATCTGGGTCCAGGTGGTCATTTGCACCACCTCGCCCCCGGCGGAACTCTGCGTCGGCATCAAATTCATCAGGATCGCGGTGGCGATCAGGCCCACGCAGCCGCCGGTCATGATCCGCCAGGACCCCACCCCGGACACAATCAGAATCGCGGCCCCCAGCAGAATCGGAATTACTGCGGTTTCACCGATACTTCCGGGTTCCAGTCCACCGAACATACTCCAGAAGGTGTGCCCGCGATTCGCGAGTTCCTCGGTCACATTCAGGCCTTCACCGCCGAATGCGGCACCCAGTCCCAGCGGGGTGGCGCCGGTGGCGCCGTCTTTGGCCGAGGCCCAGATTTCACCGGTCATGTCCTTGGCGTGGGCGAAAAACAGATAGGCACGGGCGGTGAGGGCGGGATTAAGGATATTGAATCCGGTTCCGCCGAACACCTCTTTACCCACCACAACCCCGAAGCTGATTCCCACGGCCACCTGCCACAGCGCGATGGTTGGCGGCAGGGTCAGCGGAAACAGAATCCCGGTGACCAGAAACCCTTCGTTAATTTCATGCTTCCGCACCACCGCGAACAGGACTTCCCACAGGCCCCCCACCGCGTACGATGTCAGCACGATCGGCATCACAATCCAGCTTCCCCGGAAAATTTTCGCGAACAGGCCCGCCTCAATTCCGCTGTAATGATAGTATTGATGCCCGGCGTTGAACATGCCCCACAGCAGACAGGGAAGCAGCGCGACCACCACCGTGAACATCACCCGTTTCAAATCCACCGCGTCCCGCACATGGGTCATGCCCTTGGTGGTGTCGGGCGGGGTCAGCAGGAAGGCGTCCTGGGCCTCGAAAAGCGGATAAAGCTTCTCGAACTTGCCGCCCTTGTGGAACAAAGGCTCAATTTCTTTGTGTTTCTTTTCGATAGTTTCTTTAAAATCTCTCATTAGAATCCTTCCTGTTCAATCAGGGCTAACGCCTCGGATATAATCTTTCCGAAATCGGTTTTCGAGGGGCAGATAAAGGTGCAGAGGGCGAAATCCTCCGGATCGGTCTCCAGAATGCCCATGGCAATGGCATCCTCGGTTTCCCCGGCGATGCAGGCGCGGGTGAGCGGGTCCACCAGCAAATCCAGCGAGGTATAGGAATCGTAGATACCGGTCAGCACCATGGCCCGCCTGCTGCCGCGGGTGTTGGTCCCGAAGGAGAACAGCTTGTCCTTGATCCAGGCGCTGGGCACCACCTTGTGCGCACTGAATTGCTCCTTGGTGGGGGCGTACCAGCCCAGTAAATGCCGCTCGGTATCTTCAGGAAGAACCACAAAGCCCTGATCGTAGAGGTAAATACCGGATTCGGAAGGGTCAATCGCCTCGCCGGCCAGGGTATCGCCCCGGATCAGGCGTTGTTCACCCTCTTGCAAACTGTCCGCAATGACATCGGACAGGCGCATGCCGGTGGGAACATCCAGATAACCGCGGGCCTCCGGTTTCACCCCTTCCCCCGCCAGCAGAATGCGCTGTTGGTTCGGATAATTTCCGGTCAGCAGCAGTTCGCCGATGCGGATCACATCCGACACCCGCAGGGTCCACACGATGTCGCCGGGAATAATCGGGTCCAGATAATGAATATGGGTGCTGGTGTTTCCGGAGGGATGCGGCCCGTCAAAATAATTCACCTGCACATTGGAGGCATTGGTCAGCGAATCGTTTGCTCCTTTCGCGGACGCGGCCAGATTCAGGTGCACCGGACCGTCGGTCAACAAGGTCAGCGCGTTCAGCCCCAGTTGCAGTGCATCGGATTTGCCCTGCGCCAGCACGTGGGCATCCGGACGGAAGGGCGCGGTGGCCATGCCGTTGACAAAAATGGATTTTGGTTTCACCGCCGGATCGGCGATGTGATTGAACGGACGCTGACGCATCAGCCCCAGCAATCCGGAATCAATCAGTTCGGAAAGCACGTTCTCAGCTTTGGCGCGGAGGATGCCGTCCACGGTGAAAGTGCCGAAGGTTTCGTTGTTGTCGGAGCCGTCGGACTCAATCACAATTTCTTTCAGCGAGCGGCGGTCACCCAAAATGACCTCTTTCACCTTGCCGGCGACCGGAGAGCGCACAAAAAATTCGGGCAGATCCTTGCGGCGGGCCAGTTTTCCGCCCCGGGCGACACTGTCCCCCTGCTCCACCAGGCATTTGAACTTCACTTTGGCGAATTCAGAAGGAAAAACCGAAATCGGACCTTTGGCGGTTCGTTGACGGATTTCGGTTCCCGGCGCTCCCTCCATGGGTAGGTCCAGTCCAGTCGTAATGGTGATTTCGGCGCTCATTCGCACGTCCTGTGGAAATTGTGATAATTTTAACGAAATAAAACGCCAACATATTAGCCCCTGAAAAAGCATTGTCAAACACTTCCGAGCCCGGAACGCCTATTTGACCTCTTTCCGAGTACCGGAAGCGGGCATAGTACTTTGTCACAGTGAAATTGTCGGGGTTGGATGCCCGATCGGCACATGATGCACAGAGCTTCAGGTTTCAAAGAGTGGCCGTCGGCGTTTACGCCACGGACCGGAACCTATGCCCTCAACCAGCGGCCTGTGGCGTAAACGCCTACAGCCACAATCCGGTACCCTCTGTCAATCGAAGACCACATCCATATAAAAGTTCCGAGATCAATCGATAAGGCTCTTGCATGCGTGAAATGCACAACCTTCCAGGTTGCACAAGTCCCTCCTCCCATCCCCAGCATCCAAAATAGACCAATCCTATGCGAAGATTTATGCTTTACTGAGTACTAGACGTTGGACTGACATATAATGCAAATGCTTTACTTTGTGCCATCCATCTTAACTGCCACATGTGTATTGGCTTGTTTTGCACCCTGGCTGATGAATGATCCTTATGTTGCACTCCTACCCCATTACATGGGCATATTGGGGTTGCTCGTCCTTTGGCCTTTCATTTTGGTTGTCCTGAGAAGGGGAATGGTGGTCCGGAAAACTGATCCGCATACTTGGCGACTTCTTTTGCTTGCGGCCTCTGTTCAAACCGGGTTGTATCTTCTATGGTTTACAGGCTTGTCCTTCGGATACAGCATCTCAATTTGATGAAACGAATCCTTGACAAATATGTATCCAATGGGATACATCCTTGGATATGGAAATCCGCAAAACCGAACTCTTTGCACGCTGGCTGGATCGATTGAAAGACCCAAAAGCCAAGGCCAAGGTGCTGGTTCGGATCTCCCGGCTTGCGAATGGCAATCCGGGAGATGTGAAGCCGGTGGGAAAAGGTGTTTCGGAAATGCGGATTCCTTATGGACCCGGATACCGGGTCTACTTCTTTCAGCAGGGGGATCATTTGATCATCCTATTGGCAGGAGGAAGCAAGAAAACCCAATCGAAAGACATTCAAACCGCCATCAACCTGATGGTAAACCTGGAAGAATGACCATGCACAAAACGAAAACCACCCGTTTCGACATTTCGGAACACCTGCGGACTCCCGTGGAAATGGCCGCCTATTTGGAGGCATGCATTGAAGATTCGGATGGAGATGCCGCATTTATTGCAAAAGCCTTGGGCGACATCGCCCGGGCCAAGGGCATGTCCCAAGTCGCCCGCGATGCCGGGCTCTCGCGGGAAAGTCTCTATAAAGCCCTTTCCGGGGAAAGAACTCCCGGTTTTGATACCATTCTCAAGGTCATGAAGGCTCTTGACTTGAAGATCCATGCGGAGGCCGTGGCTTAATTCCAATCGGGTGGCCGGGAGTAGGGCCAGCTCCAAGCTCCCATCCCGTGACCACGTTGTCACGTGGAACGTGACTCACGTGGCACCACCCCGCGTGCGCGTCCGCACGGGGCGGTTCAACGAAGGTGAGCACATCGCTCCCATTCCTGCGCAAGATGCGTGGCACCCTGCTCCATCAACCATTCATTTGTGAGGATTAACCCCAGCATTCGGGATGCTTTACGGCTCCGTGGGCGGAGCGATGAGGTCTGAACCCGAAGGAGGACTCCGAAAATTCCGGCTCCCACATCGGGCTGAGCACCTGCACGATGGCCTGTCGCGTGACAGGGCAGAGGTTTCGATCACGCTGCGGGGTTGGGCTCCTCTTTTCTGAGTCTACGCTTCTTCCCGGGTTGACTGTCCTCCTCCCTGACTTCGTTGTTAGGACCTTCACCTTGTCCGGAGCATTACCTCCAGCGTTTGGCTACTATGTTCCCGACCACGCCGCAGGCGGGTGTCGGGATCTCCCCGGATAAGGGCGTGAACCTTCCTCGCACAGCCGGATCCTTTACCGTATGCGTTGAACGACAGGGCTTCGTCCTCTTGCATGTCCCGCCAATAGCCGGGGAATTCACTCACTTTGTGCGGGGCAAAGGTCTTGTCACGGGCAAGACGGAGCAAGTGTCTTGCACTGACGGGACCGTTACAGTAGACAGTTCTCAGATTCTCACCATGCGTGATGACCGCGTGTTGATAATGGCTTTCCTTGAGGGAGCCCAAATGCCCGACAAATACATACCCGAAAATAGACACTGCAAAAACCCGTCTTCGAATGTACCAAGAGGCTGAATCATGAAAAACAAACACCTGGGATCAGATTTTGATGTCTTTCTGCAGGAAGAAGGCTTGCTGGCGGAAGCCGAGGCAACAGCCATCAAACGAGTACTGGCTTTCCAGATCCAGAAAAAAATGGAAAATCGCCAGCTGACTAAAACCGCCCTCGCCCGTTTGATGAACACAAGTCGCTCTTCTTTGGACCGGCTGTTGGACCCGGAAAATCCATCCGTGACATTTAAAGCGTATTCGGGGTTACTGTGGATGGTGTTTAGAGCATGGAAATGACGAAGTCCAGACCGCAGCGGCATTGGATTTCTGCGAACACCTACTCGACAAAACTGAACGAATAGATTTACTCCCGAAAATTATGAGCAGGGAAAAGGGTCACAGAAAACCACGTGAGGCTCGTGAAACTCGCCCCACGTGAGCTTCGCACGTGGCCAAAGTACGTGGGCTGCGCCAGACTTTTTCACGTCCATCCCTGCCGGTCGAGGGAGCGGTACTGGATGGCTTCAGCGAGGTGATGCGGTCCTATGTCCGCCTCCCCCTCCAGATCGGCGAGGGTGCGGGAGACTTTGAGGATGCGGTCGTAGGCGCGGGCGCTGAGGCTGAGTTCGTCCATGGCCATACGCAGCATTTGATGTCCCTGTTCGTCGAGTCGGCAGACTTCGTTGAGTTCGCGGGTGCCCATGTTGGCGTTGCAGTGGATGCGATCGTTGTCGGCGAAGCGGGCCTCCTGCACTTTGCGGGCGCGGATCACCCGTTCGC
>JBBDRC010000047.1:0-51934 GCA_040905625.1 Kiritimatiellia bacterium
CCCGCTACGGGATGCGGATCGCCAATCAGGCCCACGGCCTCTCCCACGACGGCAACCGCTATTTCGGTCTGCTGGAAATTGCCAATGGCAGCGGACAACCCGACTACAGCCGGGTGCTGGGCATCCGTAACAGCCACGACAAACGCTTCCCGGCGGGCCTGGTGCTCGGCAATCAGGTACTGGTCTGCGACAATCTGTCGTTCAACGGCGAAATCAAAGTCAGCCGCAAGCACACGACCTTTATCCTCAACGACCTTCCGCACCTGATCGATGACGCGGTCGCCCGCCTGTACTGCAACTGGAAGGATCTGGACCGACGAATCCAGACCTACAAAAGTACGCCGCTCCCGGCGATGCGGGCACACGATCTGACCGTTCATGCCCTGGATGCTCAGGTGATCTGCGGATCGATGGTGCCGAAAGTCCTGCACGAATGGCGGGAACCCCGTCATCAGGAGTTTCGTCCCCGCACCGTCTGGAGCTGGTTCAACGCCTGCACCGAAGTCCTGAAAGGGAACCTCGGAATGCTCCCGACCCGCACCCAGCGTCTGCACGGCCTGTGCGACACCTACGCCCAAAACCACAGACTCAACTAAAAACGCCTGTAAAAGACACCCACTATTTCACAACAACTTCAAAAGGAGGAAATCCTATGAAAAATCTGTTTCTAATCCCCCTGCTGCTCACGATCCTGCTTTGCGCGGGTTGTGACGGCGGGGGCTTGAGCGTGGACACCTCGCCCATTGGGGTGGGGCTCGCGGCCATCGCTGCGGCAATGATCCTCTCGGCCTTCGCCGGAGGTGGCAAATGAGCGACGATCCCAACAAAAAGATATTGGACCGGACGGTAGCGCCCGCCGCGCTTATGCTATTCGGTATGGGCGGGCTGGCAGCGGCTGCGGCCGTCGCCGAACTGGCACTGCCCCTGCTGATTGTAGGCGGGGTGGTCGCGGGCGTCGCTGTTTTGAACCGCCCCCATCCCCCGCGCTAGGGGCTGGGACTGGGTGGGGGAGCGTGATCTCCCCTGCCCTTTTTTACTTTGCAGAAAAACCAAAGTCCTATACGGTGGACGGAGAAGAAAAGAACCTATTCAAGTTCGATTTGGGGTCACATAAGGGGAACATGATGTGCAAAGTAGCGAAATGTTGCGAAGTGTTCACTAAACACTTAAGTGCTTATTATTTATGTGTTTAGTAGTACTTTTTACAAAATAAAAACGAGCAAAAATACTAATATACTGATTTGGGAGCAGGATGCCGCAGGTTCGAATCCTGTCTCTCCGACCACTCATTTTCCGTACAACTTTGGGAGTCCCGACCACGCCGTCCCGACACCCGCTCCCGACCACGCCGTCCCGACACCCGCTCCCGACCACTTTTTCTGTCCGTATTGAATATTGATCGCCTTTTCTCCAAAACGGGAAGCCGTTCAAGGATTTCGATCTCCTCCAAAGTGTCCGGCCAGCCCTTTTTCCGCAGCCATTTCCGTTTCTGCCTGCTGAAGTCCTCCCGGATCGGCAAGAGACTGCCTAATTACAGCACCGCCGGAGTCGCAACCATCAGGCGGGTCCGGTTTCCGTTGCTGACATTGTAATAGAGCCGGGTTCCGTCCGCGTTGAAGACCGGGTGCGGATGATTTCTCCGCCAGGATGTGGCGCCGCCCTGATTGTCGAACCGGTCCACGATGACCCACTTGTCTTCGGTGCAACTGCCGATAATGACGGCCCACTCCCCGGGCCGGGCGAAATCGCGCCGGCTGACATCGGCGTCGGTGACATACATCTGACCGGACGGATGGTAGGAGGGGTGATTGGTGGGCGCGGTTTCGGAGTAGCGGCGGGTGTTGCCCGTGTCAAGATCCGCCAAAAAGTTGCCTTTCTCGAGAATTCCGTTCGAGTCAGGATGCCAGGCCGGATGCCCCCAAAAGCTGAACATCCGGATGAAGGTTCCGGTTTCCAGATTGAAGACCACTTTGCCTTCCCGGTCGCTGACCGATCCGCCGCGGTGGGTCGATCCGTTGCCCGGTTTGGACATTTTGAAAAACACGTTTTTTCCGTCGGGACTGAGTACCGGGAAAAAGATGGTTAGATCCCGGGAGCTGAAGCGGGATTCGATCCAGTCCGGATAGGTGTTCATCACATCTTCGGCGGTCACGGGGGTGCGGATTTCTCCGGTTTCCACGTGAATCAGTTCCAAATCCCGGTGCGGTCCCGGGTTCCAGTGTTTACCGTATACCGGCACCCACGGATGCCGCGGGGCTCCGAATCCCAACTGCCGGTCCCGGGCAAGCACCCGTCGTTCGCGGGTCACCACATCCACCGCATACACCACCCATTGATCCCCGGCTCCATCGTGATAGACCACGTACCGATCTGTGATCCACTGTTGACACGCCCCCCGATGCGCGTCTTCGGTCTTGATCCCCGACACCAGCACCTTTTCTCTTCCGGATGAACGTTCAAGGAGAATCAGTTCACCCACATCCGCCGAAGGGTCCGTCGAACTGTAGAACACCACCCACCGACCGTTGGGACTTTCGGGAGAGGTGACGAAGTAACTGTGCAGGGTGTGCCGGTCTTTGACCGAACCCACCGGTTCAATCCGGGCGTTTTCCCACTCCGCGATCGTGGATCCCGTCTGTTCCTCCGCAACGGCGGCTGTGGACAATAACCCTGAAATCAGGCACCCTCCAACCAGGGCCCGTTTATCCATGGCATTAGATCCTTCTCCGGGTGAACCCAACGAGTAAATAGAACAACCCGGCCACTGTCACCAGAATTAAAGAAGATGGCTCCGGTATAACCGTTACCGTCATATCCGAAAACGTCAGGCTTTGATCATCCGCTCCGCTGATTACAAAAAACGACAGTGAATCGAAGGTGGTTTCAAGTCCGGCTGTGTCGAGCACACTCTGGAAGGTGTTTCCGTTGATTTGAGACTCAAGCAGGAGTTCGGTCGCACTCTGGAGGGTTATTCGGAAGAGTCCGGTTACTGATCCGGTGCCGGGGCTCTCCAGAGTGGGAGAGCCGCTGACTACGGTTCGGGTGCCGCTCGACCACAAAAGGTTGTTGCTGCCGGTGCGCTGAAAAAACTTATCTGTGGTAGAGGAGGGTGTTGCATTGGGTGAATAGAGCCCCATGTATCCGCGGTCGTCGTTATACCCCGCCAGACCGGTTCCGTCAGTGTCGGAATCGACCTGAGTGCCCTTGGAGTCGTACAGACCCACCCTAAACGTTTCGTTCACATTCCGGAAGGTGTTGGTCGAGGTGGGAGTAAACGCGTAGCTGAGTTCCAGGGAGTCTCCCACCGCCAGGGTCTGCGCATCAAAATACGAAACAAAATAACTGTAGCTGTTAGTCCCGTTCAGATTGTAGGTCAGCGACGGGGTGCCGCCGTCATAGCTTAATCCGCCGGCAGAAGTACTGTTCCGGGCGATATAGGTGTTTTCTCCGGCACTGCCGTCGAGGACAACATCGTTCAGGTCAAACACGACAGCACCCAGGCAGGTGCCGCCCAGGGGAAGAAGGAGGAGGAGGAAGGATATTTTGTTCATGATAAGACTCCGATTGAATGGGGTGGTTGAGTACGGTCTACGATTCAGACTATACAGGGTAAGGAGGGATTCTGGCAATCTGAATTTAATTCACACTATTGAATAAGGGTTGTTTTTTCGCGTAATTCCGGTTAGCGTACACTAGTACTCTGTCACAGTGAAATTGTCGGGTTGTTTCAAAGAGTGGCAGTCGGCGTTTACGCCACTGACCGGAATCAGTGCCCACCAGGCGGCCTGTGGCGTAAACGCCTACAGCCACAATCTGTAACCCTCTGTAAATTGAAGCTGTACCCGACATTTTCACTGTGACAAAGTACTAGCACTCTTTTACCCGGCACCTATGACCGAAAATATACGCATAACCATGAAAGATATCGCCCGTGAGGGCGGGGTGAGTGTGTCCACGGTTTCGCTGGCGCTCCGAAACGATCCGAGGCTCCGGTCATCCACCTGTCAAGCGATCCAAAAGCTCGCCGATTCCCTGGGGTATCACCGGGATCCGGCCCTGTCCGCTCTGGTGGCGTATCGCGGACGTACCCGGCCACTCGGGGACTACGGGGTTCTGGCCGTGCTGCATGACTGGGACCGTCCGGAAGACCGTTTACCGCCCGCCATGCACCAGACCATTCAGGGAATCCGGAAGCAGGGAACCGTGCAGGGGTTTCAGGTGGAGTTGATTCGGATTCCGTCGGATCCGGCGGGGCTGCGGACGCTGAACCGCACGCTGTTTTATCGCGGAGTGAGGGGACTTATCCTCGCCTCAGTCCGCAAATCGAATCTGGCCATGGAGTGGAGGAATTTTTCCGCGGTTGCGATTGGCGAGTTCTTTGACACCCCCCATCTCCACCGAATCAGTCAGAATCACGAAGAGGTGTTGGAGAAGGTTTACCGGAGACTTCGGGAATGCGGGTATCGACGAATCGGATACTGCAATATCCGGGTTTCCGAGGAACGGAAACACTATCGCTACCTGGGAGCCTATTTTAAATGCCTGCACATGGACGGATGCGGAAAAGATTCGGTGGCCCCGTATTTATTCGACAAAGAAAACGGCTCTCCGCTGGAATGGCTTGAGAGCGAACAGCCGGACGCGGTGATGTGCTCCGTTCCGCATGAATTCCTGAAAAGACTGGAGGGCAGCCGGTTCCGGGTGCCCGAATCCATGGGTCTGGCGGGGTTCAGTCTTGCGCACGAAGGAGATCCTTACACCGACCGGTTCGCGGGAAGCGTGATCAATTTCCGTCAGGTTGGAGAAGCCGCGGTCCGGTTGCTCCAGAATCTCATTCACAACGGATTCCGGGGCATCCCGTCCGAACTGGAGCAGTATGATATCCGGGTGAGCTCCGCCTGGCGCGACGGATTCGGGGTTCAGGACCGGAAGCGGTGACAGAGGTCCACAAACAGCGTTCCGGTCCAACCAAAGTAGTGGATGGCTTGATGGGGAAACGCGGGCTCATTCCTGCCTTTGCGTAACAGGAGGTCCGGCGTTTCCGCGTCCTCGCAGTCGTAGTACTCGAAGAAGGTGCCGAACTGATCGTGATCGCGGGTCAGGATCCGCAGCCAGCGGTCCCGGATTTCGCCGGCTTCTTTGGTGTAGCCGTACCGGTCCAGTCCCTCGGCGATCAACCAACTGTGATTGAACCAGCCCGGTCCCCGCCACATATCTTTCTCATACGTGGAATCCGAGGGAGCGACGGAGGCCACCGGAAGGGGGGTATCAAATCGTCCACCCGTTTGCAGATGGCGGACCAGTTCGGCGGCCTGCTCTTCGGTGGCCGCGCCGCAGAACAGCGGCATGAATCCTGAAGAGGCCCATACCCGGTGGAAATCGCGGGCGGCGGGATCGAAATCGAAATAAAAGCCGTTCTCCGCATCCCAGAGCGTCGAACGGATGAGTGATTTAATCCGCGCGGACCGTTCCCGCCACATGTCCGCCTCATCCGCATTACCCGCCAGGGGGGCAAGACGGGCCATACAGTCGAACTCGCAGGCGATGAAGGCGTTGAAATCCACGGCATCCAGAGGAACCGCGCCATCGAAACGCGGGGAATTGTCGGCCCCGCTTTCACCGCTTCGGCAATTGAGATGAACCTCAATGTTCCATTCCAGCAGTCCAGCCCCGTCCAAATCGCGGTTCGCCAGGTCCCATTCCAAATAGGCGCACAGACGGGGATACAGATCGCGCACCCATTCGGGGGCGGGGTGCTGATCGTGGATGCATTCGACCGCGTAGGCCAGGAGAGGAGGCTGGGTGAAATCGGAAGCCTCGCCGGCGGGAGTCATGCGGTGGGGGATGAAGCCGTCCGCACGTTGACAGTCGAATACCGCGGATATGGCGTCGCGGGCCATCGCGGGATCCAGGTGCCGCCAGCCCAGGGCATGGAATACCGAATCCCAAAGCCACATATCATGGTGCGGCCAGCGTTCCGGGGTGGTCCAGCGATGGCGAATCATTCCTTCCGGACTGTAGACCTGACTGCGCATCATCAACACGGCTTTGCGGTAGGCCGAGGCCCCGGATGCGTCCAGTTCCGCAGGAACCGGAAGCGAGAGGATTTCGTCCATGCGGGTCGTGTGCAGTGCGGAAATGTCGTCCAGGCGCAACCACGAGGCGTCGAAGCGTTCCGCCACTCCCACCAGCACCCGCTTTCCGGAAGTCTCGATTCGAAGCGAGGCGTCCTTTGCTTCAATCTCCACAGGCCCCTGCACCAGTAGATGATACGGATCCGGCATGACTCCGGTCAGAGTATGGCCGCCCAGCGAGAGTGAAAAGGATTCACCGGAGAACTGAACATCCCGGGGCTCTCCGGCGGGAAACCACAGATCCGCATTTCCGGGCATGCACACTTTCACCCCTGTTCTGTGCCCGTTTATCTGTCTGGCGACCAAGCCGTCTTTCCAGGGGGAGGCCCCCTCGAGACCGGACAGGCAAAGCAGTTGATGATGACCCCAGGTTTCCACGGCGGGTTCAATGATAGATACGTTCATGATCGGACATTCATAGATCCACTCCGGCCGCTCGTCCAGGCTTCCCGCATGTGGTATTACTTCAAAGCCATGGGAAAACAACTCACATCCATTTTTTCCGGGAATATCACATGCACCTGCTGGAATATGCTATGGCCGGAACCATGGATTTTTTGTATAAAGGAAGGCCAACTGCTATGAAACAATATCTGCACCCCGACGCTCTCTACGACGAACACTATGTTGAAACCAGTATCCCCGTGACCGGGTTTCAATCGCCCACAGACGAAACCGCGAAGCCGGAATACCTCGAGAGGGGTGTTCAATTTTCCGCCGGCGGGTTCCTCTACCGACTGGAGGCCTGGTCCGCCGGCATTTACCGTCTGCAAATCGTCCCCGAACAACAGCCCCCCCCCACGTCAACCACTGAAGCCCTTGGGTTAATCCAAGTGCCGGGGGCTCCCTCCGACTTCACGCTGGAGGAAACAAATTTCGGGTTGCGCCTGGGAGACGACGCCCTGGCCGTGGATGTGAACCCCGCGACGGGAGCAATCACATTGTCCGGACCCGACGGGGAAACCCTGTTGTCCAGCCGGAACGGCGGGTTCAGGTTCCAACCGGACTCGGAGGAGACGTACCCGGCCTATTTCGCGGAATTCGACGCACAGGATGAATCGTTTTTCGGATTCGGGGGGCGCATCATGCCGCCCCGCCGCAACGGGTCTTCGCTGGACGTGTTCAGCGTCAAAACCGGGGTCAAGAGCGGTGATTACGGGGGCTTCCCGATGCCGTATTTCATCAGCACCCGGGGGTACGGCGTCTTCCTCAACAATCCCTGGCCTCACGTCTATTTCGATATGGGGAGGGAAACCGAATCCGGGTGGTCGATGTACGCGCCCGGCGGTCCCTGCGATCTGTTTTTCATCGCCGGTCCCGAATTCTCCGATGTCATCACCCGCTTCACCTCAATCGTCGGACGCGCCACCGAGCCTCCCCGCTGGATTCTCGGATTCTGGTGCAGTAGCCTGGGTTTCGCCTCCGCCGAACAGGCGGTGAAAGATGCCAAACGGCTTCGGGAGGAGGGATACCCCTGCGACGTGTTTGTTTTCGACGGACCCTGGCGCAGCGGAAACCAATTTATTCAATCTTATGCGGAGGGGCATGATTACCCGGCGGCCGATGTGAACTGGCATTCGGATTTCGGTGACGGACCCGCCATGGTCCGCGCGTTGGAACATCTTCACATCAAGACCGGTCTGCACGTCAACAGCCGGGTGTTTTCCCCGGACACCGCAGAAAAGGGAATTGCCAATGGTATGCTTCGCCGCCACGGGGAGGAGGTCGTTCCCCGGGTCGGACTTCCGGAGGCCGAGGAGGCCTACGCCGCGTTGTTGGAACCGCGGATCCGGGAGGGTGTGGCCCTGTGGTGGACGGACCACGCGGACCGGGTGAGCGGCGAGGTGCTTCCCGGACTCCCTTCCCGCAATCTTTTCGGTCCCTTGTGGAATCGATTGATTCACCGCGCCATGCCCCCGGGAGACTCCGTTTTCCCCATGAGCCTCTCGCGGGGCGGAGGCATCGGATCCCAACGCTACGCTCTTCCCTGGCCGGGAGACACCCGCTGCGGAGTGGACGCGTTGATGGACGATGTGTGGTTTATGATCAACGCGGGCCTCTCCGGGTTTCCTCTCACCAGCACCGACCTGGGCGGTTTCGCGGTGCGCAAAGATCCCGTTCGGGACTATGCGGGACGCGAGGAGCGGGACGCGGAAATGTTCCAGGAGGAGAATCTGGCCCGGCGGCTGTGTCAGGCCCTGCTCTATGTCCCGCTTCCCCGCATTC
The DNA here is from genome assembly GCA_040905625.1 of Kiritimatiellia bacterium. Taxonomy (GTDB): domain Bacteria; phylum Verrucomicrobiota; class Kiritimatiellia; order SS1-B-03-39; family UBA6053; genus UBA6053. The sequence goes on from JBBDRC010000047.1 coordinate 8,361, forward strand.
ACAACAACTGGGAAACCACCGCCAAATTCCCCTGGAACTGCACACCGGATATTCAGGCGCTTTACAAACAGGCCCTCACGGAACGTTATGCCCTGACCCCTTACTGGTTTCATTACGCCCTTCTGGCCGCGGAAACCGGACAGCCCATCCTGCGGCCACTGGTGTATTCGCATCGAAACGACCCGCATTCGACAGTTTGCGAGGATCAATTTTATGTCGGCGACTGGCTGATGATGGCCCCGGGATACCGTGAGGGCGAAGAGAAACGCAACGTCTACTTGCCCGGGGGGGAATGGATGGATTTCTGGACCGGCCAGATATACGGGGGTGGTCAAACCATTGAGATCGACGTGCCGATCCTGAGTCTGCGCGGACTGGGAATTTTTATCCGCCGCGGCGCGATTATCCCGCGTCAGCCCTTCCGGCTTTCACTGGACAACCACCTGCCCGGAGCCTTGAGTTTCGATGTCTACCCGGACGGAGACACAAACATGGATCTGCGGGAAGGGCGGGGTTTTAGCAGTCGATTGAGCTGCACATGCGATTCCGACGGTTACCGGATTGAACTGGAGAACGGCACAAACCTTGAACGGGAGTACACGGTTCGACTTCACGGGTTCGACCGGGAGTTGGAATGGGCGGAAGCCTCCGGACGCGCGGAAATCGTCGTCGCGGTGAAACCCGGAAAATCGGCACGGCTGAAGGCGGTTTATGCAACCATTGGACACACACGGTAATCAGATTCTGTATGTTCGGGAGTGTTTGGAAAAACACATACAGGAGGCGGAATTCTCCATAGCTAAAAACGACCATTGCCCCTATACTTTACATATGAAGCGAATGTGTGAATATGTATCCATTTCGAATCCCGTACTCCCATTCAATCTGTGAGACATCCTATGAAAACTCTTTTTAAATTTAAATCCTCTTCAAAGAAAGCGTTCACCCTGATCGAGTTGTTGGTGGTGATCGCCATCATTGCGCTTTTGGTCGGACTAATCGTTCCCGCCGCCTCACGCGCCATGGAGCGTGCCCGTCGGACGAAATGCATGTCCAATCTCCGCTCCCTGGTCACCGGACTTATGGCCTATGCCACAGATCATGACGGCTTTTTTCCCCATTCGGCCAATAACAGCAACAGTTGGCCTTATGATGGAGACTGGGCTGTGCACTACTCGGACTTCTACGAGAACTACGTGAATGACAAACAGTCGTATTACTGCCCCACCGGTCTGGTGAAAAATCCGAAATTTGAAGGTTCGAAGAATTTTGAGGTGTTTCCAGAAGATGGGCCTGGAGCGTGGCGGGTGAATACCTCCTATAATTACTTCTACGGTGGAGACCATTGGACAACCCCACGCCCAAATTACAAAAATGGTCGGGGAGGGTACGCCAACATGGATAGGATTACAGATTTCAGTCGATCTACTATGGTGGCCGATGTGATGAAACTGGGAAACAATCCCAGTCCCGATCTGGACGGGAATCCCGGCAGTTCCTGGAACCATCGTGAGGACACCTTACGAAAATCCGGAGGGCATCTGGGCTACGCCGATGGGCATGTCAGTTGGTTCAGTCTAAAAAACGGTCTCCCGGCACACATGGTCACCAGGAGTGGAAGTCGATACTACGTCAACGAGCAGCCGGACAAGGATTGATCCGGTTTTACATGATTGCCATACGCCATCCAACCTGCTAGCAATACACCTATGAGTGAACTCGATGCCTTGCTTTCTCCGCCCCGCGACATGCAGAGCTTTGAGGATTATATCGGCGGGGTCACGCTGGGGCGGAACGTGCCCGGATATCCGTCCCGGAAGTTTATTCACATGGAGACCACCGAATCGAACAAACAGCTCCCGCTCCGGGTCTTGTTTTCCGGGTGGGAAACGGGTATTCACGGGACCTACCGCACCACCCGGGAACGGGACATTCTGGCGATTGAATTTGTGGAGTCCGGCCGGATCGCCTTCCGGCAGGACGGTCATGCCTATATGGTGAAACCCAACGAACTGATGCTGGTTCAACCGTTGAGCGAAACCACCTGGGCGGTCGCGCCGCCCGACGAATCCAAAAAGCAGGTGGTGGCGCTCACCGGTTCTCTCCTGGGGGAAATCATCGCGAAACTCGGGCTCAACGACATTCACCATATGATCCCGCCCAGCCCGGGACTGATTCTGGACCGTTTAAGGAAGATCCACGGAATGATGGCGGCTCCGGGACGGGACACCTCCGCGATTTCAGCCGCCGCGTACGAACTGCTGATCGCCCTCTCCAACGAGCATGAGTTCACGGATCAACCGGAAGCGCTGCGGAAAGCCATGATTCTGATCGAGGAACGGCTTCATTCATCCCTGAGTCTGGAGGATTTGGTGACCGAGTGCGCGCAGAGTGAATCCTCACTGCGGCGGCTTTTTAATGAGCATGTCGGCTGCAGTCCGATCGCCTATTACCTGCGCCGGAAAACCCGCTTCGCCCAGCACCTGCTTTGCAACACCAATCTCTCGGTCAAGGAGATCTGTTATAATCTGGGGTATCGCGACCCCTTGTATTTCTCCGCCCAGTTCAAAAAGACCGCCGGAATGTCCCCGACAGCGTATCGTGAGCATCACGCGCCCAGGGTGCAGAACTCAGTTTAGCAGGCATTTTGCCGAAGAGGCATCGCAAATCCAATAGTTTTTATCCGGCCGCCCATCGGTGAACTCCAGAACTCAATTTCAGACAGTTTTTTGCCATTTTGCATCGCAGATTCAAATGCAGGTTTTAGCCACCCATCGGTGAACTCAGGGACCCAGTCAAAAAGCCCAAAACTCTGCTCACAAAACACTGCTCAAAAAGAGGCCCGGAGCTTCTCCGAAGCGATTACTTCGGCGGCGACTGCACGCAGGAGATCGGCGGTTTCGGGATCCATACCCTCGGGAACGAAAGGAATGCTTTCCGGTGAAACGCCGACTGGCATGCGGAAATGCTTCTCAACGTCGGCGGCAGTACAGCAGTCCCGCCAGCACGGCTATTCCCGCCAGGGCCAGAGAGCCCGGCTCCGGGATCTGCGTCAGCCCGACCGACATGGCGTCGAAGCTGTTGTCTCCTGTATTTCCAAATTCAATCCCCCGCACCGCGGTGGATCCGGTATATCCGAAATCCGCCAACGTGAGCACCGATCCGTACAGTTGCGCATTGGTGATATTGGAAGCCCCTTCCCTCTGCACATCGTAGGTGAGGAGATTTGTGCCGCCCGATCCGATAGAAAACGCGCCGCTGGCCCCGACCCGATCCCCGTTTTCATCCAATAAATAAAGACCGAGATTTTCACCTCCGACATTGCCCGATGTCTGCAGGTCGGTAATAAACAGGCGGTTGCTTTCCGTGAATGCCACGTCGAAGATGATTTTTGTGCCCTCCCGGGTATTGAGCAGTCCGTCGTTGATAATATTGTTGGTGATCCCGGCCGTCTTTGCAGGAATGGTGCCATTGACGGGGTACACCCGCACAGGGTCGCCTCCAAGCACCGTCATGGTCCCGAAAAAGAAGTCCGTGTAGGTCTCCCCGCCCGCCGTGAGGGAGGTGAAACTGAGAGGTTCGTCGGTGTCTCCATTATTGAGATGGTCACCTCCGTTGCTGAATGTGGCGCCGGTGAGCGCGGTTTGCGCCGTGGTTACGGATACCGCGAGTGATGCTAAAGTGACGGTACAAAAGGTTCGAATGTGGTAGCGATTCATGTGGGATCTCCCTATGAGGTTAAACATGGCTAACGTTATCATGGACCCCAGCGATATACAATATCCCTGATTGACTCATTATTTTTCTTTTTGTCGCATCATGACCCGTATATAGACTTTTTTGCTTCGTACCCCGTACTATTATTCCATGTCCGTCGCATCTCTGCTCCGCTATGCCTTCTCCTCCCATGTCCCTCACCCGTCGAAATCCCGCCCGGGATTTGTACCTGATCCATCTGCCGGACGCGGGAATCTCCCGGTTGCGGGAAACCCGTCTCGGATTTGAGAAAGTGTCACCCCCGCATGAACACCCCCACGACCTGCAAGTGCTGATTGTGCTGGAGGGCACTATAACTCTGCTGCTCCCCAATACCCGCCACACCTTGTCGCCGGGGGGCGCCTGCGTCATTCCTTCCGGTCGCATGCACCAGGTGGATGCTCCCGGTGGTGTGGGGCACTTTTGCTTTCTCGATCTCAGGGTCTCCGTGGATACTCCTTCCACCTTGCGGGATTATCTCTACGAACGCGCCGCCCAAATTTGGGGATCCGGGGATCCGGACGAGGTGGCCCGGCAAGCCGGGATCCTCCGCAACGCCGCCACAGCCCTCGACTCCCGCTTCTCCATCCCTCCCGTCATCCTTTCGGCGATATGGACCTTGTTGGACCTCTGCTTCCATTCCTCTCTCGCCGGGGAGGTCAACCCTGAGCCCGTGGACCCCCGACTTGCCGCGGCCGACCTGTACATGCGGGACCGCCTCAGGGAAAATCTCTCCATCGAGGAATTCGCGGAGGCGGTCCACCTGTCCCGCAGTCAACTCAGCCGCCTGTTTCAGGAGCACTGGGGAGTGTCCCCGGCGGCGCATTACCGCGCCCTCCGCCTCAACCTCGCCAGGGAGCTGCTGACCTACACCACCCTGTCCGTACGCGAAATCGCCGAACGCTGCGGGTATCACAATCTCAGCCACTTCAGCACCGCGTTCCACAAACACACCGGCCTCCCCCCCGGCAGGGTCCGACGTCAGCAACGCCCCTGATTCCCGTGATTGTTGGTTGTTGGTTGTTGATTTCTGATGGCTTATTGAGGGAATTCACAGTTGTAATCAAGATGCTCAACTTAGGTTGCGGATATACTCTGCATAAGGAATTCAGCCCCTCGGTTGATTGAAAGGAATTTTCGCGGGCGCACCAAGATGACGTGCAAGGAACCCGCAGACGAGAGGCCTGAGATCCATCTGTTCGGGCTCAAGGTGGAAACTGTGGGGCGCTCCGGGAATTTCGACGTACCTGTAATCCATTCCGAGTCCGTCCATATGGCGGGTGAGGTCCCGGGACTCCTCCACCGGTATCGTGTTGTCGCCGGTGCCGTGAACAACGAGTACGGGCGGCATAGCGCGGCTGAGCCAGGTGCTCGGAGAGGCCAGGCGGATATTTTCCGCGGTTTCCTCCGGGGTCGCGCCGGCGAAAATTTTGTGCCGGTGCGGAGTGTCGAGGTGGGATACCCCGTAAAAGTTAATAACACAGCGCGGCCTGAAACCGGGCAGCCCGCCCATCTCCCCGCGCTCAGACGTCGCTCCGAGTAAAAGGGCAAAAGTGGCACCGGCGGATCCGCCCCAAACTCCGATGCGACCGGGATCGATGCCGAAGCGCTTCGCCTCCGTGTACAGAAAGCGCAGCGCGCATTGGCAGTCGTGAAATCTACTCCCTCCGGATCCACCCCCGCATATGGCAACGCCCCAGCAGAGGGGCGAGAGTCCAGAGCTGCGCCTCTTTGCCCATCGGCCCTTTGGTGAACGCGTTGGTGTATTCCCGAAACGTGCCCCCGCGGCAGGTTCGGGCTAGCAGGGCGAGTTCACGAACGGTTTCGTCAACCCCGAACGCCTTTTCCCTCGCTCTTAAAAAGAAGGCGTCACAAAAGGGCCACGCCGTATTGTTGTGATGGCAGTCTCCGTTCTCATAAAACGGATGCAACAGCGGCACTCCCCACCAGGTCACCGGATAGGTTTCCAGTGCCCTGACAGCCTCTTCGCCTTCCACCACCTCCACTGACACGGCCAGGGCGGAGGCCAGGCAGTGTTGGCGCGGTTCAAGTTGTCCATCTTCATGCATGAAATACGCCACGGTCCCTTCCGGCGTGATCAGTTGTTCACGGATCGCCTGTTTCAACGCGTCCGCCCGGTGTCTCCAGATCCCGGCATCCGGTTTATCCAGCCGCGCGGCGGCCTCGGCCATGACGGAAAGTCCTTTGTAATACAGGCAGTTTGTCGAGGCGGGACGAATCATCAGGCAATTTCGTTTTGCCTCCACGGTTTCGCGGCCGAACGAAGACGGGTAGCCGTTGTCGGCAATATCCACAAATGAATTCTGCCCCCGATAGAGTCCGGTGCCTGGATCATAAAAGTGATCGTAGATTTCCTGAAAGCAGCGAAGCCCGGTCTCGTACAGCCACTGCTGATTTTCCCGGGTATCACCGTGTAAGGCAAACAGATCCGCCGCCCACCACAGCCACAGCACATCATCCGTCCCCCGGGCGGTCGTATGGGTGCGGAACCGTTCTTCGGGGCGGACGGCGGATTCCTCCTCCCGGATAAACGGCAGATCCGGATGGAAATGATTTGCATCCACCCGCATCCCCGCCGCCAACCGGGCCCGCCGGCTGATCCTCAGACAGTCCTCCATCCAGTCCGGCACGATGCGGTTCAGCCCCAGCAGGCCGGCGTACGCCAGATCCCGGGGGAAAATGATCCCGCTCCAGCCTTTCCCCCGACCTCCGGCGGCCAGATACCTGCCGGTCTCGTTCTCCACCAGGTTGCTTTTCAAATCGAAAAAAGCGCATCGGCACAGCTTCTCCAGCAGGGGCGTCGCACCGCTTATCCCCCACCCGGACTCCGTCCCGCGATCCGGCAAATCCTCCACCGTCACCTCACCCAGCGGATCGATTACGCGATCATCCAGAAGCGATAAACAATCAGACGTTACCGGGAATACCGCGTTGCCGCGGCTTGTGGCATCCGCCGAGTGGCGGGCTTGGCATGCCGGGTTCATTGGTTCGATGTTCAACGTTGGAAGTTCGATGTTCAATGTTCGATTTCCCGACGATGTCCTCTCCCGGTCAGCGCAGCACCGTGCTCCAGGCCTCGGGACGGTTCAATGCGCCAACGGCTTTGACCCTGCAGCGGATCTCCTTGCCGGCATCCGCTTCGGTCAGGGTGTAGATGTTGTCCGGACCGTAGGTCAGCGGGTAGCCGTCCGCGTACCAGAAGTAGCGGATATCGGAGATTCCCTCGACCTTCGGATCACAGGTTACCGTGGCGCCGGCGACATTGTCACCGGACAGTTCGGGCCGCGCGGTGTAGACTTCCGGAAGATGTTCGATATCCTCCGTTTTTTGCAACACCTCGAGGAAATCCACATCGTAGTCCAACCGATCCACATCGGTGGGCATATCGGTGAAGTTTTTTAAGGCGTAATTAAACTGAAGGTCGAGTTCCTGGAGATAGAGATCCGGGGTCGGGCTCCGAACCACTTCGACCCATTTTTCTCCGCCGTTTCCATCCGGGACGGTCACGTTGACATAGGTCATGTCCTCGTCCACCACGAACTCCCAGGTCCGGAATTCCCCGTCCCAGAAAAAGATGCTGGCCGGCAATTTGCTTTTCTCCGTTGTCAACTCCCCGCTGTGAACCTTGTAGCGCTGGTAACTGTCCGGGTTTTTGGCGAAGACATTGCTCTCTCCTTTTAGATACGCATAATGGTAGTGGCTGGACAATCCATTGTACCAGTTTCCGTTTTTTCCATCGAACTCGAACCAGTCAACCTCCGTACGATTGGAGGTGCGCCACCACAGGTTTGCGGGGGCGTAGGACCAGAAGGCCGGGAACAGACCCTGCGGCATCTTTTTCGGATCCAGTTTCCCGAACCGGCAGCGGATGCGGAACACTTTCGCACCGGACCAGGTATAGCCCTGTCCCGAATCGTTGATGGAGTAAAGGGCGCTGGCGACCCATTGATTGCCGTCCCCTTTCCGGGCAACTGATACGGTCTGAATTTGATTCTCCGCATCATGGGGGTACACCTCCGGCTTATCGCCCGGGGTCATCAGTTTGGATTTGCCGCCCACCGCGATATTGAAACCGGGCCCGACCCACAGATCGCCTGCTCCGGAGGTACTGGCACCGAGACGGTTGGCGCGGAAGTCATCATAGAACACGCGTTCAAAGCCCATGCTTTCCGCCTCCACCCGCGGGCCGCCCTGGTTGGACCGGGTCATGCTCTTGTCTTTGATGGCGCGGCCCCAGGCGTTCCATTTCGGATCGTTGTGCACATACCGTTCGGGAAAGTCCTCTTCATCCAGCACCGGACGCACGGCCCGGTACGGATCCTCCTCCGGCAACGTGTCGGCGAATCCCAATCGATGCGCCGCCCAGCCGGTGAGTTTGCGCACCATGGCCTCGGACGGCTCCGTCTGCCCGAACACCAGGGTGTCATACGCCCACGCCATGTTTCCGGTATTCTGCTCATCTCCGATGTAGGAAACCGTGTCCCGGGGCCAACCGCCGGCGAACCGGGGCGGCTGAGGGGTCTCAGTGGACAGGGGAACCCCGTTTACGGACGCGTACATCTGACCATAGCGGACTCCGCAGACCAGCACGTTCCAGGTTTCGCCGTCAGCGACCACGTTGTCGGCGGTCATCACGCGCTTGTCGAGCCCGCCGGTGTTCGCGCCCACGTACTGAACCTTGAGTCCCTCATTCCGATCATACCAGATTTTGGGAGAGGATTTGTTGGAGTCGTTCCCCCGGTTGAGATCCACCAGAACCGTGGTGTCCGCGGATCCGCTGGAGCCGTCGATGCGGAAGGTCAGAAGGGTCCATCGATAGTCCCAGCGCGCGTCCCGGCGTCCGGACATGGCCAAAAACTGACCGGAGTCCGCGGCGAACGCCACCCCGGCGCCCTCTTCCGGTTTCGAGGGACGGGTGGACGGACTCGCCTGCACCGCATTCAACACAACCACCCCCCGGGGGATGTGCTGCGCCACTTCTCCAACCTGGACATCCTCCTGCAGATACGCGGTGGAAATCCATTCGGGAAAGACATCGATGCTCCAGGGAATCTTTTTGTCGCTGTTCAGAATCCGCCGGGGCACCAGCATCGGCAGCGGTGGACGGTCATGGGCCTGTTCCGCGATGGTGACTTCGCCATCTCCGTCCAGATCGAAGACTTGACGGGGGAGTTTTTCATCCGCCCGTGACTTCTCAGCATCTCCGCTGCTGTAATCTTCAAAATCGAGGAAATCCTCATTCGCCGCCTTGGCGACCGGCAGCGCGGCCCGGTTGAGAATGTGCTGAAATTCGGGGGTTTCCTCCAGAAAGACATCCAGCAGTTTTTTCCGCTCGACCGGGTCATACAAGCCGTTGCCGTCGGCATCCAGATCGAGCATCACGGTTTCCTCCACGGTTTTCTCCTCCACCTTCACCTCGACCTGCTCCGGTGCGGATTCGGTCACAGAGGATTCCGGCTCCACACTTTCGCGGGGTTCACTCCCGGTATGTTTCGACGGGGTGTGCGTTTGAGGCTGACAGCCCAGCATGCCGACCAGGGTCAGAATTGCGCAGGGCCAAAGGATTTTGTTCCACATAGTTTTCATAAAGATTCTCCGGAGTACGGGTTGGATGCAAAAGGATCATCAACCCCTTAAGGGGCCGATAGGGGTCGGGTTCAGGGCATATCCAGAACCAGGACTTCTTCCGCCAACCGCAGCAGCGGCCATTTGGCGGGGGCGGATTTCATTTCCGATGTCTCAAGCCGGGTATGGAACTGACTCCATTCGTCCTTGTTCGGATCATCCCGGTCGTAAACCGCCAGCACATAGGCCAGCGCGTCGTCCCCTTTCTTAAAGTACTTGGCCCCGAGAAGAGAGGCCGGAATCCGGCACTCAACCCTGTATCCGCCCTTATGCGTTTCCACCGCCCATTCCAGATCCCCGCCTTCCGCCGGAATCACCTGAGCCGGCTCCCCGCCCGATTTGAATGTGCAGGCGGGTTCTCCGTTGGCGGAGGTGGGGGCGATGAAAAGTTCCCGGTCGCCCTCTTTGAATCTCCCCCCCTGCCCACCCGGCATCGCGCTCATGCGCACCCGCACCTGGTCGCCGCGATACAATCCGGAAGCCGGCTCGTTCGTGTTGACAAGTTTCTGATCGGACACGGTGACCGCGATGTACACATTCTTTTTGTCCCAGGCCAACCGCACATCGGCACCGAAATCGCCTCTGGATTTCCAGGCAAGTGATCCGAGACTGAATGCGGAGATGTCCCAGTCCGAAAGATCGCCGTCGATCACGGGAGCCTCTTTCATTTGCGGAATTTCACGCTCGATGATGCGATCATCGGCCTGCACGGAAAACGGGGCCGCCATCAAGACCGCGATGCCCGTCCGGAAAAAGTTGATGTAGTGTCGGTTTTTCATATTGAATACTCCTGTTTTGGGTTGGTTGTCTTTTCACAGAGGCTCAGCCTTTGACCGCTCCGATCATAATGCCGCGGACCAGTTGTTTCTGCATGGTTACGAATACGAGAATCATGGGGACGACACTCATGGTAACCGCGGCCATAAGCAGGTTGGTCTGTTGACCCTGGGTGGAGTCGAAGGAGAGCAGACCAATGGGAAGCGTGTATTTTTCCGGACTTTTCATCATCACCAGGGGCCAGAACATGCTGTTGTAGTTCCCCATAAAAGTGAAAATGGTCAGGGTGACCACCGCCGGGCGGATCAGAGGCAGGATGACAGTCCAATACAGTTGCCAGGGGGAGGCCCCGTCGATCAGCGCCGCCTCGTCGAGGCTTTTAGGGATGCTCATCATAAACTGGCGCATGAGAAAGGTGCCGAAGGCGGTGAAGGCGGCGGGCAGCACCAGGCCGGGATAGGTGTCCACCAGCCCGAACCGGATCATGTTCTGATAGTTCGGAATCATCATCACCAGACCGGGCAGCATCATGGTGGCGAGATAGGCGAGGAACACCTTGTCGCGCCCTTTCCACTCCAGGCGGGAGAAACTGAAGGCGGCCAGGGAGGAGGTGAACACCTGCAGGAAGGTGACCCAGGAGGCGACAAACAGGCTGTTCCAGTACCAGCGGCCGAACAGCACACCGCGCACATTGAATACCTCCCGGTAATTCCGCCACTGGAAGACTTCGGGAAGCCATGAGGTGCCTTCGACCTCATCCAGCCGTTTGACACTGGTAAGGACCATCCACATAAAGGGCAGCACCAAAGCGGTGGCGACAATGGCCAGAAACGCATGCAGGATGAGGAGTTTGACGGATTTTTCGCGGACGAGTTTGGATTTCATGGGAATTGGAATCGTGGAAAGGTTAATCGTTGGTGTAGCGGTTGCCGAACCGCCAGTTGAACATGGTGATGACCAGAATCATGCAGAACAGGGTCCAGGCCACGGCGGATGCGTATCCGAGACGTCCGGTGGCGAAGCCCTCCACATAGACGTAATAACTCAGGGTGGTGGTGGCGCCGGCCGGGCCGCCCTGGGTCATGGTGCGGGCCATTTCAAACCCGCCCTGAAGACCGCCGATGCAGGCCATGACCAAAATGAAAAAAGTGATGTTGGAGAGCTGGGGCCAGGTGACGTACCAGAATCGCTGCTTGGAGTTGGCACCGTCAATGTCGGCCGCCTCGTAAAGTTCCGGGGACACATTGGAGATGCCCGCCAGGTAGAGCAGCATGTTGTTGGAGCCGATCGATCCCCAGAAGCCCATGAGCATAATGGAGGGTTTGGCCCAGTAATAATCCGCAATCCAGTTGGGAGGCTCGAGACCGTCGGCGGCCATGGCGGGAAGGCCGTGGGCGACCCGGCTGAGTCCGAGCAGGATGAACATACCGACCATCGCGGCGCCGCAGAGCACCACGGCGTCGGCCAGTCCGTCATCGATCGTGCAGGTGTAGGAGCGGCCCTTCAGGACCGCGCGGACGAGGAAGGCCGCGCCGCCGAGCGCGATCAGAACCGTGATCCATCCCCACCCATTGAACGGCATCCAGTTCCGTGCGGCGAATAGCGGGATCGAAATAAGCAGGGTGGCGATAGACAGACTGAGGGTGCCCGCATCGCCGTCCCGCCAATCGTGGAGTTTTTTCCGGAGCTCGCGGATGTAGAGCGCGATCATGCCGATCAAAAGCAGACCGGAGACCACCGTCCAGATTCCGACGGGCATGGCGTTGACTTTGGGGGTGAGGTTGTCCAGCACGGGGCGGAGGCCCTGGTTGATGGGGCCGTTCTCCGGAGAGTACATTTTTTTCCACAGAATATAGGTCGCCACCCCGGAGGTGAAATGAGGGAAATAGAACAGAGTCCGGTACACCGATTGGCCGCCGGTCGATCCTGCGACCAGGATCAGTCCGATGATACCGGTGAAAAGGATGGTCATGGCGGTACTGCCCAGACCGGTAACCACCAGTGCGCTCAGACTGACCGTGAGCAGCACAGTGACCAAAACGGTGGCCCACACCTTTCGGGAACCGCCGCCGAAGTTTGAACTGAGCAGCAGAGCCGCGCAGAGACTGCCGGCCACCCCGAAGGGAATACCCATCATGAAAAACAGGGTGTTGCGCAGGTAGCGGAAAAAATCCGGTTCGGTGAACAACCGGATAAAGTTCTGCAGTCCCACAAATTGAATAGGTTCGTTACGGAACACATTGTGCAGTTCCAGATTCCAGTTGGTGAAGGCCATCACCAGACTCATCAACAGAGGAATCGCCATAAAGGCGAGAAATCCACTGATATTGGGCAGCAAAAACGCCAGGCCACACAGAAGTTTGCGGGTGTCTTTTTTATTCATCAGATTGTTCCGGTTCCAGAAGTTGACCGATGGACCGATAGTAGTCCACGTAAAAGGGGTTGCGGATCCATTCCCGGGGTATGGGTTTTCCTTCCGTTTTGAGTGCGTCGATTTTTACCTGCAACTTACGATCGGCCTCGTACTGAGGGCGCAGTCCCGGAGTGGCTTCAAGAGTGACCTGAATGGCGGCGTTCATGCGTTTCTGGGTTTCCGCCGCCGCCTCCTCCGCCGTGCTGAGACCGTTGAGAAATCTCTCCCGTCCGTATTGAGACCAGTTTTGTCCCGTGGATTTGTAATAGGGGGAATGTGGATTGGGAAGGCCGATGGTTTGGGCCCATTTGAGTTCCAGCGCATGGGTGTTTCCCTCATTGGGATGATCCGGAGGGGACAGATAGGCCGGGTTGTCCACCGCGAATTCCGGGTTGGGGGGAAGGCCGTCGGAGCCTTCAATGATAAACTCGTTGTAACTGCGGTCGGCCATATATTTAAAAAACAACACGGCGAGTTCAGGGTGGTCGCTGCCGGCGTAGAGGGTGGCGGTGCGGGCGGTCAGGATCAGGTTTTCAAACCCTTCCGAAGGCACGGAACTGAGACTGAGACGCGGGGGATTCTCGTATTCCCGCAGCCGGATCAGACTCCAGCGTCCAATCACAATCATGCCATAGCTCCCGTTATACAGACCGGACATTTTTCCGCCCCCGTATCCGGACTCGGCGGTTTGGGAGGCCAGATCGGACGAACTGGGAAGCAAACCTTCGTCGATCCATTTTTGCAATCGCTTCAACAGTTCCACATACCGGGGGTCATCCAGTATACAGGCGGTGAGAGTTTCATTGAACATATCCAGACCCTGACTGCGCAACATGGGCATGATGACATAATTTTCACGGCCCGGTTCCAGCATGATAAAAAACACGCGGCGGTCAGGATCCTGTTCTTTGGCCCGGCGGACGAATTCACGGCCGATGCGTTCGAACTCTTCAACCGTCCACGATTCGGGCGGCGGCTCCATGCCATAGCGTTCGAAGGTGTCGACATTGCACCACAGACTCCAGGCGGTGACATTGCAGGGATAGGCGTAGAGTTTGCCGTTGTGAGTCAGTTCGTGGGCCAATCCCTGATAGGTGTTTTCGACACCGAACCCCATTTCCTTTCCCTCTTGCGTCAGATCCCGGAGCACGCCCAGGGGTTGGTAGCCGGAGACACCGGCGTCGAGAATATCTCCGCCCACCCCGGAAACGGCCTGAATCAGTTTGCTCTGATTATTCGCGGCATCCAACTGAAGATAAAACGCGGGTCCGCCGTCCGGCGCGGTGTGACCGTTCTCCACCAGCCATTCATGGAACAGTTCGATCTGTTCATAGCGCTGGGGATTCGCGTCACTTTTCCAGTAGAGAACCGGACGGTCGGTTTGCTGATCCGGCTGAGTGAAAAAATTCACTAAACTGGCGATCACTAAAATAAAAGGAACGATGATAAATGTTTTTTGCACGAGTGTGTATCCAATACGATTGAGGGTGAAATCTAACACACGTCAGATGCGAATGGGAATGTGATATCCTGTCAAATACACCTGAGATTCCGTTCAAAGGAAAAGGGTTGCGGATGTCTGCTGGTGACAACCTGGGTCCACCGCGTTTAAGTTCCTGAGCCGTCGCAAGTTCAATTGCGATTGTTCACCGTGACCGGGGACTAAATATGCGCGTTGTTTTCAACGCGCGGGCGCTTGAGCTTTTGTTCCCATCCCGGATTGGGCCCGGGAATTTTGGCGTTAATTCCCCGTTGCCAATTCTCAAGCAGGTCTAGCAATCGGTCGCGGGTATCCGGGTGTCGGGCGGCTTCATTAACCGTCTCGCTCACATCCCGGCGCAGGTTAAAGAGCTCAACCGTTTTGTCCTCGTAATGAAAAATAAGTTTCCAGTCCCCGTGAATGACCGCGGCGGACGGGGAGTCACCCTGGTTTCCGTAGTGCGGAAAATGCCAGAAAACCGGGCGGTCCGGAAGCGCCGGGGACCCGGTCATCGCAGGCAGGAGACTGATACCGTCGCAATGTTGTTCAGGCAGAAAGGGAAGTCCCGCCGCCTCCAGAAATGTGGGATAAAAATCAGTGCTTGTCACATTGTCACGGCAGGTGCCGCCCGCGGGAATGACACCCGGCCAGCTTGCGAACTGGCACACCCGGATGCCGCCCTCGCTCGTCCAGCCTTTCCCCTCCCGCATCGGATGGTTGCAGGTGGGCGCTCCTTCGGCCGTGGATAAACCCCCGTTGTCGGAACTGAACACGATCAGGGTGTTTTCCGCGATTCCCTCGTTATCCAACACCTGCAACAGCCTTCCCACATTGGTGTCAAGGTTTTCGATCATCGCCGCATACACCGGGTCCGACTGAACGACTCTGCGGGTGAGTCTCCGGTCGGATTTGTGAATACAGGGAAAATATTCGCCTTCGACGAGCGGATCCATCCGGTCAAGCCGGAGCCGGCGCGCCTTTTCGCGATACTTTTCAACCAACGGCTCCGGTGCCTGAATCGGGGTGTGGACCGCGTAGTGCCAAAAATTTAAAAAGAAAGGGGTATCGCCGCGTTGCTGAATCAGATCAATGGCCCGATCCGTGAGATGATCGGTCAGATAGGTGCCTTCCGGAGCGTCTTCGAGGGTCGGAATGCCCCAGGGTGCAAAAAATCCCTCCTTCGGATGGCCAAAATGACACCCGCCGATATTGCGGTCGAATCCGTGGTGCTCCGGATAAAAGTCCTCATCGCCAAGGTGCCATTTTCCCACGTGCCAGGTTTGATAACCGCCGTCCCTCAATGCCGAGGCGATGGATTTTTGTTCCAGCGGCAGGTAGTGAATAAAGGGCACATTGGCCAGCCGGCCTTCGTCTTTGACCTTTCCGATGAAACTGGTGAGTCCGACACGGGCCGGATATTGTCCGCTCAATACCGATGCCCGTGTGGGTGAACACACGGGGCAGGATGCATACGCGTTGTCAAAACGCATTCCACCCGCGGCGAGCCGATCCAGATGAGGCGTTTCGTAAAAGGTCGAACCGAAGCCGCCCAGATCGCGGCACCCCAGATCGTCGATCAGGAGCAGAATGATATTGGGGCGGGTGCGATGGGCGTCGGTGGAAGGCGGGGCGGGGTTCATAGCCGTGACGAGTTCAGGTGATAGTGAAGGAAGGCGAAGTCAGGGGCAACGGGAAGTGAGAAACCCACTCCTCCGTGCTCATCCGCGCGAACCGTATGTTTGGTTCCGCCGCGCAGATCCGTCAATGACACTGTGGTTCCCGGATCGACAAACCGCAACGCCAATGTCTTTTCGGGTTCGGGGTTCAACCGTTCACGGAACACAGTCAAAAAACCCGATTTCGAAGACGCGTCCCAGCTCTGAAATCCGGTCCAGCTTGCATTGGTCGGCTCCTCGCCGATGGGAAAGACATAACCGTCGAAAATCGCGCGGCGGTGTTTTTTATGAATCTCGAGAAGCTCGCGGATTTCGGCCCCGGCCTGGTCGCTGTAGTGGCGCGGGATCGCCATAAATTCAGGAATTCCCATGAGCGCGGTCGCGACGCAATACACCGCGCTGTGCCTCCAGGCATCGGAGTGCTCACGGTTGACGACTTCGGGGTTCTGAATTGTGAGCTGCCATTTGTTGAGATTTTGGAAATGTGCCAGTTGCCAGAAATCACGCAGCGCCAGCCACGGCACGTAAATCACCCGCTCGGGCTTCTGCGGCTTCCGGTTCATAAAATGAACGTTCCCGTATTCGCGCGCCCAGAAGTAGCCATAGCGCGCGGCGTTCTCGGTGGTGTCCCAACTGATGATACAGCGGTGCCCGCTTTCGATCATGAATCGGCGGACCTTGGTCATGACCGCGTCAAGTTCGCTCTGGTTTTTCATGTCCGCGAAGTCGAGCTTCACCTGCTCCATTCCGAGCCGCCGCCAATTCCACAGAAGATCGGCGGAACCCGTGTCTTGCGCGACCCCCCAAAGCCCGAGCCGGAGCCCGAGTTCGTCTTTGCGTTCAATGACCCTGCGCCAGCCGTCGGGGTAGGTTGCCGGATGCGGCTTCCAGCCCCGGTCACCGTCGGGCTGCCAGGAGGCGGCCTCCGGGCTGACCTGCCAGCCATCGTCAATGAGGAGCATGTCCATGCCGAGATTCGCGACGTGCTCCATTTCGGTGAGCACCTCCGTTTCCATGGCGGCGTTACGGCCCTCCCGGGGCGTGGTGCCGTGTCCCCAGGTGCAAACGACGCTCCAGAGATCGCGGTCCGCCCGCACCGGGAATCGGGCGCGGTCGAATGTTTTGACCGCCAATTCCCGGGCGTTGGGACTGTTATCATAGATGATCACCCAGGAGGCCCAGCACCAACGGAAGCGATCACTCCCGATCTCTTCGGTGGACAACCCCCAGCCCGTATTGGAAAGGCCGCCCGAATCGCACCGGAAGCACCCCGTGTCCACGCCCGTCTGGTTCACGCATTTGTGCGATTCCTTGACCATGGCGAGCCCGCCTTCCGTGTCCTCCAGACATAACACGCTGGCCCACTCAATCACCGGCTCCGTCACGAATTCCAGCCGCAGCACGGGAGTTTCCGGTTTGTTGCGGTTTTGCGTATCATTGTAGTAGCCGGCGGCAAAACGCTGCCTGCCCGTCGTTGACACCGGGACGAAATCCACCCTCCGTTCCACGCGTTGACCGGATTGCGCCTCCAATTGCCGGCGGAGTGTTCCGGCATTCAGGCTGGCCACGAGGCTGAACCCTGCGGGAACCGTTTGTACCGGAGGCGTATCTCTGTCGTCTTCGCCGGTTTTCCTGTCGCCTTCCTCGAAAAGACAGATGTCCTTGACGTACGCACCGGATGTCTCAGGCGATGGTTTGATCACCAGCATGCACACTCCGTCTGGACGGAGATCGACCGGGATGTCAAACTGCCACGGAGCCGTCCGCATGGCCTCTTCCGTGACGGGCAGGGACGTGTCCGGCACGGCCTCAATCCCGGCTTCCCCGTCGGTGTTGGTAAGTTCGACGGACTGTACGCGTCCCGCACCGTCGGCGTCGATCCAGTGGATACCCGCCATATACCCGCGGCGGGGATCCAAATTCTCAAGCTTGAATTTCAATTCGTAGTGGGAGCCGATCAGTTCCGCATTGGCTCCCTCGCCCGGTGTCGCCCGGACGGGTTTGACGGCCGGTCTCATTTCATCCGCGCCCGCCGCACCGACCCCCGCTGTGTCCGATTTCACCCAAAGCTGCGTGCGCAGTCCCGGTGCCCCGGGATACGCCCAGATGATATAGCGGACAACCAGTCCCGCCTCCGGATGCCCGATCTCCGCGACAACCTCAAGATGCCGCGTGGTGAACCCCTCATCATCACTCTCCCGGGCGGTCAGGGAGAGGAGTTCCGCATTTCCCTCGAGCCCCCGCACATCCGGATTTGTCCAGTCGCAATGCTCAGCGGTATCCGCTTCGCACCACTCTCTTCCCGTTCCCTGATCCTTCAGTCCCACAGTGACGAGGCCTTTGTCAGACCAGCGCCAGGTGCGGGCGACGGTTCCGGTGGAGATGATCAGTTCGTTTGCAGTGGTTTGTGCCGAGGCGGCTGCGAACCGAACATCCAGTGCGGGCAGGGTTATGGGTGTTTTCGGTTTTGGTTTATTTTTGCGCATGAGAAGTCGGATAGTATTTAATCGTTGCAGGTCAGTTCCGCCAGCCAGAGTCCCTTTTGTTCCGGGAGACTGTCGTTCCAGGCGACCCATCGCGCGTCCGGACTGATCGCGGGATGGGGATGGTAGGGATGCCGGGTCCATTGGGCCTTCGCCAGCCAGAGGGAAGTACCGGTTTCGAGATCCAGCACCGCCACATCCGCGTCCATGGGTTCTTTGGCTGCGTCTTTGCGTTTGAATATTTCCAAATAGTGGCGGTATTGCTCTTCCGTGTAGGGTTCCTCCCGGAAGGGTCCGGCGGTGTCGACGGCCACGTGGCGTCCCGTCACATCCATGGTGCAGTGCCAGATAGTATCGCTTTCCCAGCGGAGCCGGGGCGGACGTCCGTTCCCGAAAATCTCATAGAGCCCCCGCGGTCCGGCCGGACTGTGCATGTAGGCCGGCACGTACGCGGACACATCGTGGTAGCACCAGTGTTCGTGGCCCACACACAGCTTTTTCCCCGGTTCCCGTGATTCCTGATCGAACACCGTGCGGCCCCTGGGGGCGTAGACCCGGTGCCAGACCCAGCAGCGGTCAAAAATGTCCTCGGTCCACCCCTCATGGGCGAATCCGACCCATTCCGGATCGTGGGGACAGTAATGAAAATGGTTGGCGTGCCAGGAGTGGTGAAACAGTTCCCGGGATTCCCCGGTTTCAAGATCTGTCTCCACCGCCACATGCCGGTCTCCCGAATTGTGGCGGGTCAGCAGCCGGGAGCCGTCGGGGGTCAGACTGCAGAGTTCGTCCAGACGGTTGCCCGCGGGCGGCCGATAGACCTCCGTCGGGGAGCCGGGGTTCTCAAGGTCCAGCATCTCGGCCCGGTTGTTCCGGACCCACACCAGCCGGGGAGCATCCAGCGCGACCTCCCAGCAACCGCCGCCGCTGTCTTCCGGGTTCAACTCCAACAGCACCGTTTCGTTTCCGGATTCCAGGTCCCGATGCAGGAGCAACTGTGAATCCGCCTGAGTCCGCCGATAAACCAATCCTTTCCCGTGTTCCGAATACCCGTTCATGTGAGGATAGGTGGAGTGACTGCCCACTCCCAAAAATTCACGCTTCAGTTCCTTCATTATTCCTCCGATGCTGTGGATTTTGACAGCACCTGGATGCCCAGGGAGAAATAGACCCCCAGCGGGCCGTTTTCCACGCGGTAGAGAACGCGGTTGATTCCTTTCTTGAAATACACTTTGCGGAAGCCTTCGTTGATCCGCCATTTTTTCTCCTCTTCACCGCTGATCCAGACCGGAAGATTGTTAATCCAGAGATTCGATTTGTCGTCGGAGCCGACCGCGATCCAAAGATCCACATCCTCGTCGAACCACAGTTCGGTGTAGGCGTAATAGATCGCGTAAGGCTCGGCGTGGCGCGGCGGGGTTTTGGCGATTCCGGACTGGAGAAACTCCCATCGGACCTCCCTTCCGTTTTTGCCGGGATAGGCGGCACCGAGGTTGACCATCGTCTCGGGCGGAAATTTTGTATGAATGTTGACCCGTTGAGGGTTCGGAAACGGTCCGATGGTGTACCAGGTGTCGACAAACATCCACTCCATGGGACGACCGCCGGTGGAATGCACTTTGCGTCCGAACTCATATTGATCCTTCGATATGCGGAAGTTCTGCTCCCGCAAATCCTTCGCGGTGAGCCGTGTCCCTTTCAACTGTGTGCGCTCCAAATTTTCAGGAACCGAAAGGGCCGCCCGCATTTCGGCGGTGATGTCGATCGCGCGTTCGTTTTCATTTTCCTTCGCTTTGACCGCGAGCAAATCGATGGAGGTGCTTTCGACCACTTCCTCACCGGACACGACTTCTTCGGCGCCGCCTTCCATCGCCGCGGTATGGACGATTTCAATCGGAACCGGGGGTGGCGGCTCCGCCTGTTTCTCCTCGATTTCCAGCAGAAGCCGGATGGCGAGTTCCACCATGTTTCTCACCTCGGATTCCACGAGTTCAACCTGCCGCTTATGGTCGTTGATTTCAGCCGGATTGGTGATCCGCTTCTCCAGCAGTTCCCGGTTGATCGGTTTGAGGACCGGCATCACGGATTGCACATTCCCGTAGGCCTCCTGATAGGCGATATCCAATTGAAGGGAAAGCTCCGCCGCCCGGATGCGGCGGTAATCTTCACAGACTTTTTCCAAAAACGCGACGGTCGCATCATAATAATCCACGATGCCGGCGTCTTTGCCGGGAAGCGCCCGGATCACACGTTCGTAGGGGCTGACAGTCGTCGGTGGAGTTGTGGCCCCGGCGATTCGCGGGAGGAGGGACCCGATGGAGACGCACAACAACCAAAGGGAAAACAGACGCTTCATCGGGTGGCCTCCTTTGTGGGCGCATCAGCAACGGGCACATCGGGATTTTCACGCAAAAGCTTCAACATCATCGCATTCAGTTTTTGCTGGTTGTCGACCACGGACTCCTGAAGCTTAAGAGCGTCCGAGCTTTTCGACCGATACTCGGACCGGAAACCGGGGATTGCTTTTTCCAACTCGGGGATTCGATCCGCAATGTACGGAAGCCGCTTTTCCTGGCGCTCAATATTTTTCCTGAACTCTCTGGCGGTGGCGAGCACCTCTTCATAATGGTCGGTGGCATCATTGAAAATACTCCAACGCTCTTTGAGTGCCGCTTGCGCCACCTTCAGGTCCTCCCGGACTTTTTCGGCATCCCCGCCCGCCGCTTCTTTTTTCCGAAGGCTCTCCTCCAGATTTTTCACCCGGGCCTCGGCCCGGCGGCGGGTCATCATCTTGGAGATACGGTCTTCGTCCGCCGGTTCGATTTGAACGCGATAGGTTTCGTATCCCTCCACATTCGCCTCCACATGAGGCTCCAGTTCGGTTTTTTCGGCCTCGAGTTCTTCGATTGCCCTGAGTGCCCGCACTTCCCGGCCGCGGGCTTTGACGGCATCGGGAATCAATCCGAACACCCGGTACTGGTCTTTTTCGATCTGTTCGAGCAACGAGCGCGGTTCGGGGGTTTCCGCCGCGCCCAACAGAAGAATGCGGTGGAGTTCCTCCTGTCCGTCCACGAGTTCGCCGCGGCTGGAGGTGAACACCTCATTCAACTCACCCGCATCGGGCGCCTCGCTTTCTGTGAACGCCCGGATTTCTCCGAGCAGTTTTTTTTGCAGTTGAAGTGTCTGATTCGCCGCCTCGATAAAACGCTTGCCGGCGGACGCCAACTGCCGGGATTGGAACGTTTGGTAAGACCGCGAAGTGGTTTCGACACCTTGTTCCATCCGCACGCTCACCCCTTCGATGGTGATTACCTGCTCTCTCAGGCGACCGATCGCCAGAGCACGGATGTCGTCAACCACGTCGGCCAGATCCTCATCTTTACGAATGATTTCCGCTTTGGCGGACCGGTCCTTTGGCTCAAACACCCGCTGTCCGGCCGGGGTCAGAAAAAACACCACAAAGGCCAGCAGGTGCAGAACCGCAGAGAGAATCCAGAACCGGTTGGTCTCGTTCCGCTTATTTCGCACGGGCACTTGCCTCACGGGAATTGATCCCGATGTTGTGAAGCTGTTCGAACCGGAGCAAATCCAGTACTTCCATAATTTGCTGGAACGGGAGGGAGGCGTGGGCATCGACCCGGACTTTCAGGTCCCGGTTGTTCCGGGCGCGGTCGCGGACACTTTGCTGCAGAACGGTGATGCCCACCGGCGTGCCGTCGATATAAAATTCGCCGTCCTTATCAAGCGAGATCACCATGTATTCATCCGGTTGCTGCACTTCGACACCGGTTTGCGCATCCGGCAGAGTGAGGGGGACCTCGTGGTCGATTTTTTTCAACGTCGTGGCGACCAGGAAAAAAATCAGAAGCAGGAACACGCAATCGATCAAGGGCGCCATGGCCACTTCGATCATTTCTTCGTCTTGTAGATTTGTTTTCATTCGGGTCAGCTCCTTTGACGGTTCAGTCCGAAAGGGATTGCGGTGCCGATTCCGAAGAGGCGTTCATCTGTTCCGGGTTTTCGGGATGAAACCACTCGACAATCAGCCGGTCGACATCCTCCTCCACATTCAGATTCAGGTCATGGGTTTTGCCCCTGAAGTGATGGTAAAGTCCGAGGGCCGGGATGGCGACAATGAGACCGAACGCGGTGGTGACCAGGGCCTTGGCGATACCGGCGGCAAGCAGGGAGGCGTCGCCGAGCGAACCGGCGATGGCGACCACTTCAAAAGCGTCAATCATCCCGGTCACCGTGCCGAGCAGACCGAGCAGCGGTGACAGCGTGGCCACAATCGCGAGGGGGTAGGCTCTCTGGAGGTGACGGCGCATCATCCGGGAAATATCATCCCCGGCCATGGTCGCGATATCGTTGGCGCTTAAATGCGAGTGAGCGGCCAGAAGTCTAATCGCCGAGGCGAGCACACTCGGCTGGGCGTCGACGACCGCAATCACCCTGGATTTGTCCCCGGTTTTCCACGCCTCCCGGGCTTTGTCGGTCAAACCGTCCGGTGCCACTTTTGATTGCCGGAGATTGAAGAGCCGCTCCGAACCGAAGGTCACCATGATGAACGACAGCCCGAGCAGCACCCACATGGTGAATCCCCCCTGCCGGAAACGTTCGATGAGTTCTGTTCCGGGAAGGACCAGCGCGTCATCTTCTGTGGCACCCTCCTCAACGGAGACGGATTCGGCGGCGGGGACATCCGATTCCTGTGCGGGCAGGTGCGGGACTGTGATCACGCACAGGGCGAAGAGAACAGGAAATAACCGGAGGAAATATGGGGTGTTCATATGGGCGGCTCCAAAGGGGGCTGGTTCGTAAGAGGAAAACGATAGATCCTACTCCGTCCCCCGGAATTCCGGCAAGGGGTAACACATGTGGTTATCCGCCAAACCCATTTGAGATTTTCGGTTTACGCCCTGTCCGGTTTGCTGATCAGCAACGATGATTTTTTTTGGATTCAGTATTCGAACAAATTCTCCACTTCGGATTCCTGCAGGGCCTCGCGAAAGATCAGGAGATCGTCGACGCGTCCCTTGTACCTCCGGTGATAGCCGCTGTTGGCGGTTCCGAGAAAGAAGTCGGACGGGTAGTTCGGTATGCTGGAACTGCTCACCGCGAAAGGCGAGTTCGCATCGAGTTCACCGTTGATATACACCCTGCCGCGTTCATTTTGCGGCAGCGTTCCGTCGTACACGACGGCCACATGGTACCAGGTGTTGTTTTGGAACTGGGTGTCCGTGCTGTGTCGATTGCTGTTGTTGTTATGGTCGAGATCCACGAACAGACGGTTCCCGGTCCAGAAGAACAGGGAAAATGCACAATTGACGTTCTGCGCATCCCGCTTGGAGACGATGAACCTCGCGTTTCCATCGACATTTTCCGGGCGCACCCAGAAGCTGAAACTCAGCTTATCCGTGTCCTCGAGCACCTCCGGGTCGGGCACCGAACCATAGGAATTCGACTGCCCGCTGAGAGTCAGCGCACCGCCGACCTGACCGGTTGACCACGAGTAGGTGCCCTGCAGGGAGATGTCCAGAGCGTTCGCCGACAAGTCCATCGCGGTGCTTCCGCTCCCGTCATCGAAGTCCCAATACGCCGTCGGCTGTAGAGCGGTGTCTTCATAAATGCGGACATCCGAGAACGTCGCATGGGCCAAACCAAACTGGTCATCATCGGCGATGAAGGTCAGGTAACTGATGGTGCCCGACAGATCCTCTCCGATCGGAATCCGGAAGGACACGGTTTCCCCTTCAGTATACACACCGCCATTCAGGAGGGTCCAATTAAACCCGGTCTGACTTCCGGCCAGTTGGAAGGTTGTGGCATCATCATCGAAGGTGTTGTTTGTGTCCACTCCGATGGCGAGAATCTCGGCCACGTTTGAGGAGTGCACCGTGAACTCAAGCACCGAATCCGGCGTGAGGGTGTAATTGTATGGCACCTTCTTCCAGGCGTTCCCCTCGATTGTCAGCGAGGCCCCGTCGGGAGAGACCAAAGAGGATGTCGATTTACCGTTGATACCGTCCTGTCCGCCATATCCGCTGATGTCGGCGGAGTTGAATACCAGGAAATCCCAGTCTTCCCCGCCGCCGTTTTTGGTGAAGGTGCTTCCGCTGACGGTAAACTCGCCGGCGTTCGAACTTCCGTCCCAGACATTCGCCTGGAAAGTCAGGTCACCGGAGGCATACCCCCGCTCGATCCCCTGATAGCTTCCCGTAACTCCCTCGAGGGATGTGATGGTGTCGTTGCTGAAATCCACTTCGGCGATTAACACATCCGACGTCTGAGGCGTGAATGACACGTAACCGTCGTTGGTGTCGTACACCCACTCCGATCCGGTCCATTTCACCGCGATCAGATGATTGCTGTTATATTGATGCGGGTTAAAACGTGTGTGTACGCTGGTCTCACTCCACATGATGAATCCGGTGCCGGTGGCGTTGTCCTGCGCGGCGATACCGTTGTTCACGTCGCCGAGGGACACGGTCTCCCCGCCGATGGTTTCGGATTCGAATGCGGGCAGGGTGGACGCTGTCGGCACATTGGCATAACCCATGGCGAGGTTTGCCACATCGGCCCGGTAAACCGGATCCTGAAGGTAGGTCACGCGGCGGTCTTCGGCGGGAATCCGGGTGGAATAGATCCGCAGTTCATTGCCGAAACTGGTGATGATTTCCTCCCGCCAGTCCCCCATGATGTCACCCCATAACCGATCCACACCGGCGATCAGTTGGCTGACCCGGTTCGGGGTGTTGTCCTCCATGATGCTCACAGTTTTGATTTGATAACGGTAAGTGGAGGTGCCGCCGCCAACGAACCTGGGGTCGATTTCCGTGACCCCGGGCGGAACGGTGAAGGCCGCGAAGTAAATGACATCTTCGGCCGTGCCCTCGTTGCTGAAGGTGGGAGCGTCGGGTATGAGGTTGGCACCTCCGGCCATCATTTCCATTCTGAAGTCGATGGCATTCCTCACAGTGTGAAAATTCACCTGGACGAAGTAGGTGGAGCCGGGATTCACGGCGATCGGATCGGATTGCCAGGTCATGGACCAGTTTGGGTTGCCGCTCTGGGGAACGATTTCAATATAGTCGATGCTCTCGCCGGTTTTGGTGCCTTCACGGAAATCAACCTGACTGTGTCCCGGCCAGGTGTTCCAGTCCTGGTTCCAGGCGGATTTTCCCGCGCTGAAGTCATAGACATCGGTCGTGCTCCCATTGTCCCAATGCCAATCGACCCGGGTAATGGGTCCTTCCGCCTTGCGGTCGAACACCGCTCCGGCGGTGATCAGTTCGCGCTGATGATCCGCGTCCCAATAGACGGCGCTATAGCTGTATCCCTTATCGAAGAATAGGCTTTCGTGCGGAATCCGATAACCATCGGCGTCATAATAATTGTACCGGGAAGAACTCCCGCTGCTTTTGTCCCGGCCCCAGCTTTCAACTCCTGGATAGTCGGGATCCAGATCGGATACCATTCCGACGCCGTTGATGTCATGGGGTCCGGCCTCGCTTTCCCAGACGGGAGTCCCCGTTGACGCGGTGACCATGGTCTGTGATCCCGGCTGGTTCGTGGGGTAATATTCCATCCCCATGTAGATTTCGAGGCCCGGTTCATCCGGGTTCAGTTCTCCCAGATAGAGCGCATCCACCTGTTCGTAGCGGTTGGGCATCGCCCATCTGCCGGTCAGATCGCTGTTGAGCACGCAGGCGCCGAGCACGATTTCGTCACGACCGTCACCATCCAGGTCGCCGGCACTGAGGGTGTGCGCACCCTGCTTAAGCCACGGGCTGAAATTGGAACTCGGGATGTTTGCCAGGGTGTAACCGGGGATTTCGTGCGTGCTGTCCCAGTACCCGTTCGGATCTGCGGTCACCGTATCGTTATTAAACGTGTAGGCCTGTACTTTTTTCACCCCGTAGGTGCCTCGCGAAGCGATGACGAACGGAGTGTTCCCGTCCAGATACGCGACGGTCAACATGTTGCGCGAACACCAATTGTAGGAGTGAAGCCCTTCGCGGTCGGGCCATGGAGCCCGATCCACCACGTTTCCCGTTATCCCGTCGATGATGGCGAGAAACTCTGAATCGGACTCCACGCGACCGTCCACGTCGCGCTCATCCTCGTAATCTTCACCGTCATCCTGAGGCGTGAGTCCCGTCTTCGCGGCGACTTCGGCTTTGCCGTCGCCATCGAAATCATACACAATGTATGGCGAATACCAGATGCCGGCTTCGATGTTCCAGCCGAGATCATAGGTCCACATGTGGGCACCGGTCAGTCCGTTGAATGCTTTGAGTTTCAACGTGTGAGTGCTTGCTTTCCAGTAACTGCTGTAGGGGTCGATATGGCCGGCGGGGGTGCGGATCACGAAATCCAGTATGCCGTCTCCATCCAGATCGCCGACACCGACCTTTTCAAAACTGCCCCCGACATCTATGGAAATATAGGGCTGATCATGCGCGGCGAAGGCATCGGAGACCGTGCTTGTCGTGATCGATTCCACGTAATAGTAATCTCCGAGTTCCCCCGCAGGATCGACAATATCGGTGGTTTCAGTGATGGGACCGGCGCTGTTCAACAAGTCGTAGGTCTCGTCACCTGTCCGGTCCACGTACACATTATAGGAAGGGGCCGGACCGTCCTCCTTCAACTGCCGCCAGTTGATATACACGCCGGCGTTATCGTCCAGTAACTGGACCAGAACCCCGCGTCCGAGATTCTCCTCCACCCGGCCCGTCGCCCATCCTTCGATAGGTTGCGCAATTCCCGCACGGGGAGTCATACTAAGAATAAGAGCGGTGATAAAAGTGAACAGCGTTGGTTTATTTTTCATTTCGGATAGAATACCTCATTCAGGTTGTTGACAGACGTGCACAATTGAAAAGTGCGGCTTCCAACACAGCAAGTGGTATGCCAATCCCTTCTTCAACACCGCTAAAACCATTTAATATTGTCTATATATTTTATATATATCGGTAAATAGGCATTATTCAAAGCATTTGATATTCCGCCATTTACCTATTGATATTCATTCACACTTTCATTTCATGAGTTATTTTTTTCACTTTTTATAAGGGCAGCGTGGACTTAATAACTATAAAAGAGATACAGGTTCTGTAGTGATATTAAAAATTAATCTGTTTAAAATATCGAATGAAAAATTATTTATTTCAAAATGAAACAATCGGCAAATCGTAAAATAATGTTCAAATTTGAGAAAATACGAATTAAGAATAGAAATCTCAGACACGGTTTTTAGATCGGATCATTCTTTATTTTATCACAAAACCACAGAAGCCCGGGGTAAAGGAGGAACGACTGCAGCCCCGGGGACACAGGTGAAGACACAGGTGAAGATTGCAGGCGCCCCGAATGGGGTGCGGCCGAGCGTTTTTAAAGCGTTCCGTTGTGAGTTTCCGTACCGCCAGTACCCCTGCGGGCCCATGTATATTTATCTGTTTTCCCGGGACTGAGGAGTCCCACCTGTTTTCCGCGGGGCGAAATCCGGCCCGTCCCGCCAAACACCGGGGATATCCACCTGACAGGCATACGCGGGCACACCGAATTCCGCGATTTCCACTTTGCGGGAAAGCAACTTGATCAGATGCTCCGCCTCCAGATCCAGGTTGTGCTGAATCCCCGCTTCCGCTGTGTCCGCATGGCAGTCCAGACTGATCACCGACAGGTCCTCCGGAATTTTCCGCCCCGCTTCCCTCAGCCAACAGGTCGTGAGGGCGTGATGGTCGTATACAGAGGTCACGATCGCGTCGGGCCGATGCGTCCGCACCCAGCGGAGAAAAACCGTTTTCCGCCACCGGGGCACAATCAGCGGGGGCGCAAGCAGGTCCGGATGTTGAAAGTGGTTGGCCTCATACGCTCCCAGAGAACGGTGCCGCACCCGTTCGTCCACATCCAGATCGGACAGAAATCCGATTCGCGTATGTCCTGTCGCCTCCAGTTTCTCCAACGCCGTCTCCATCGCCGAAAAATAATTGGGCACCACCCGGTCCAGTTCCGGGGAATGAAGCCGAATCCGCATCGCCACCGCAGCGAAGGATCTGAACTCAAACGCGATCCGGTCTGTCTCCATCGGCATGGGGGCGAGCATCACTCCCCGAACCCCCCGGGCCACCAGGATTTCCTCCAGCCTGCCCGGACGCCCCCCCTGCCCCTCCAGTGAGAATTCCTCCAGTCGGTACCCCATTCGGTTCGCATGATGGGACAGGAGTTGGTACAGCCGCCGATACGTATCAGATTTTTTCCGCCAGAGGCTCGCCTCTCCGCCGCCGGGAGTCAACACCGCCAGCACATCTCCATGACCCGAGGGATGTCCCCGTCGACGCTCCGCGACCAGAGCCGATACCAAAGGGTTGCGTCGATAGCCCATTTCCTCCGCCAGCGCGGTCAGCCGCGTCCGGGTCGCTTCCGGCAGCGCCGGATCCCCCCGCAGCGCCCGGGAGACGGTGGTCTGGTGAACCCCCGCCGCCCGGGCCACGTCGACCATCCTCGGAATATCCGTTTTGTCATTCATGCATGCATATGCATAACATGCCACTTGCCCGAAATGCAATCCTCCATTAATCTGGTTCCCTTATGAAAACTTCTTCTCCACAAGACACCTATGATGTGGTGGTGGCCGGGGCGGGGCCCGCGGGTGTCGCCGCCGCCATTGCGTCCGCCCGGTCGGGTGCCCGCACCCTTCTGGTTGAGCCCCAGAACGCGTTGGGAGGTGTCTGGACATCAGGTCTGCTCTCGCTGATCCTTGATGCCGGAAACAAACCCGGTATCATGAAGGAAATCCGGGAACGGCTGCGGGGCCGGGAGGGTGTGGCCGAGAACCGGGACCTTTACGATGCGGAGGTCATGAAGCGGGTGCTGGAAGAACTCTGCGCCGAGTCCGGTGTGGAGGTGTTGCTGCACAGCAAGGTCGCGGATGCCGATGTGGAGGGTGCCACCATTACCCGGGTGTATTTGGAGTGCAAAGAGGGACGGATCCCGGTGACCGGTCGATGTTTTGTGGACACCACCGGCGACGGGGATCTGGCGGCCCGGGCCGGCTGCGGTTTCGATCTGGGGAGGGACGGGGACGGAAAGACCCAGCCCCTCTCCCTGATGGCGCTGATCGCCGGAGTGCCTGCAGACGACCGGAATCGAAACGAGGGCACGTCGGGGACCGCATCCTGCCTCCCGAAAGACGAATTTCTGGAGAGCCTCCGCAACACCGGATACGATCCCAGCTACACCAGGCCCTCTCTTTTTCCACTGCCCAACGGCTTGTGCGCGCTGATGGCCAACCACCAGTACGAATGCTCCGGACTCCGCTCCGCGGATCTGACCCGGGCCACCCTCGACGCGCGTCGGGAAATTCACCTGACGGTGGAGGCCATGCGTCGTTTCGGCGGCGACTGGGATAAGATTCGACTGATTTCCACCGCCGCCCATATCGGGGTGCGGGAGGGACGGCGGATTCATGGGTTGTATCGAATCACGGTCGACGATGTCGCATCGGGTGCCCGCCATGCCGATGCCATTGCCCGCTGCACGTTCGGAATCGATATTCATACTCCGACCCGGCAGGAGGGCGGCGGTTACACCAACGAAGGGGTGACGAGTCTTCCTTATGACATTCCCCTCAGGGCGTTGATCGCCCGTGACCGGGACAATCTGGTCATGGCCGGACGCTGTATCAGCGGAGATTTTTCCGCGCACGCCAGTTACCGGGTCACCGGAAACGCGGTGGCCACCGGAGAAGCGGCGGGCACCGCCGCCGCCCTGGCCGCTCTGCGAGACATCCCCGTCGCGACGCTGCCGTTTTCAGATGTACTGGAACGGCTCGTGCAGGGTAACGCCCGCATTGCCGAATAGGACCGTGAGATTCAGAGCGCAAATGTGTGCGCAAAAAACAACTGTCGATAAATGAAATCCCGTGGTATACTTTGTGGATGATAACACGAACTTTGAAGAGTCCGACAATCCATGCGCGTTCAGGATCGGGATTCACATTGGTTGAGATGTTGGTGGTGATCACCATCCTCATTCTGCTGCTTGCGATTCTGGTGCCCGCAGTGGACAAGGCAAAAGCAATTGCGCAGAGGCGGGTCTGCGCCTCGCAAATACGGCAGATTACGACTGCGTTGGTGTCGTATGCAACCGATCATCAAGGGGAGTATCCTCAATATCAATACCAGGCGGAAAGCTATCCAATGGGTTTCCGATGGGGGTTGCAACGCTCCACGTTTCATCCGGATTATATATCAGACAGACGCGTTTTCTACTGTCCTGCAGATATGGCCAGATCGTTCAACAGTCGGGCCAAGCGCTCATTTCCTCATTTCGGAATCCGGCGTCCTCCCGGTTTGCAGGAAATCAATATTTCGTATGTTTATTTCTTTGGACGCCGCCATTCGGCACCGTCTTGGACGGACACCCGCAATCGGAGAGGGGGCTTTCAGTATGTGTACCAGAATGTGCATCCGGCTCAAGAGACCATGATCGCCGACACCATGCGGCTCAAGGAAGCGGGAGATTCGCGATTTTATCGGGAAATTCACAGTGAAGCTTATTGGAATCATTATGGCGGCACGCTGCAGAAATCAGGCGGACATTTGGGATATGGTGACGGGCATGTGCGATGGTGGTCCGGTGCCGACCACTTCCCCGTGGAATGGCCTCGTTGGGCTCAACGCATGAACGGTGCCCGCGACCATGTGTTTGTTAAAGAAAATCCCTATGTGCCGGAAGAGTAAGGCGGGTGAACCGGGCCGTGTCTTATCTCCCGAGCACGTGTTCACGGCGGTCGGTTTCTGAAACGGACGGGGAAACCCGGGCGCGGAATCCGGAGAGCCGGACTTCCCGGCAGTGATCCTCCACCACCGGCTCCCGAATATCGGGCTGTTCGGTGACCACCGTCATTCCGTCGACCGTGATTTCAACCACATGACGAAGATAGAGGCCCCAGGCGGGGACCTGGTCCCCGTCCTCCAGACTGCCAAACATCACCGGACTGGGATAATGCTCCGGTTGATCCCGGACCAGTTCCGGATGCTCGGTATAAAAATCCTTTGCTTTGCACACTCGAATGTTCGAAAGGCGAACATCCTGTACGGGAGAGTCGGGGTGTCCGGCCACAAATGAGGTATATTTCACGCCCTCAGCCCGGATGTTTGCGAGGGTGACACCGCTTACGGAGCCCGGCCGGGGCTCACGGAATTCCCGCTGCCGTTCGGAGCGGCATCCGACCACCACATAAAAAGCGCAATCCACATTCCGCATCACCACATTGCTGATCACCACGTTCCGCACGTGACCTCCGTCAATCGTGGACAGATTGATTCCTTTTCCGCCCCGCACATCGTCCTCCGAATTATGAATCACCAGGTTGGACACCACAATATCCTCGAAATTTCCCATGGTGTCGGTGCCGATTTTCAGGCCGTTGCACAGGGTGCGCATCACGCAGTTGGTCACCGCGACATTCCGCATGGTGTTGCCGCCGGTCATGTTTTTCAGACAGATCACGTCGTCGGTGACATGAAAACGGCAGTCGGAGATGGTCACGTCGGAAGTGTCCACCAAATCGATCCCGTCCGAATTGATCACGTCCATTCCCCGCAGGTCGATCCCCCGGACCTGCACCTCCCGGCAGTGGTCGAACACAATGGACCAGCAGGGTGTGTCGCGGAGTTGAAAATCCTGAAGCATCACCCGTCGGCAGCGGTGAAAAAGAAAGGTGTCGGACGGGCGGTCCAGATCCCCGCCGTGTCGGGGCCGGGTGTTCATCCAGGGAATGATGAAGGCGGGCGACTGGGCGCTGATTCGACCGCTTCCGGTGATGGCGATATCTTCCGCCTCCGTGGCGGAAATCAGTCTGAGCTTGTTGTTCATCCGGTCGTTTTCTCGACCGAATCCGCATTCGTGCGTGTAGGAGGGAAACGCATGGCCGTCTGCGGGACGGTAATCCGCCATATCCGGACTGCCCCACAGGCGGGCACCCGGTTCGAGGTGCAGCCGCACCCGGCTCCGCAGTTCCAGCGGACCGATCAGGTAGTCTCCCGCCGGGACCACCACGGTTCCTCCCCCGCCTTCGTGAGCCGTGTCGATGGCTTTCTGAATTCCGATGGAATCGTACACCGCGCCCTCCGCCGCCCGGTAGATCCGTGCGCGGGTGTGTTCCGGGTACACCAGCCATTTGAATGTGCGGTGCGTCATGGTGAGAACTTCCGAGGGCACCGCAACCCCCGCGGCACCGAAATCGTTCACATTGTGGAAAGGGTGTTTCATATGCACGATATTTAGCTCAATACGCGCTTGCAATCAATGTTCGGGTTGCGCACTGTATTGCACTGCTTCTTATGCGTGTTACTCTGAAAGATATCGCCGACGCGGTCGGTGTCTCCCATTCCACGGTTTCCCGTGCGCTCCGCGACCACCCCCGGATCTCCCGGAAGACCCGGATCCGTATACAGAATCTCGCGAACGAAATGGGGTACCGCCCCGACCCGGCTCTGTCCGCGCTGGCGGCCTACCGAACTGAAAAAACGCCCCGAAGCAACTACGGGAAAATCGCGATTCTTACTCACAAGAGTGTCGATAAAACCGAGAGCGGGCATTTGTCCGAGAACATCGACGGCATCCGCGTCCGCGCGGACAAGGTGGGATTCGAAGCGGAGGTGTTTCAACTGGAGCCGGATGAAAAACAGCAGCGACGAGTCCGCAAGACCCTGTTCAACCGGGGGATCCAGGGAGTGATCGTGTTGCCCATGCCCTGGCAGCCCACCCACTTCGACTGGGGGGCATTCGCCATCGTGGGAATGGGGGAAAACGCGGTGCCGCTCCATTTGAATTATGTCTCCGGGGTCATACAGCCGGATCAATCCGGCCTCCTCCGACGCGTCGATCCAGCGTTTCGCCCGCAGGGTTCGAGTCCCGCTTTTGGTCGCCACCACCACGGAACGCAACTCGTTCCCGTTCCGAACCCCGCCGACAGGCCATGCGTTGAACAGCACTTTGAACCGCTCGCGAACGCTCCGCGCCCACGCACAGGACAGCACCTCGGCGCCCGCCGAATCAATGTGTCCGTCGCGGTACAGATTCCGTCGGCCCAAGTCATCAAGAAACCGCTCCCAGTGATCGTGGAAGCGGTCTGTTTCGGCGCTTTCACCCGCCCGGTCTGCAAACGCGCCTCCCGATTCCCACAACAGGCTCGAACGCCCAGTGAACAGCAGCACCTGTTTTCCCTCGGCGCACAGACTCCATGCCGCCGCAAAAGCCGCATAGCCCCCGCCGCAAACCGCAACGTCGAAATTCGTGTCGAAAACGGATGGTTGAATCATGCCTTCCTTTACCATATCGGTTCCCTCAACACCATATCGAGGTAGAGGGTCGCGGTCCAGCCGAAGTCGTGGATGACCTGGTGATAGGGGCTGACCTCCGGCGCGTTGCGCCCTTTGCGGTCGAGGTCTGGCGGGGCGACTTCCCCGCGGTCGTCGTAATACTCGAAAGGCACGCCGTACGTCTCGCAGCCGTCCTCGATGGCGGATTGGGTGGCGGAGCGAATGAAGTCGGCTTCGGTGTGGAGTCCGTAACGCTCGAATCCGGATGCAATCAGCCAGTTGATTTGTATCCAGACGGGACCGCGGCAGAGATCTTTGGAATAATGCGCGGTGTCACACGCGGCGATGGACGGGATGGGCAGAGCAGTGCCGAAAAAACCGGGGTCGCG
This sequence comes from Kiritimatiellia bacterium, assembly GCA_040905625.1. Lineage (GTDB taxonomy): Bacteria > Verrucomicrobiota > Kiritimatiellia > SS1-B-03-39 > UBA6053 > UBA6053. The sequence goes on from JBBDRC010000047.1 coordinate 42,313, forward strand.
GAGCTTCTCCGCCAATTGCCGGGCCTGTTCCGGACCGGCGGCACCGCAGTACAGGGGAAGAAAACCGACGCAGGCCCAGACATCGGACCGCCGGCCGGTGGCGGGATCGTAGTCGAAATAGAAGCCGGACTTCTCGCACCAGCAGCGTTCGTTCAGCAGACGGCACAGAGTGGCGTGACGCTCTTTCCAGCGCAGGGCCTCGGCCTCTTGTCCAAAGCGGGCGGCCCAGACGGCGAGAATCTCGCATTCGCGGGCGAGGTAGGCGTTGAAATCGACGGCGTCGAGAGTGCAGGCGCGGTCGAAACGGGGCGAATTGTCCATGCCGCTCTCCCCGCTCCGGCAGTGGGGGTCATCTTCAATATACCATTCCATCAACCCCCCGCCGTCGGAGTCTCGATTCGCGAAATCCCACTCCACGCAGGCGGCGATTTTCGGGTAGAGCGATTCGATCCAGCGGTCGTCCTGTGAAATCCGATGCACAAGATCGGCGGCGTGGGCGAGTACCGGCGGCTGGGTGACGTTGTCGCCGAGATGAAAATACGGTCCCCGGGGTGTGCCACGGTAGGTGAGAAAACCGTCATCACGCTGGAGTTCGAACAGGGTGTCGATCATTTCCGCGGCCAGTTCCGGGTCGAGGTGCCGCCAGCCGACCGCATGGAAGGCGGTGTCCCACAGCCACATGTCCTTGTGGGGCCAGCGGTCGGGAGTGGTCCATCGGCGGCTGAAGTTCCCTTCGGGCGAGTAGACCTGATGCTTCATTTGAGCGAACACGCGGGCCAGGGTCCGGCGGGTGCGCGCGGAAACATCCCCTGGAATGTCGCGGGCAAGCAGCCACTGACTTCGACGGGCCATCAGGTCGTCGAGATCAGAACCGAGGTGACTCTCGTCGAAACGGACGGTCGCACCCGCGAGGAGACGGCCGCTGCGGGTCCGAACGGTCAGTTCCGGGCCCGGGTCGTCGAAGATGCAGGCACCTTCGATCAGCAGATGGTGCGCGTCGACAAGGCAGCCCCGGGTGACGCCGTGCGCGGTGTCGAACGAGAAAAAATCGCCGCCGAAGCGGATCCCGGATTCCGGAGGATGTGTGAACCGGATCCGGAGCACGCCGGGGTCGCGGATTTCGATGCCGTCGGGTTCGACGACCGTCCTCGCCACCAGCCCGTCCGCATAGTCGGTCGGACCGTCGAGTGCGGAAAAGGCCATCAATTGACCGTGGTACCATTTTGTTCGGAGAAGGTCGTCGGGTTGCATGGGCGGGACGGGACGGGGGAGGTTACAAGAGTCCGCATTCCTATCATGGCGGAGGGCTCTTAGCAATTCACGGTCGAAAACGGTGGATCTGAACCCATGGATTCTCAGGTGGATATCAGTACGCGAATGGCCATTCTATCGGCGAATCCACAATGCAAAGGTGTGCGCAAAAAAACAGGAGCTATCACCATGCGGAGCGACATCATTTCCTTGCCTTCCGGGGCTCACTCAATCATACTCACAAGTCCTAATCCTAATCGTAATCTGATCTAATCCTAATCCTAATCGTAATCAAAAAATCCGATCGTTCCTTCGATTATGAGTACGAGTACGATTATGAAAAAACGTGGGTTGTCGGGCGGAGCCAGCGTTAGGGGAGTATTCTTTTGTGTTTCTGTGGTTAGAGCCCGGTCGAAAAGGGTAAAGTCCGGAATTATTGTTTTTCCTGCCTGGATGACTGGCTACAAACATCCGAAGATTCTATCACAAGATGTTAGTTGGATGCGGGGTGAGACTGAACCGTTGAGCGGTCCCGCACACTGTCACGCTCGATCAGTTGGTAATCCAGCACGGTTTCCCGGGGGCAGTCCAGCTTGCGCAAGCATGCGTCGATCACATCCACCGCCGCGACAGCGAGAGTGTGATAGTCTTGCGTAATCGCGGTCTGGGGCGGGATGCAATACCGGGAAATCATCGCACGCTCGGATACCACGAGCGAAATATCTTCCGGGATCCGCCTGCCGTAAAGCGACAACGCATAGGCCGTCATAATTCCGCCCGATCCGCCGGGACTGAACAGGGCGTCCGGCTTGCTGCGCAGTATCTTTCCCACCTCTTCAATAAAATTCTCCTCGGTCACCATCCGCACGAACGAGGAGTCCGACGGCACGCCCCGCTCTTTCAGGACCTCGCGCAGATACCGGGCCCGCTGCCGCCCGTTCCCCAGCCCTGTGGAACTGACGAGGCATCCAATCCGCCGGTGCCCCTTTTGGTGCAAATAGTCCACCGCACACGCCATTCCCTGCCGCTCATTGGAGCGCACGGAGAACACGCTGGGCGAGGGCTGGGGTACCTCACGGTCGATCAGGATCAGCGGGACATCAAACCGCTCGCCCCACCGGGTGTGCGGCAGCTCCGAAGAGCCGACCTGCATGGCCCCGCAAAAGGGAATTTTCTCTAACTGATCCAGGCTGTCGGAAGGAAGCATTTCGACGCGATATCCCCGATCGGCGAGTTCCGCAGCCAGATGCGAAACGACCATCTCGACATAGTTCTGCACCGGATACTCCACCCGCGAGGGCGTGATCAACAACACGCTGCGTCTCCGTCCGGACAAACGCGGATGATAATCCCGCGAGCGCGCAACCGTGAGAACCCGCTTCCGAACGTCGGTTTTCACGTTCGGGTGATTGTTGAACACCCGGGAAACGGTTGCGGTTGAAACCCGGGCAAGACGGGCGATTTCCTGGATAGTGGCCATATTTTCAGAAATTAAAAAGTTAATTTGAAACAAAAACATATTTTCAACTCTATTTACAGGTTATTTTCAACATTTTGCTTGAATCGACTGTGAGATGCATGTCAGAGTCATGCTTCACCCCAGCCCACGATTATGAAAGCACACCGCATCGTCTGGCCAACCGCGCAAACGGCCGCACTTGAAACCTTCGATCTCCCGGAGGAGGTCCCCGCCAACCATATCCTCATCGAAACGGACTACACGCTGATCTCCCCCGGCACGGAACGGGACGGTTTGCTCAACCGGACCAACACCCGGGGGGCATTCCCCCGTTATCCCGGCTACAGCGCCGTCGGACGCGTCCTCTCCGTCGGAGAAGGTGTGACAGACCTCACGGTCGGCGACCGTGTCGTCGCTTACCACAGTCCCCACGCCAGCCACTCTGTAAAAAAACGCCGGGATGTCGTGCGCATCGATTCTGACACCCTCGAGTCGGAGATCGCCGTGTTCTCCATCATTGCGGCCATGTCGCTGCAGGGGGTGCGCAAGCTGCGCCCTGAACTCGGCGAATCCGTCATGGTCATGGGGCTGGGACTCCTCGGTCTGTTCGCCACCCAGTTCGCGCGACTCGCGGGAGGACTGCCGGTGATTGCGCTGGACTTCTCCGAAGCCCGCCGCACGCTTGCGTTAAGCCTCGGAGCCGACCACGCCTTCTCCCCGGAAGAAGCCGACCTCACCGCGACCATCAAAGAACTCACCGGCAACGGTGTCAACGCCGTTGCCGAAATCACCGGCGCGCCGGCGGCGGTGAAACAGGCCTTCGGTTTTATGGCCCCTATGGGGCGCATCGCCCTGATCGGTTGCTCCCGCACGCCCACGACGGAGGTCGATTTCTACAACGACGTTCATAAACCCGGCGTCACCATTATCGGCGCCCACAATTTCGCGCGCCCCGCCGGGGATTCGCATCCCGGCTACTGGACGTTGCAGGACGATCTGAAAACCCTGCTCCGCCTTTTCGCCGCGAAACGTCTTCACGCCGCTCCTCTGATCTCCGAAATCGTCACCCCGGACGCGGCCCCGAAGGTCTATCAACGGTTGCTCGGGGAGCCGACGAATCCCCCCGGCATCCTATTCGACTGGAGGAACACACGATGAAACCCGTCAAAATCGGCCAGATCGGCATCGGCCATAACCACGCCGCCGAAAAAATGAGCACCTTTCGCAACCTCCCTCACCTGTTCGAGGTGGTGGGTGTGGTCGAACCGGATCCCGACTGGCGCGAACGCCGGGGCGACAAGGAGGCGTACAAAGATCTCCCCTGGCTGACCGAGGAGGAATTGTTCAATGTCCCCGGACTCGAAGCCGTCGCCGTGGAGACCGACGGCTTCGACCTCGTGCCCACCGCCACCCGCTGCGCCGCGCGCGGCCTGCATCTGCACCTTGACAAACCCGGCGGCGAATCCCTCCCCGCCTTCAAGTCTCTGCTCGACGATTGTGAACGCCGCGGCCTCGCCATCCAGTTGGGGTACATGTATCGTAACAACCCCGCCATCCGTTTCTGCCGCGAGGCCGTGCGGCAAGGCTGGCTCGGCGAAATATTCGAGGTCCACGCCGTCATGAGCCGCCTCGACGGCGACGACTACCGCAAGTGGGTCGCTCAGTTCAAAGGCGGGTCCCTGTACATCTTCGGCGGCTACCTCATCGACATTATCGTTTCCATGCTCGGCCGCCCGCAAAACGTGACATCGTTTCAGCGACCGACCCGCGACGACAACTGCAACGACAACGGCTTCGCCGTGCTCGAATACCCGCACGCCACCGCCTCCGTCCGCGCCTCCATCTCCGAGGTCGAGGGCTTCCGCCGCCGCCAACTCGTCGTCTGCGGCACCAAAGGCACCGTCGAGGTCTGTCCTCTTGAGCATCACAACACCCGCTACCACCTCGATCCGCTGCACGTGCGACTGACCCTCGCCGAACCCCGCGGCGACTACGCCGCAGGCACCCACGTCATCGATGTCGGGGTGATCCACGGACGCTACACCGAACAACTCACCGAACTCGCCCGCGTCATTCGCGGCGAAATCAAAAATCCCTGGCCGCCCGCGCACGAGTTCCACGTACATGAAGCCCTGCTTGCCGCCTCCGGCTGCACCACGTTCTCCTGATTTCACCAACCCCGTAACCGCACCATGAAACTCAAAAACCAAATCGCTATCGTTACCGGCGGTGGCGGCGTCCTCGGAGGCGCCATCGCCCGAAAACTCGCCGCCGAAGGCGCGAAAGTCGTGCTCTTTGATATCCGCGCCGAGTTCGCCGGGAAAAACGCCGAATCCGTCGCCGCCCTCGGCGGAGTCGCCGAGGCCGTGAGCCTCGACATCACCGACGCCGAAGCGGTCCGCCGCACCGTGGACGAACTTCACACCCGCCACGGCCGCATCGACATCCTCGTCAACTGCGCCGGCGGCAGCGCCCGCAGCCGCATGAAGGCCTTCCACGAGCAGTCTCTCGACGTTGTCCGCGACGTCATCGCCGTCAACCTCTTCGGCACGCTCAACTGCACTCACGCCGTCGCGCACCATATGGTCGCCGCCACGTCCGGCAACATCGTCAACATCGGCTCCGCCGTCGGCGTGCAGGGGCTCGCAGGTTGCGTGGACTACGCAGCCTCCAAGGGCGCGATCCTCTCCGCCACCAAGAGCCTCGCCAAGGAACTCGGTCCCCTCGGGATCAACGTCAACTGCGTCTCCCCCGGCCAGATCCCGCGCGAACAACCCGCCGACCCCGAAGCCTTCGCCCGCCAACATTCCTTCCTCAACCGTATCGGCACGGCGGACGACATCGCGAGCCTCGTGTGCTACCTCACCCTTCCCGAGGCCTCCTTCATCACCGGCCAAAACCACATCGTTGATGGCGGACGCACCCTCGCCATGCAGGGCTCGGACTCCCGCGCGTAAACATGAAACCCTGGAACGTCGCCATCCTCCATGACACCCGTGTTCCGGGCCTGGGCGGACACCACACGCACCTCGCCTTCCGCGGACTGCCGGGGGTCGATACGGTCGCGCTGGTCGATTCCAACCCCGACGGTATCGCCGACCGCCTGCGCGAGACCGGAGCCCGGCGTCATTACACCGACTGTCATGAAATGTTGGATACAGAGCGCCCCGACATCCTCGCGGTGTGCTCCCGCCTGCCGCACGAACACCTCGAACCCATCGAGGCGGCCGCGCGCCGCGGCATCCACGTCTTCTGCGAAAAACCCCTCACCGTGGACCTCCCCGAGGCGGACAACATCGTGCGACTCGCGGAAGAAAACCGCATTCGCATCGCCGTCGCGCATCTCGGCCGCCACGCCCTCGTCTTTCAAACGATGAAACGCATGATGGAGAACGGTGTCATCGGCCGCCCGCTCACCGTCTATGGCCGCGGCAAGGAAGACTCCCGCGGCGGCATGGAAGACATGCTCGTCCTCGGCACGCACATCCTTGATCTCGCCTGCTTTTTCTTCGGCGCCCCGGAATCAGTGTTCGCCGACATCACCACCGGGGGACGCCCCCTCCGCAAAACCGACCGCGTCGTCACCCGCGAACCCCTCGGTCCCGTTGCCGGCGACGAGGTCATGGCCTTCTACCCGTTTCCCCGCGGTGTCCGTTGCGTCTTTGAAAGCCGCAAGGATCTCGCCTCCCGCGGCGACCGCATGGGCATCGTCGTCGAAGGAACCACCGGCTCTCTCGCCGTGCGTTACGACGATGAGCGCAAGCTTCGCCTCAGCCGTTCGCCGTCCCCGCCCGAAGACGAGTCGGGTTTTGAGGATGTTCCTCTCCGCGAGGAACGCGTCATTCCCGGAGCCCTCCCGCTCGATCTCGATTCCGTCGTCGGACACCACCGCTATTTCGCCGAAAACAACCGGCTCGCCGCCTGGGATCTGATCCGCGCCATCACGGAAAATCGCGAAGCACTGGCCTCCGCCCGCGACGCCCGCACCACCCTCGAAATGATCCACGGCGCCTACGCCTCCCAACTGGCGGGCACTCGCGTCCGCCTCCCGCTCGAAATTCGCAACCACCCCCTGGAGTAATCCGCCATGCATGCCATTCTCATCAACGAAAACAAAAGCCTCAACTGGACCGCCGTCCCCGATCCCGTGCCGACCGGGAGCGAAGTCCTCATCGAAATCCATGCCACCGCCGTCAACCGCGCCGACCTGCTCCAGCGCGAAGGCAAATACCCCCCGCCCCCGGGCTGGCCGGAGTGGATGGGTCTCGAAGTCGCGGGCACTGTCGCCGCGCTCGGCCCGGATTGCTCATCGCGCTGGCAGGTCGGCGATCCTGTCTGCGCCCTGCTCGGCGGCGGCGGCTACGCCGAGAAAGTCGTGGCGGACGAAAGCCTGCTCATGCCCGTTCCCGCCGGGCTCGGTATGGAGGAAGCCGCCTCGCTCCCCGAGGTCTATGCCACCGCCTGGCTCAACCTTGTGCACGAAGCCGCACTTCAATCAGGCGAGACCGTCTTCATCCAGGCCGGTGCCAGCGGGCTCGGCATCGCCGCCATTCAAACCGCGAAATTTCTCGGCGCGAAAGTCGTCACCACCGTCGGAACCGACGAAAAAGCGGACCTCATCCGCCCCTACGGCCCCGACATCGTCGTCAACCGCACCACCGGATCCCTCGGGGAAATCTTCGATAAAACCCCGGTGCATGTCGCGCTCGACTGCGTGGGCGGCGACGCGCTGGCCGACTGTTTTCCCAAAATGGCCCGCGGCGGTCGCTGGGTGCTCATCGCCACGCTCGGCGGCGAGTTCGCCAACATCAGCCTGCGCCCGGTGTTAAAAAGCGGACTGCGCCTGATCGGCAGCACCCTCCGCAGCCGGGAGCCGGAGGTGAAAGCGACGATCCTCCGCGAACTCACCGAACATGTTTGGTCCGGGTTCGAAGAGGGACGCATCAAACCTTCCGTGCATGCCGTGTTGCCCGTCACCGAGGCCGATGCCGCGCACGGCATCCTGAAACGCCGGGAAAACATCGGGAAAGTCGTCCTGACCGTCCGCTGAAATGGATACCCCGCTCCCCCCGCCTGCGACACTGCCTCCCCCTTCCGTCGCGCGGCCGGGCAAAGCCGCCCTGTTGCTCCTCATCGCCGGCACGGGACTGTATTTCCTCGCCAACGTGCAGCGGGTGGCGATACCGGGATCCCTGTTCAGCGAATTGCAGTCGGAACTCGGCGTATCCGCCTCCTGGATCACCGGTCTGGGCGCTTCGTTCATGTATGTCTATGCGCTCAACCAGTTCGTCGTGGGGTTCCTCATCGAGCGCTGTGGCGGCCGGCGGGTAATCCTGATCGGTGCGGGGTTGTTCTGCGCGGGAGCCATCCTGTTCCCCCTCGCACACTCCCTGCTCCTGTTCTACCTCAGCCGGGCGCTGACCGGGTTCGGAGCCAGCGCCCTCTACCTGAGCCTGGTGGCCGAGACGCGTCGAACCTTCCGGGAGAGCTGTTTTCCGATCGCGCTCACGGTGGTGATTTTCACCGGCTACGCGGGCGGCATCATGGCCGGCGCGCCATTCGTGATCGCGGCCGGGGAAATCGGCTGGCGCCCACTGCTGCTCGTGCTCGGAGCGGTCGGGGTCTTGTGCTGGCTCCTGTTCGCGACGGCCTGCGGTCTGGACCGCGCCCGCGCGGAAACCGGCCGCGGCGATGCCCGCTTCAGCCTCCGTCCGTTTATCGACCTCCTGCGCCTGTCCAACAACCGCACCGTGTGCCTGTGCGCCGGCCTCCACTTCGGACTCTACTACGTGCTGCAAACGGTCATCGGAAAAAAATATCTCGAAGACTTTCTCGGAATTTCGTCAACCAGGGCCGCCTGGGTATTGTCGCTCATGGCGATTCTGGCGGCGCTGTCCGGTTTTGTGCCCGTCTTGCTGCACCGACTCACCGGCGCGCGCATCAAGTTTTTTATCATCGGTGCAGGCGGCATGTCGGTGTTTGTGAGTGGCGGACTGGTGGTGCTGACCGGGTTGGGCGTGCGCAGCCCCGCCGTCGCGGTGTTTCTCTGCCTGCTGGCGGTGACGGCGAGTTTATCTCCGATCATGATTCCGCTGCTCTACCGGACCAACAGCCCGGAGCGGGCCGGTCTGGCAGTGTGCCTGTTTAATTTCAGCCTCTATGTTTTCGTCGCGCTCCTTGGAAACGCCGCGGGGCTGCTGCTGGGCTGTTTCGAACCGGAGTTGCGCGACTCCGTCCTGGTCTACGGACGTGAAGCATGGATCGCGATTTTCGCGGGTTTCTTCTGCTGCTCGCTCCTCGTGCTGAGGCTTGCCCTGCGGATTTCCGACGAATAGATTAACCACAAAATCATGTTGACGTGTCAACATACGAGACCGTTGACACTGAGGCAAAGGGTTGGCTATAGTACGGGTATAGAGTGAAATTCAGGTATTAAAAATACCCGCTCTGCCCAAACCCGAAAAAAGGAATGCATATGAAAACAATAGTACTCCCCTCCCACCGTTCACGCATCCTCCCTTTGCTGGCGCGTCGCACCGTGTTTCCCCTCCTGCTCATCGGCGCATCCATCGCCTCCGCGCAAAACACCGTGCCCAAAAGCTGGGATTTCGGAACCGATCCGGGGAAAGACAACCTCGACGACTTTACAGTGATAACCAGTGGCACCGTTAGCTTAACTGCGGACAATGTACAGTTTCAAAGTAGTGATCGTCAAAACCGGGGTATTCGGACTGAGGTTTCCGATTTGGCGTTGGCGAACAAGCAGGATTTCACCATGCAAGCCACGCTCGGAACCAGCTTCAATAATGTGTTTCAACGCTTCGTTGCGGTAGAAGGACTTACGCCGATTTTGACGTAAGCCCTCCCCGCGCAGATCCGTACGTGCGGGACTACCGCATACGGCTCCTACCT
>JBBDRC010000048.1:0-1669 GCA_040905625.1 Kiritimatiellia bacterium
TCAATGGCGGCTTGAATCGTTCCTCCCAGTGCGGTCGGGTCGCCGGCCGGTTTCAGGCGGCGGTTCACAAAATCCGACATGCTGGTGAACGGCCCCCGAAGCCGTATCTCCGCAACCAGCGCGGTCGCCAGGTCCTCGATTTGGGCGGCATCCAGACCCCGGTATTTCTGCCAGGTATCGGGTGCCCCCGAGTGAAGTGAAGGAATCGTCTGGCGGGGGAATGGAACATCATAACTGCCGTCTTCGGCAATACTCCCATTCTCCCGTTGCCAGACCTCCAGGCCCAGGGTCGCGGACAGCATACTCATCCAGGCTTCAACGGATGTTGAATTGATATTAAACGCGCCGCGATTGAGCGTTGTTTGCGAGGGGATGGCGGGCGATTCCTCCGTGGGCCCGCCCGTGCCCGGATCCAGGACCTCACGTAATTGCTCCCCCCGGCCGTGAATGAGGGCAATCCGGGCGTTGGCCAGAGGGGCGCCCGCATCGATGAAGGTTGTCAGGGCATCCTCAAGGGAGCTGCCGGAAACCGGGTCGGGTGCGATTCCCGAAAAATAGAAGCGGTCCCAGAGGGCCTCGTTGACCAAATACGTCCAATCCACCAGCGTGCTGTAATTGACCTGCGGCGTACCCCTACGCAGATTGTTGGCGTTCAAGGGACCCGTCTCCCAGACGCGGTCCGGGGCCACATAGGGGGATGGAAATGACTCGCCGGCGGTGTACAGGGGCAGGTGCTCGTAGAGACTCAGATTGGCGTGGCGGAAGGAGCCCACCGACAGCAGCGGTCCGGTTGGAATCTCCCGCATCACCACCCGGTTGGAGGATCCCGGCCCGCTGTTGTAGACCCGTCCCCAGTAGCCCAGGCCGTCCGCATCCAGCAGCTCATCGGTGGACGTGAAATCCGCTCCCGGATAGGGCGGCACCGAGGTCCAGTCCAATAATACTGTGCTGTCCCCGTCCCATACGTCACTGATAATATGAGGTGATTGCACCCCCGTCATAATCCAGTTCACCGGTGCGGTGGGGTTGAAGTGACTCATCGTCGGGACCGGGAAGCGGTCATAACCGCGGCCCGCCCCGGAAATGTTATACATGACGCTGTAATTCTCGGGCTTGAGAAAGAAATTGGTCATGTAGATTGTGTGCTGGCTATCGTAAAGACTCTCGAGCGGTTCTCCCCGGGCCTGGTCGGCATCGTTTGCCCGGCGAAAGTTTCGGGGCCAAATACCCTGAAGCGGAAACGATTCCATGGCAGCATTTTCCTGAATTTGCCCAGCATTTCCACCACTGGTGGTGGCTTGAACAAATCGACCCCAATGGCGGGCGATGTGCTGCCGTTCACCGTTGGCATGAAAATATACATCGGCAGTGGCACCCACCTCAAAGCCCTGACGACCGCCAAGATGAATGGCAAGTTCAGGATTGTAGGTTCCGTCCGCTTCGGTAACGCGGGCCAGCGCGGCAGAATAATCGCCATCGCTAAAATCACTTGGTTCCGTTCGAATATCCACAACCCATGCATCCTCAAAAACCAAACCATTCAGGGACTCCAGTGCTCCGCGGTCCTGAAACGGCTCCAGATAGAAAAGCAGATACTGATCCGGGTTCTCCGGGTCATAATCCGCCACCATGCCGTCGGGGACCGCAAACACTTTCAGCTCCCCGGGCG
>JBBDRC010000049.1:0-1669 GCA_040905625.1 Kiritimatiellia bacterium
GGGCAGGATGCCCGCGCTCCCGGGGACCCTGACCATTGACCCAGCGAAGCTGCCCGTGACCCCTGACGCGACGAAGTCGACGTAGACGCCGTCGGCGGGGGAGAGGTCAGAGGAAAGGGTCCTGACCTGACTTCTGACCTCTTCACTCTGACCTCTGACCTCTGACCTCTTCTACGACCGCCTTCAGGCCCTCAAGGTTATTGTAACTGCAGGTGAGGATGGAGAATTTCATGCCCTACCCCTCCCCTCGATCCCGGAGTGTCCAAGGCAGGCGAACAGATGTAACGGAATATGCTCCCGATCCCATGCCCCGCCCTCGGCCGCAATCCGAATTTCGTCTGCTGTAATTCCTTTGAACTGCGAACGTCCTTTTCCTTTTCCGCCCACTTCGATAACCACGCGTTTTCCCTGATACGACAACAAGAAATCCGGTATTTTCTCTCCCCGGGTGCCCTTGACGTAGGCCGGTTCAAAGCCCTGTTGGCGCATGGCCATCACGAACAGGTCCTCCCGCAAACCGCCCCGTGCCTCCTCCGGTTCGCGGTAGAGCAGACGCAGCGGCGGCATCATCAGCACCTTGGGTTCTTTTCGGACGTTTGTCCCCTCCGGCAACAGCCGCTGCAACAGGAATGCATCCTCCAGCGCTCCCACGTATTGCTCCGCCTTGTATTTGGTGATGCCCAAATTGTTAGAAAGGCTGGTGTAATTGATTCCATCCACTCCTGATCGGCCCACAAAGCGCAGTAAACGCCCCAACAGCTCCAGCTCGTCCACATGCAGACGCAAAATAGAGGGAATATCTTTTCGCAGCACCGTTTCAACTGTCGAAGCGAGCAAGGGAAGCGGGTCCGGTTCGTCAAGCGAATACGGAAGCATCTCACCCAACAAATAGCGCTCAAACCGATCCGCCTCCCGCATCCAAACTGGAGAGCCTTTCCCCTCCAGAAGGTTCTCCAGCGTCAGTCCCGGCAACGTCACCCCGTGACGGATCCGCAGATACTCCCGGTAGCTGAAATAGGACAGCGAAACCATTTTCACCCGGCGGGAGAGATCGTGTGCGGAATCCCGCATGTGCAAGGCGACCGAACTGGTGAACCACACCCGGACATCCAGTTCATCATACATCCGTTTCAAAACCCCGGGGGCGGAAGGCAGAAAATGAACTTCGTCCAGAAAGAAATTCCGGAATCCATACCGGTCCCGCAACTCCAGTATCAGCCCAAACGTATCGCTTTCCCTTGGCAGCGTGTCCAGCGAAATGTAACAGGCATCTTCCATCGATGCCGCAAGTTGCTGCAGCATCACGGTTTTTCCAGCTCCCCTCGGTCCCCGAATTCCCACAAAATGACGGCCGGTTGCCTCCAGGATCTGATCATACAGCGCCCGCCGAATCGGATGATGCCCCCCCCTTTCCAAGGCGCGGCGGTTGGATTCCAAAATTTCAGAAATTTGACTCATGATAAATGATTAAACAACATGATATGCATTTTGTCAAATGTTTTTACAAGATACGCGCAGGAGGCGCGTCAGGGGTCAAGTGGGGAAATGGGGAAATGGGGAATTAGTTGAGTGGTTGAGTTGTTGGGTGGTTGAGTGGGGAAATAGGAAAGTGGGAATTGGGGAATCCGTCTTCGCTGCGCTACGCCGGGATAAATTGGGGAAATGGGGA
>JBBDRC010000050.1:0-10108 GCA_040905625.1 Kiritimatiellia bacterium
GATATCGCGGATGTCTTCTTCGTCTTCAACAATGCAGATGGTTCCTTTTTGCATGGGATCAGAGTACGCGGATCAGCCCATTCTTCAATCTCAAAAGAAGATCTCATGAATTTCTAACATGCGAATTCCCATTCTCTTGATACATCCGCACGTTTTTTCAGCCACACTCTCCCGGATTCAGGTGCAAAGGGGTATCCGGAAAAAATACTTCCGGAATTCAGTTGAATCCTTTGCAATGCAAAGTAATAAAACAGGTATGCTTCATCAACTGCCACTCACCACCCTCCATAGGAAGCCCCATTGACGACCCATCCTCTTCAAGATGCCCTCAATACGGTTCGTTCGCTCCGGCATTCGCTTTTGGAGAAAGAGCGGTTTAAAGGCTGGTCGGGTCCCACCCGCATGGTGTCCGGCAGTCTGGCGCTGGTGGCGGCGGTGGTGCTGGAACTGCGGTGGGTGCCTGAATCCAACCTGGCACATCTGGCGGTGTGGGGAATGGTGTTCCTGTCGGCGATGCTGTTGAATTTGGGGGCCCTGGTCTATTGGTTTTTGAATGACCGGATGATTCAGCGGGAATTGAGCCGGCTGAGACCGATGCTGGACGTGATTCCTCCGTTGGCGGTGGGGGCCCTGTTTACGTTGGTGTTGCTGATTCGCCGCGAGTTTGATCTGCTCTTCGGAGTCTGGATGTGCATGTTCGGCCTGTCCAATCTGGCTTCGAGATACGTGCTGCCCTCGGCGATCACTCTGGTTGGGATTTTCTATATCCTGGCGGGTGCTCTCTGCCTGCTGTTGCCGGGCATGCGTTTTCAGCAGCCCTTGGCCATGGGACTGGTGTTCTGCACCGGAGAATGGGCCGGGGGACTGATTTTACATTTGGACGATCGGCGCTATGCGGCCTTTGCCCGCGAATTTTCAACCCGAAACCCGGAAACATAATGGACCTCATGGACAAACCCCTTTGGAATGAATTGGAGAAATCCATTCATGAACCCGCCCGGCTGGCGCTGGTGACCACCCTGTGTTCCTCGCCGGAAGGCCTGGGTTTTCAGGAACTCAAACAGCAGTGCGGATTGACGGACGGAAATCTCAGCCGGCATTTGAAGGTGTTGGAGGAGGCGGACATCATCCTGCTGCACAAGGTGGGCAAGGGGAGGCATTCCCGCACGAAAGTAACCATGACCCGGGAGGGTCGGGAGGCGTTTCTTAAATATCTGCATTCCCTGGAGCAAGTTCTGCATGGCGCCCTGCAGGCTCTGGATCCTCAGGAAACGGATGCCATCGCCGGATTATCACTGGCACTGTCCTGAAACGAAGACCGGTTACGAGGAGAACACTTTCATGAAAACAGGAATCGAAACCATCAGCATGTACGTCCCCGGATACGGTCTGGATCTGCGCGAGCTTGCCCGGGCGAGAAACGTGGATTATGCCAAATATCATCAGGGAATCGGACAGGAATTCATGTCGGTCCCCTCGCCGGACGAGGACGTGATCACCATGGGAGCCAACGCGGCGCTCCAGGCGCTTGAAGGAGTGGAGCGGGACGGGATACAAACGGTCATTTTCGCCACCGAATCCGGGGTTGACCAATCAAAGGCCGGCGCCATCTATATTCATCATCTCCTCGAGTTGCCCTCGAACTGCCGCACGGTGGAAATGAAGCAGGCCTGTTGCAGCAGCACCTCCGCCCTGCATTTCGCCCTGGCCACGGTGGCGCTGAAACCGGAGCAGAAGGTGTTAATCGTGGCATCCGACGTGGCCCGCTACGGATTGGGATCCGCCGGGGAGCCCACCCAGGGGGCCGGCGCGGTGGCGATGGTGATTTCCGCGCAACCCAAAGTGATGGAGGTGGATGTCGATGTCGGATATTTCACTGAAGACGTGATGGATTTCTGGCGTCCGAATTATTTGGATGAAGCGTTGGTGGACGGAAAATACTCGATCAAAGTCTATTTAAACGCGCTGGAACAGTGCTGGAACCATTATCAGCAGGCGACCGGAGCCTCTTTCGGGGATTTTGATCATTTCTGTTATCATCTGCCCTTCTCCCGCATGGGACTGAAAGCGCATTTGCACCTGGCCCGCCAGGAAAAATCCACGTTGTCCGCCCGTGAATTGCAGCAGCAGGTGGAACCCTCCCTGCACTACAACCGCATCAACGGAAACGCCTATACCGCTTCTCTGTATATCGGGTTGCTGAGTCTGCTGGATCAACCGCAGTTGAATCTGGAAGGAACCCGGGTCGGTTTTTTCAGTTATGGAAGCGGATGCATGGGCGCCTTTTTCGGCGGAACGGTGATGGCCGGATACCGGGAGGGGTTGGACTCCGCAGCCCGTATCGCCCTGTTGCGGGACCGCCGCCGCCTGAGTTACGAGGAATACGAAGAGTTTTACACCCACGCCCTGCCCATGAACGGACATGCCTACCGCACCCGCCGCCATCGCACCGGCGCGTTCCGCCTTGCCGGGGTGGAAAACCACCAGCGCATCTACGAGCGGGTTCCCGTACAAATGGCCGCGCACTCCGACGCGTCCACCCGCGCCTACGCCGCCGCCCCGGCGTGAGTCCGTCCCCCCCGGACCCCTCAGGGGCCCATTTCGTTGCTGAGTTCCCCCCTCTTAATGTTCACCCGACAATTTCACTGTGACGGTGTACTACTCTTTCCTTTTCCGTCTGACCACAAAGGTGGCGTTGCCCCAAAAGGCCAGGCCCTGGTTGACGCTGAGGTGACGCAGGGTGCGCAGGGCGCCCATGATGGTGTTGCGGTCGGGATGGGTTTTGGGTTCGTGCATCCCGGTGAGTGCCAGCAGACTCAGGACGCATCCCGCCAGTCCCGCGGCCAGGGTCATGCGGTAGAGCGGCCAGGAGGAGATGTCGAGGCCCGCGGATGTTTCCAGCCACCAGCCGGCCAGGACGGGGGCGATGGCGGCGAAGGTGGAGACCGCGGTTAAATGCAGGCTGATACCCGCGCTTCGGTTGTGGGAGGGGACCAGCTTCAACAGGAGAATAAAGCTGGCCAGCATATACCCGGTGCCCATTGCGCCTCCCCAGGCCCACACTGCAAAGAGGCCGTACTTGGTTTCTTCGGTCAAAAACAGCCAGCCGATATCCCCCACCCGCCAGGCGATGGCGCAGATGACCAGCACCGGCAGAGAACCGTGACGGTCGATCAATTCTCCCCAGATACGCACACTGGCGGTGCCCGCAAGGGTGGCGACGATGCTGAAGGCGGTCAGTTCCGCCGGGGTGACCTTCAGTAATGTGAAGGCGTAGAGGGTGGCGGTGGCTCCGGTGAACGCCATGCAGCATCCGGCCAGAGTGGCGAAGAGGATATACCGCATCAGTGGACGTTCCCGGCGGATGCTCCAAAGATCCCGGGCCCAGGTGTCGCTGCACACCCGTCCGCCGGTGGGGTCGATGGATCGAATGCGGTGCTGCATCATTACGGAGGCGATGCGTCCGAGCATGGACAGACTGATCAGCAGCAGATAGAGCCAGCGCTGTCCCTCGAAGAAATGCAGCAGCAACAGGGCCAGCACCATAAACCCGAGCGTGCTGAAGTTGGTCAGCACGTTGCGGCCCGCCATGTAGCGTCCGCGAATGCGGTCGGGAATGAATCCGGGCACCCAGGTGGTCCAGCCGACCCCGGCCAGGGCGGTGGTAAAGGCGAGCAGCAAATAGAATCCGGCAAAAAAGACTCCCACCCGGGAGGGCGAATCCAGGGGCATCAGGGCGATGGCCAACACCCCGCTTAACCAGATGC
The DNA here is from genome assembly GCA_040905625.1 of Kiritimatiellia bacterium. GTDB lineage: Bacteria > Verrucomicrobiota > Kiritimatiellia > SS1-B-03-39 > UBA6053 > UBA6053. The sequence continues at coordinate 3,768 of JBBDRC010000050.1, forward strand.
CGCAGTTCATCATCGACACGGTCAGGGTCATTTCGCGCACGTTGAGGAAGCGTCCGACCCAGGGCACCAGGAGAATAGAGAGGGCGTTTGCGAAAGCGGGCATGGAGACGATCACACCGAACCAGAAGGGGCCGACCTGAAAGTAGACATTCAGCAGACTGGCGATCAGGAAACTTCCGGGCAGGGACACAATGGACCAGGGGGTGGCCAGAATGCCGTCCAGGCTGCAGGTCCGGAGGTTTTGCCGGGTTTGGCTGACGCGGGGGATCATGGGAGTGGCTGGAATTGTCGGGGAGGATCAGAGGTCCAGAAAATTCCGCATCAGGGTCATACCCTCCTGCGTCAACACGGATTCGGGATGAAACTGAACCCCGAACACGGGCAGGATTTTGTGGGACAGGCCCATGATTTCGCCTTCTTCGGTCCAGGCGGTCACCCGAAGACAGTCGGGCAGACTGGATTTCTCCACCAGCAGGGAGTGGTAGCGGGTGGCGTCGAAGGGGTTGGGCATGTCCGCGAACACGCCGGTGCCGTCGTGATGGATCGGACTGGTTTTACCGTGCATGAGCCGGTCGGCGCGGACGACCCGCCCGCCGAAGGCGTGACCGACAGCCTGATGGCCCAGGCACACCCCGAACACGGGGAGTTTGTCACCGAAGTGCCGGACGACCTCCACGCTGATCCCGGCTTCGGCGGGGCTGCAGGGGCCGGGGCTGACCAGGATGCGTTCTGGATGCAGGGCTTCAATGCCGGCGATGTCGATTTCGTCGTTGCGCTCCACCCTCACCTCGGCTCCGAGCACCCCGAGGTACTGGACCAGATTGTAGGTGAAACTGTCGTAGTTGTCGATGACCAGAATCATGCCGGTTCTCCAGGTTGGTGTCCGCGGGCGAGGGACAGGGCTTTCATCATGCCTTTGGCTTTGTTGACGGTTTCCTCGAATTCGGTGGCGGGCACGGAGTCGGCCACCAGGCCGGCGCCCGCCTGCACGCAGGTTTTGTCGCCGGCGAAGAAACAGGTGCGGATGGTGATGCAGCAGTCGAGATTGCCGTCGAAACCGAAGTAGCCCACCGCGCCGCCGTAGGGACCGCGCCGGTCGGGTTCGAGTTCAGCAATAATTTCCATGGCCCGGATTTTCGGGGCGCCGCTGAGGGTGCCCGCCGGAAAGGTGGCGCGCATGAGGTCATAGGAGTTTTTATCCTGTCGGAGGCGTCCGCGCACGTTGGAGACGATGTGCATGACGTGGCTGTAGCGTTCGATGATCATGAATTCCGACAGGTCCACGGAGCCCCAGTCGCAGACCCGTCCAATGTCGTTGCGGGCGAGATCGACCAGCATCACATGCTCGGCGCGCTCCTTGGGATCGGCCAGGAGATCGACTTCGAGTTGTTGGTCCTCTGCGGGTGTCGCGCCCCGTTTGCGGGTGCCGGCAATGGGGCGGATATCCACCCGGTTGTCCTCATTGCGCACATGCACCTCCGGGGATGAGCCGGCCAGAGCGACATCTCCGAGTTCAAGACAGAACATATAGGGGGAGGGGTTGATGGAGCGGAGGGCGCGGTACACCTGCAGGGGATCGTCGCGACCCTCCACTTCAAAGCGCTGGGAGAGAACCACCTGAATGATGTCACCGGCCCGGATATATTCCCGGGAAGCCTCCACCGCCGCTTCGAAATCGGCCTGACGGGTGTTGGAGGTGAAAGGGAGATCCCGGGTCGGCACCTGCGCATCGAGGATACGGCGGGGAAGGGGGGTCTGCAGCATGTCCGCGAGCAGGTCCAGGCGGCGGACCGCGTCCGCGTGGGCGGCTTCGGGGTCGCCCTGCACGTAGGCATTGGCGACCAGTTTCATGGTGTGGCGCACCTGATCAAACAAAATCACGGTATCGGCGATAAGAAACACCATGTCGGGAAAGTCCAGACCGGGAGTATCGCTCAGGGGGACTTTGTCGAACTGGGCGACCGAGTCGTAGCCCAGGAAACCCACGGCGCCGCCGGTGAAGCGGGGCAGAGAGTCGTCGGGAACAGGTTTGTAGACCGACATCAGGTCCTGGAGCACCGCCAGCGGGTCCACGTCGTCGAAGACCCGGGTGTCATCGCCTTCGTGATATTCGGCGCGGCGGCCTTTGGCTTTGAGGATCCCGCGGGGCATGCCGCCCAGCATGGAATAACGGGCGATGTTTTCGCCGCCCTCCACGGATTCCAGCAGGAAGGTGCAGGCGTGCGGGTCTTTATCGCGAAGGGCGGTGCGGAGTTTTTCGTAGGCGGACACCGGGGTGTCCTGGTCGGCCAGCACTTCCCGGACCACCGGGATCAGGTTGCCGTGTTTGGCGCGTTGGATAAATGTTTCGAGGCTTGGGGTAATCATGGATCAATCAACATGTGGAAGTATAAAAGGAAAAAGAAACGGGGGGGGGCTGAATGCAAAACCCCGGAATGCGCGTGGGCACACCGGGGCGGACCGGCCTGAAAAGGTGCGATCATCTCCGGCTGGAACCCGGACCGTAAACCCGCCATCGAAAGATGTACTTCATGTTGACTTCCCTATGATGCCGTGCCCGGATTGACAAGTGTAAACATAGAGGATCCACTTACAATCAGGCGGTCGAGGGTGTCCATAAATTTTGTCTGAAATTGGGAAGCGGGATGAGCGCACGGCGGCTTCAGCACCACTGCGGTACCAAAAAAACGGAACGGGCCTGAGCCCGTTCCGTTGTAGGGTTTCGATAGAGGAATGAATCATCTATCGCGTTTTTCGTTCAGCTTGTTGTTTTTCGTTCAGCTTGTTTATGAACTTCTGTCTCAGTTCATCATTCTGGGTGACCACGGACATGACTTTTTCGTATTCCTGCGGTTCCAGTCCGGCTTTTTTCACGGCTTCCACCATTTTAGCCTGGGCGTTCTGTACTTCCGCCTGAATTTTGGCCTGGTCGTTTTCACCGGCCAGTTTCTCCTGGATTTTCGTTTGAAGTTCGTTCACGGCGATATAGGCATCGACAGTTTTGTCGAGCTGCCCGTCACTGATCGAACCCGCATCCGGGACTTCCGGCTGTGCCGGGGGTTGAGCCGGCTGAGCGGGTTGCCCCGGGGCGGTTCCCTGAGCCAGACTCAGGTTTCCCAGGAACGACAGACTTGCAATTCCAGTACCGATAATCACATTTTTGGTTGATAACTTCATCTTTTTCTTTCTCCATTTTGGGTTAAACATCTTATGAACTCAAACAGGATTGGCTTGAGCTGGCTTTTCCCTTGCAGGTCCAATGCCAACTGGTATTCTGAAAACATAAATATTTTTTAAGTTGTTTGTATTTAATTGGATAAAAAATAAAAAATTTCTTTTTATTTTTGTGGAGTAAAATAAAAATAGTGTATATAATATATACATGTACCCAAAAATAAACAAAAAGCGAAACTCGCTGTCGATGGTGTTTCTTCGGTTGCACCGTCAACGGAGCCTGAGGGCCACAGTCCTTTTCTATGTGGTGGCGCCGATGTGTGTGGTGATGGCCGCGGGGGCCTGGTGGGGATTGCGGACATTTGAACAGTTGGTGGAGCAGCAAATGCAGCGGGATTTGGAAATGGTGGCGGAGGCCATCAAGGGTCCCTTGAGCCATGCTCTGCTGCGGGAGAGGGAGGGGAGTATTGCGGAGGCATTGAAAGCGGCGTTTGATTTAAGTGAGGTGTACGGGGCTTTTTTGTATGACGCGGAGGGGCGGCGGATTTCGTCGACTGAACAGGACAAGGGGGAATTGCAGCGGGCGGATGTCACGGAATTGGCGGCGGCGGGTAAACCGCAGGGGGAATACAGCGGGACCAGCGGGCAGGAAGTGTATTCGCATGTGATGCCGCTGACGGATTCAACGGGGCAAATTACCGGATTGTTGCAACTCACCCGTCGGAGAAGTGATTTCGTTACAAATATCGGTCGGCTGCGCACCCGGGTGCTGCTGTACACTCTGCTGGGATTTGTGGGATTGTCGGGACTGGTGATGATGGGGCATCATCTTGCGTTTGGCCGGCATCTGCATGGGTTGACGGACAGTATGAATCAAATCGCCAGGGGGAATCGCGGGCACCGTCACCGGCCGAACGGGGCCCGGGAGTTGCGGTCGCTGGGCGAACATTTCAATCGAATGCTGGACAATATAGATGAGGTGGAAATCGAGATTCGGGCCCGCCGGGAATCGGAGCGATCATTGGAGGGACGATTACGTCACGCGGAAAAAATGGCCGCGATCGGCGAGTTGGCGGCGGGGGTCGCCCACGAATTGGGAACTCCGCTGAGTATGATCGATGCGCGGGTTCAGAAATTACTCCGGGCGGGCGGCGGGGAGGACGGGAACCGGAAAGCCTACACATCGATTCGCACCGAGTCCGCCCGCATGCAGCATATCATTCGACAATTATTGGATTTCAGCCGACGGAACCCCTCCCGTGCCTGTTGGGTGGATTGCGGGCAGTTGTTGAGGGACGCGGTGGCGGCAGTGAAGGCGGATGCGGAGGAATCGCGCACCCGGGTGGAGATCGACGAACCTCCGTCCGGAACCCGGGTGCGGGGGGATCCGGTCCGTCTGGAACAGGCCCTGGTCAATCTGCTGCGAAACGCCATTCAGGCCGCTCCGGGCGGGGAGGTGCGATGTGCACAGGGAGTCGAAGGAGGGAATTGTTGGTTTCAAGTAGAGGATGACGGTGCCGGTATGGATCCGGACATCGTTTCAAAAATATTCGAACCCTTTTTCACCACCAAATCCGTGGGTGAGGGCACGGGTCTGGGTTTGGCGGTGGTGCACGGGATCGCCACCGAGCACGGAGGAAGGATCGAGCTGGATGCCGACCGGGACCGGGGAAGCTGTTTCCGACTGGTTCTGCCAAATCAAGACCCGCAGGGAGAGCACTCATGAGCCATGCACCCAATTTCAAACACCGGAAAGTACTGGTGGTCGAGGATCATGTCGGTCTGGCCGAATTATTGGAAGAGGAACTGCAGGATGCCGGGATTCAGGCCCGGCAGGTGGAGAATGCGGAGAAGGCGGCGGCGTTGCTGTCACGGTGGAAGCCGGATTTGGTGGTGAGCGACCTGCGGCTGCCGGGAATGGATGGCTTCGGCCTCCTCGAACAGGTCAAAACTCTGGACGACCCTCCGTTGTTTCTGATTATTACCGCCTTCGGCTCCGTGGAACAGGCGGTATCGGCTTTAAAGGCGGGGGCGGATGATTTCCTGACCAAACCGTTGGATTTGGAACACTTCATTCATGTGGTCAAGCGGTTGTTGACCCTGCGGGAGCTGCGGCAGCAGGTGGAGGGGTTCAAAGAAGTCATGGGAAAAGAGGATTTTCACGGGATGATCGGACATTCGGATGGAATGCGGGAGTTATATTCGCAGATCCGGCGGGTGGCTCCCGCCAGTGGGCCGGTGCTGGTGCTGGGGGAGAGCGGGACCGGGAAAGAACTGGTGGCGCGGGCGGTGCATGCGTTAAGTGACCGGGCGGAGGCCCCGTTTCTGGCGGTGAACTGTGCGGGAATTCCGGAGCCCCTGATGGAAAGTGAATTTTTCGGGCACGAGGAGGGATCGTTCACCGGATCCAAGGGGGCGAGGGACGGACTTTTCTTGGAGGCCTCGGGAGGAAGCCTGTTTCTGGATGAAATCGCGGAAATGCCGATGGCCCTGCAGTCGAAACTTCTGCGCATCCTGCAGGACGGGAAGGTTCGCCGGGTGGGGGCGAACCGGGAGGAGGATGTGGATGTGCGCATTGTGGCGGCCACCCATCAGGAGTTGGAGGATGCGGTAAAGGAGGGTCGTTTCCGCGAGGATTTGTTTTATCGACTCGAGACCTTTCATTTGCGGGTGCCCCCGCTGCGGGAACGTGGAGAGGATGTGGAACTGCTGGCTCACCGCTTTCTCAAGTTGATGAATACCCGCACCGGGAAGCGGGTGCGTGGATTCACTCCGACCGCGCTGATTAAACTGACCGGATATTCGTATCCTGGAAATGTGCGGGAACTGCAGAACGCCATGGAGCGGGCAGTCACCTTTTGTGACCGGGATAAAATCCGGCCCGAGGATCTTCCCCGACGCATGAGAGACGATACCGCCGGGGCGGCTCCGGATCGAGTGGCCCTTCCGTCCGAGTGGATGTCTCCCGGAGAAATTCCACCGCTGGCCGAAATGGAAAAGCGCTATATCCGGCAGGTGCTGGAGGCCACGGGCGGAAACAAAAAAAAGGCCTCGGAACTGTTGGGCATCACCCGCAAAACGCTGTACAGTCGGTTGGATCTGTGAGTGCCGTGCCCGGATTACTGACTGCTTGAAAACGAGGGTAATGGCTGAGGATGCACTTTGGC
>JBBDRC010000051.1:0-10078 GCA_040905625.1 Kiritimatiellia bacterium
GTCCGCCATCCCCAGCAACAGCCCGAATTGGACGCTGGTGACCCAATAACTGCTTCCTCCCTGGCTGATATAGGGCAACGTGATGCCGGTAATGGGCAGGAGCGTCACCACCCCGGCGATATTGACCAGTATCTGCACGGCCAACAACGCCACCACCGCCACGGCCACGCTTCCCGAAAAGGCATCCTCCTGTTCATTCGCCACCCGGGCGGCTTCCCGGAGCAGCCCCGCGAACAGCAACAACAGCAACAAACACCCCAAATAGCCCATTTCTTCGCCATAGACCGCATACACAAAATCCGACCCGGCGATGGGGAGCCGCTCCGACTGACCTCCTCCCAGTCCGGTGCCGGTCAGCCCCCCGGCATACAATCCGGTCAGTCCCTGCAACACCTGCCATCCCGACCCCGTGGGGTCCGCAAAGGGATCCAGCCAGGAATGAAATCTTCGTGCGCCGTGCGCGACATGGTTCAGGATCAACCATCCGCTTCCCGCCAGAACCCCCGCAAAAAGCACAAACCAGCTTCCCGACCGGGTCACCGACACCACCAGCACCACCAGCATCAGACTTAACAGCAGCACCAGACCCAAATCCCGCTGTATCACCAACAATCCGCACAAAACGGCCCAGCCCGCCCCCAGCAGCAGTATTCGGCCAACGGGCGGATTCCAGCAGGGGCGATTTTTCCATGCGGCCTCCCGCCAACTGAAAAATCCCGCCAGAGAAATCGGCAGCAGGAGTTTGAGGAGTTCCGTGGGCGTCATACCGCCGGGACCATACATCGCCCCCCGGAATTGACTGCCCAGGGCAATCACCCCGGCCACAATTCCCAATGAAAGCACAAAGGCGGGAAGCCAAAAGGGACGCAGCCACTTCAACCGCCCTCTGCGCGAGAACCACCAGGCCAGCCACAGCCAAACAAATCCGAGAGGTTGCACCAGATGTGACCATCCCGTGACCCCCTCCACGCTTCCCTCCATTCGACTGCGGACCAACACACCCACCGCGCTCAACAACAGAATGAATCCAGGCAACGCGGGCGATCCCCTGTATCCACCTATCCGGAGGAACAGCACCAATCCCAGTGTGGAGACCAGCCACAGGGCAAAGGGCAACAGATCCATCAGGTGCAGGGTCTGACCCTCGCGGGCCCGGGCTCCCACCACCAACAGCAGCCCTACTCCCATCAACAGCAGAATCCCCCCCATCGGAATTCCCCCGGACCCGGCGGACTTCGCTGGTGATTCTGAATTTTTCCGTTTGGCACTCATACTCAAAGCCGCAGCCACCCCTCCTGTATGCCGCTGCGCAACAGATCGCGGGCGATCGGCAGTGCCGCACTGGATCCGTAGCCCCCCTCCTCCACCAGCACACAAAACGCCCAGCGGGGCTCGCTCACCGGCGCGAATCCAGTGAACCAGGCGTGGGAGGGTCGGCCGACACCGGTCTGGGCGGTGCCCGTTTTACCCGCCACCGCCAGTTCCGTCATTCGTATTCCCCGTCCCGTCCCTTCCTGCACCACCTTGTACATCATCCATTTCAGGGTGTCCGCCTGTTCGGGCCCGCATAGACGACCCAGCATTTCAACGGGCTGATCAGGATTCAGACGCGGTTTCACCACCAGTCCCCGATTCGCCACCGCCGCCGTGATCATGCACACCTGCAACGGATTGACCAACAGATCCCCCTGCCCGATACTGAACTGGGCGATGTCGTAGGGTTGAGAATCCTTTAATTCCGGCACTGCGGCCGCTTTCACCCGCAACGTGGCATCGGAGCCTTCCCACAGAGAAAATCCCTGATAGAGCCCCGCGGCCCGGGTCGCCCGCAGCAGCGCCTCCGCGCCGGTCGCGATCCCGAGTTGGGCAAAAAACACATTGGAGGATTTCGCCAGCGCCTCGCCCAGTCCAATCCGTCCGTGCCCGCGCCATGTCTGTCCTTTTTCCCTCGCTTCGTAGTAATTGTGATCCCGAATCCGGGGGTTTGCCGCCGAGGTGGTGAATCCATCCGGCGGAGTGTCCAGAGTTCCGGTGAAGCCGTCCTGCAGAGCCGCCGCCGCAATCAACACTTTAAACACGGATCCCGGGGGATACTGCCCCGCCACCGCCCGGTTCAGCAGCGGCGAATGGGGCATCCGGCCGGCGAACAACGGATCCACCAGCCGATTGGGATCGAATGCGGGGTGGCTGACCATGGCCAGAAGGTCCCCGGACGCGATGTCCATCACCACCACGGCCCCCCGTTGATCGCCTAAAAGCTCACCCGCCCGCCGCTGCATCGCCAAATCCAGCGTCGTTCGCAGCGGAGGTCCCTCCGCGTAGCCCTCCCGGTCCAGCAGTTCGGCCCCCAGCGCGACCCAGGCGTCCCGGGATTGCAGGGGCTGTTGCCCGAGCAAATGACGCCGCCCCCCGCTCTCAATTCCGGAGAGTCCGTAGATCGGGTCGTTATACCCGATCACATGCGAAAAAATCGGCCCGTAGGGATACACCCGGCGCACGCCCCGGGGCGTCACCCGGCTCATGGCCAGGGTGCGTCCCTCCCGATCCAGAATCCGGCCCGCCCGCACCCGGTGCGCCGGATTGAACTCGCGGCGGTCATAACGCTGCATAAAAGACACAAACTCCGGATTCCGCCTGCCCAACAGTTGCCAATGCGCCTGCCGAACCGCGATCAACAGAAAACACAGCCCGACTCCAAGCCTCCAAAAGGTGGACAGCCTCGGATAGACGGTTCCTGAACGTCTGATCTTCATCTGCATCAGCACCCGGGCGAATCCTCCCAAAAACACCCACCGCAACAGCAGGGCCACATGCGGCCATGCCGGATCGGCGAAGACCTGTTGTAGAAATTCCAGTGGCGGATTGAGTGACATTGTGCTAAGGGAGTGCCTATACGGAAGGGTCGAAGGAATTGAAAGTCTTCCTTGACCGAAGGACTTTAAATCGACAAGTGTTTTCCGGCTTTCAATCGAAAGATCTATTTGATTAACCCAACGCCTTCCTTCAGGGGGGGGACAGGAGAACGTGAATGACCGAATTTGTAAAACAAAGCAGCTATAACCAGGAAGATATGCTTCGCGCGGGCCGCGGGGAACTGTTTAAACCTGATTCCGCGAAATTGCCCCTCCCCAACATGCTGATGGCGGACCGGGTGGTGGAGATCAATGAAACCGGCGGACGATATAACCGCGGGGAAGTGATTGCCGAACTGGATGTCCACTCCGATCTCTGGTTTTTCAAATGTCATTTTCAGGATGATCCGGTGATGCCCGGCTGCCTGGGACTGGATGCCACCTGGCAGTTCACCGGTTTCTTTCTGGCCTGGCAGGGCTTCACGGGACGCGGACGCGCTCTTGGCGTCGAGGAAGTCAAATTCACCGGACAGATTCTGCCCAAAAACAAGATCGTCCGCTATCATATCCACATCCGCCGGGTGCTCAACCGCAGCCTGGTCATGGCTATTTCCGACGGTGTGGTTTCAGTGGATGGACGCGACATCTACACCATGAAAAACATGAAAGTGGGAGTCTTCCAGTCCACGGATGACTTCTGAGCGCATCCTCACTGCGGACGGCAGTTTCACGCTGCGTCATTCCGAACTGGGTGAGACCTATCACGCCCGGGAGGGGGCGCAAAGCGAAGCCCACGCCAAATTCATTATTCCCTCCCATCTGAGGGAACGCCTGCTGAAAGGTCCGGTGCGCATCCTCGATGTCGGCTTCGGCCTGGGCATCAACTGCCGGGAGGCGCTCAACACCGATGGCGGGGGCCCTTTGCATATCGACACCGTCGAAGTGGAACCTGAAGTCCTGGAGCGGGCGCTCCGGCTTTTTCCGGACGATCCGCTGCTGCTCGATCTCCGGCGCACCCGGGCACACGCGCGGCCCCGTCGACAGGTCCACCTCCATCTGGGTGACCTTCGGGATCTGCTTGCCGAGCTTCCAGGCCCCTACGATTTGATTTTTCACGATCCTTTCAGCCCCCTGAAAAACACGGAATGCTGGACCGTCGACGTGTTTATCAGACTAAAGGAACGACTCAAACCCGACGGCGCCCTGCTCACCTATTCCGAATCGGGCGTTGTCCGCGCCTCCCTGCAGCAGGCCGGATTCGTGATCGGCGCGACCCCCGCCCTTCCCCCTCACCGCGGCGGCACCATCGCCACCCCCGATCCCGCCCTCCCCGATCACCCCCTGCCTCCGCAGACCCACCTGCCCTACCGCGAACCCTTCCCCGATGCCACCGCCCGCGACATCCGCTCCGCCCGCGAAGCGCGGGTTCGGGAGATCAAATCCGCAGCAGTTCCTGCACATCCTCCCAGTCCAGAGACTTCAGCATAGCGGCATCGGTGTCCAGAGTGGCATCGATCACCTGTTGTTTGCGTTGTTGCAGGGCCAGTACCTTCTCCTCCACGGAATCGCGGGTGATCAGTTTCAGGCTGTACACGTTTTTCTGCTGGCCGATGCGGTAGGCCCGGTCGGTGGCCTGATTCTCCACCGCCGGATTCCACCAGGGATCATAGTGAATCACCATATCCGCACCGGTAAGATTCAAACCGGTGCCCCCGGCCTTCAAACTGATCAAAAACACCGGAATCGAGGCATCCCCCTGGAAGCGGCGCACCACATCCATCCGGTTTTTGGTGGAACCGTCCAAATAACAGTACCCGAGATCCATCTGCTCCAGTTCCCGCTTCAGAATTCCCAGCATGGTGGTGAACTGACTGAACACCAGCACCCGGTGCCCGGCATCCATCGCCTCTTCGATCATTTCCCGGAACAAGTCCAGTTTACCCGACGGCGCTTTGCTGTTCAGATTGGGAATTTTCAGCAACTCCAGGTGGCAGCAGGCCTGCCGCAACTGCAGCAGAGTCTTGAGCACCTCCATCCGGCTTTTGTCAAACCCCTGATTCGACACCATCGACTCCAATTTATCCTTGGATTTCCGCACCAGTTCCTGATACACCAGTTTCTGATCCGCGGTCATGCGGCAATAAGCCACCTTCTCGATTTTGGGCGGCAGGTCCTTGGCCACGTCCTTCTTCAGCCGGCGCAGCATGAAGGGCTGAAGTTTTTTGCGCAGACGCATCTGCGCGTCAATGGCTTCCGGACCTCCCGAGCGGATGGGCGCCTCGAAGCGCTGTTTGAACAGGGCGTGGGTGCTGAGATAACCCGGCATCAGAAAATCCATGATCGACCACAAATCCATCACGCTGTTTTCCACCGGAGTCCCCGTGAGCACCAGGCGGTTGACCGCATCCATCTTTTTCACCGCTTTGGCATTGTTGGTGGTGTGATTCTTGATGTGCTGGGCTTCGTCCAGCACCATCACCGCCACCGGACTGCGGATGTACCGGGCCAGGTCCCGCTGCAGAACCGCGTAGCTGGTCACCCACACATCCGCGTTAGGCCCCTCGGTTTCCCAGGCCTTCTCCCGCTTCGCAGGCGACCCGGTCAGATTCACAAAGGTCAAATTCGGGGTGAAGCGGTTCCCCTCCTCAATCCAGTTTTCCACCAGACTGGTGGGGCAGACAATCAGGGCGGGAAGCGATTGCGCCTTCTCCTCCTCCCGCTTCAACTGCAGCCAGGCCAGCGTCTGCAGGGTTTTCCCCAGTCCCATTTCGTCGGCCAGAATTCCCGCGAAACCGCTCCGCTCCAGAAAGCACAACCAGTTGACTCCCTCCTGCTGATACGGCCGAAGGGTGGCGTTCAATTCCGGCGACAGTTCCATCGGCACCAATTTGGCGGGTTGATTCTGTTTCTCCACCTTTTCCAGCCAGGCCGGGGAGGCCTCCACATCCACTCCGTCCAAACCATCCAGGGTGGATTTGAGATAGGCGCCGTGCACCCCGGACAGCCGATAATGTCCGTCGGCACCCTCTCCGCCACAGTCCTCAAACACCGAGAGCATTTGTTTGGTGGCGTCCCGGTCAAACAGCCAGGTCTTGTTCCCTTTCTGAACAAAAGCGTTTCCGGCCAGCAGGGCCTGCTGCACATCACGGAGTTGAAGACTTTCCCCTTCCGTGGTCTCAAATTCACAATCCACATCAAACCACCCCATGCCGCTGTCGCGCACCGACACCACCGGCATCAGGGTTTCCGCCTCCTCCATGGCAGTTGATATCCGCCCGATCAAATCGACTTTCCATCCCCGGCGCCGCAGCAGGGGAATGCCGGAGGCGCAAAAGCTCATCACCCCCGAGGTTCCAACGATTCCCCGCATGTTGTCCCCGCGATCCCCCCCGAAGCCCATAACCCCCAAACTGTCCAGGGCCTCATATTCTTTTTTGGGATTCCGGGTACGATAGTGCAGAATGTTGTCCGGGTCAGGAACCACAAAATCATCCTCCGACTCCACCGCCCCCGCGACCCACTCCACCCCGCCGTATACTGCGAAAAGAGTGGCGGAGAGACTGGCGGGGGATCCCCTCACCTCCAAACGGAAGCCGGGAGTGTCCGGCTCCAGCGAGAACCAGTCCGGATTGATATCGGTGCGCAGGGGCACCAGATCGTGAAGTATCTGCAGTTCCTTGCGGAGAAAACGGGGGATGTCCACCCGCGGAATTCGCATAGACTGGCGATACAGCGAATGCAGCGGACCCGGCAGCAGTGGTTGCAGGCGGAACAGGGTGTGTTCCACCAGGGCCCAGGCCGTGCGCCCCTCCGCCCAAAAGGCGGGAATCGCCTGCTCCAGACCGTCGGGCAGCCGGGTTTCCAGGTCCAGCTCAAAAATCCCGGTTTCCTCCTCCATGTCCAGCACCACCGAAGAGGACAGCGGCAATGGCGAGACCCAGCCCTGATTCGGCCCGAACCACACCCGCATCCCCGACATCAGTTCCAGCACATTCGCCAGATCCGCCCGTGAAAGATCCAACTCGTTTGGAACCGGCCCCTCCGCGATATCCTCCAACACAAACAGCAGATTGTCCTCCTGTTGCGGCAGGCTCACCTTGAGATCGGAGCGCACCTCGTGAATGGGTGCCCGCCGACCCTGGTGCTCCACCTGGATCCGAACCGGAATCGACTCGCCCCGCCAAAGGGTGCGAATCTCCTCCGGAAAACACAGGCACAACCGGATGGCAATCGACCCCGGAGTGCCCGCGGGCACCCGGGTCAGGTAGTCCTCCTCGGAGGTGGTGGCGATGCGCTCCGCCCGTTTCCGCTCCTCCATCAGTTTTTTCAGCCGAACCGGGTCCTCCTGAATCGACAATTGTTCCAGACAGAGCGCCACCGCATGATGACAGAACAGCCCCATTTCCCGATTATCGCGACAGGGACACTGATTATCCGGCAGCCCCGTGTCCTTCGGAAAGGCCACCGCGCAGACAATATCCCGCGGGCGCGCCTCAATCAGTCCCTCCAATCGGCGGGGCAACGATTTCAGACCCCGGACCCGCCCGTGATCCACCAGCATTTCGGCCCACCGCAACGCGTCCTGTCCGGCCCAGTCTTTCAATTTTTCGCGTGTGAATGGATACATGAGGCGGAAAGTGTATGAAGAAAAACCGAATCTTCAATCCTTTTCGGACTGCCGATACGGAGATCGGCGCTCCACCAGCACTCTTTTTCCCCTTGACCTTCCAAAGGTGGCGGATACATCGTTTTCATGATTCATCCTCCCAACGACCGCATTCACCCCGCTCCTTTTATTAAGGTATTGCGTGACTATCGATTCGGGTTTCTGAGAGGCGATGTGCTGGCCGGGTTGACGGTGGCCATTTTTGCAATACCCCAGGCCATCGCGTACGGTATTCTGGCGGATGTGCCTCCTATTCACGGTTTGTATGCGGCCATGGTGGCCTCGGTGGTGGCGGCCCTGTGGGGAAGCGCGCCTTTCGTGAATACCGGCCCCACCAATTCGGCCTCCCTGCTGACCGCCGCCGCCCTGATCGGGTTCTATCAGACGGATACGCATTTGCAGGTGGTCTTTTTATTCACCTTTATGGTGGGAGCTGTCCGCCTGATTATGGCCCTCCTGCGCATGGGCTCTTTTATTCATTTTGTTCCCGAATCCGCCTTCCTGGGGTTCACCATGGGGGTGGGCAGCATGATCGCCCTGGGTCGATTGCATCATTTACTTGGCATTGCCCCAAGTGACACCCGCTGGTTTCCCGCCGCCACGGTGGATAAACTCAGCCGCATCGGCGACGCCGACCCGCATGCGGTGGCGGTCAGCGCGGTCACCCTGGTCATTATGTTCGGCCTGAACCGATACGGAAGACGCTTCCCTGTCGCCCTCCTGGCCATGGCCCTGGCCATTGCGTATGGCGTATTCATTCCGGGAAACGGGCTGATGCTGGTTCGGGACATCTCCCCGGTGCCGACCGGCCTCCCCCCGTTTTCCAATCCCTTTTTCGAGGGATGGACCCGCATCGTGCCCGATTTGGCTCCGGGCGCGCTGGCGGTGGCGGTGGTCGGTCTCATCGAAGCGGTGTCAATTGGACAAACCCTCGCCGTTCGACACCGCATGCACCTGAACTTCAATCAGGAATTCTTCGGCCAGGGCCTGAGTATGATGGCCAGTTCGTTCTTTCAGGGAATACCGGGATCGGGCAGTTTCAGCAGATCCCTGCTGATTGAAGAATCCGGCGGACGCACCTTCGTCGCCAACCTGGTGTTCGGACTCGCCACCGCCCTCGCGCTGTTGACCCTCCCCGGTCTGATCAACCTCATTCCCGCCGCCTCCCTGGCCGCGCTGCTCCTGTTCATCGGGGTTCGGTTAATTGATCCCGTACGAATCAAGCGGCTCTGGCGAACCTCCACTCTGGATTCCGGAGTAATGATGGGCACGCTTCTGGTGACGGTGTTCATTAAAATTGAATACGGGATTTTCACCGGTATTGTGTTGGCCGCCCTGTTGCTGATCCGGAAAAGCCGCAGCCTGCATCTGCGTGAACTTCTGCCCGGGCCGGACGGAACCTTTGAAGAAAGGCCCTACACCCCCGGTTCCAAACACGATGAGAGTGCCATTGTGGCCCTCACGATCCACGGGGATTTGAGTTACGGCGTTTCCCACGAGCTTCTGGAACAGTTGAATGAAATCGCTCTAGACCAAAATCCGGAGATTATCATTATGCGGATCCGGCAGGCGTTTTCCATCGATTTCTCCTGCTGGAACGCGATCTTCGACTTTGCCCAGAGCTTCCAAAAGGTGGGAGGAAAAGTCTATCTCACCGGCATCGACGAACGCACCCGAAAAACCATTCACGGTGCCCGCGCCCATGACTGGATTCCGGATCCTCACCTGTTCGTGGCCACCGAAAATCTGATGGAAAGTTTTCGCAGTGCGATCCGGCAGGCCGCCGGTGAGGTACCCGATCCCCAGCGTATTTCCGGAGCCTGGCGGGACTGGATTGAAAATCCGACAGTCATCACCACCGAACAGATCCGGGATATCCAGAAATTTCTCAGCGGAGATCTGGATCCGGATTCGCCGGTGTGAGAACTCACACGTCAGTGGTCAATCGTCATTCGGACTGCACGTTCCCAATGACAAGTGACCCATGACGCAGCGAAGCTGCCCCTGACCACCGCCACCCGTCTCATCCAACAAATTTGATGCGGGTCTGTGGCGGCGCTGACCTGAATTTCCCCTGATCAGTCGTCGTTTTTGAGTTTCTCGGCCCGCGCTTTCATCACGTCGGCCGCAATGTTGTTGGGAGCGGGGGAGAAGCTTTCGAATTCCATTGAGTAGGTGGCCTTGCCGGCGCTCATGGACCGCAACGCGGTCGAGTACCCGAACATTTCGGCCAGAGGCACCGTGGCGTTCACCACACACACTTCACTGCGGCTGCTCATGGCGCCGATAATGCCCCGGCGGGAACTGAGGTCGCCAATCACCGATCCCTGATATTCCTCAGGGGTTTCCACTTCGACCTTCATCATTGGTTCCAGAATTTTCGGGTTCGCTTTGCGAATCGCTTCACGCATCGCATTACGGGCCGCAATACGGAACGCCATGTCACTGGAGTCCACATCGTGGTATTTACCGTCGCGCAGGTTCACGCGGACTCCCACCACCGGAAACGCCGCCAGCGGGCCTTCACCCATCACATCCTGACACCCTTTGTTGATGGCCG
>JBBDRC010000052.1:0-9983 GCA_040905625.1 Kiritimatiellia bacterium
AGAGATCAGCTTGAAGCCTCCGAATTTCCGCGTATAGAAAGGGTCAATGAACATCCCCGCCACTCTCCCGTTTCCCGCCGCCCGCAAAATCGCCCTTTGGTTGTGGATGGTGTGCACGTTAATCGTCTTGATGGTGGCGGTGGGGGGGATCACCCGGTTGACAGAGTCCGGCCTGTCCATGGTGCGGTGGGAACCGGTGACCGGGTTTCTGCCCCCCCGCTCGACTGAGGCCTGGCAGGAGGCCTTTGACCAGTACAAGGAACTCGCGGGTGCCCAGTTTGCCAAGTTCAGCGAGGACCGGGAAATGACCCTGTCCGATTATCAGGAAATCTATTTCTGGGAATACGCGCACCGGGTGTTGGGGCGGGTGATCGGTCTGGCCTACGCACTGCCGTTTGTGTATTTCCTGATTCGGGAGTCTATCTCCACTCCGTGGAAAATAAAACTGGGGATCGGGCTCCTGTTGGGAGGAGCGCAGGGCGTACTGGGTTGGTATATGGTCACCAGCGGCTTTGCGGATTTGCCTTATGTGAGTCACTTCCGTCTGGCCGCCCACTTGGGTCTGGCTCTATTCGTTTTCGCTTATCTGCTGTGGCTCACCCTGGATTTGATGCCGTTTTGGACGCATCGAAAGGAAAATTACGCATCGATCAAACCACTTCGAATGGCAACCACCGCTTTTCTGGCGCTGCTCTGCCTGCAAATCGTGTACGGAGCCTTCACCGCCGGTCTGCGCGCGGGCTATATGTACAACACCTATCCGCGGATGGGGAGGGGGCTGATTCCCCCGGATGCGATTTCCGCCGCCTTCGGGTCCTGGCTGCGAAATACAGTTTATAATCCGGTGCTGGTGCAGTTCCTGCATCGTCACCTGGGCCTGGCGGTGGTGGTGAGTGCGCTGGCTCTGTGGGGATACGCCATGCAAAAGCATCTGATGGCCCGACAAAAACTGGCGTTTAACGTGCTGCTGATCACGGTGACTCTTCAGTTTGTTTTAGGAGTGTTCACACTGGTAAGCGGGATGAACAGGATTCTGGCGGTGTCCCATCAGGTCTGCGCCTGCTTTTTGCTGGGCTCGGTGGTGATGGCGCTTCACGAACTGACGGAGCCGAAGACGGTCACTTCCCGTCTGTCGTGATAGAGCTGTCGGGTTTGCAAATTCAGGTGTGGCGCAAGCCAGTCCAAAATCGGATTCAGGGCGGGCAGCGGATCGAGTTGGGGCAGTTTGATGTTGAGGACCAAATTCCGGCAATGCGCCTCCCCCAGCCAGTAGCGCAACAGTCCGAAAGCCTGGCCCGGCGGAATGAGCATGTCGCCCACCAGCCAGTCGACGGACGGCTGCAGTTTGTTTAACTGATAACTCAGGCCGTCCCGGTGCAGATGCTCGATGCGGCGCACGCAGGCATCGTCGATTTTCAGCGGCCCGTTGTCGATGGCGGTCACCTGACAGCCCCGCTTGGCGAAGGCGAAACTCCAGCCCCCGGGGGCTGCCCCCAGGTCAATGACGGTTTCGTTTTCCCGTGGCTCGCGTCCCATGCGGACGAAAGCCTCCTCGATTTTGAGATAGGAACGCGACGGAGCCCTGGGGTCCATTTTCATTCGGGTGCGCCCCCCCGGCACCGGGGAGGTGAGACCCGTGGCCGGTCCACCGCAGAAGATCAACCCTTTCTCGGTACAGGTCCATTGCAGAATCATGCCCTTTCCGTTCCGAATCAGTTTTTCGGGTTTGCGCTCCCACTTGAGCAGGCCCGGATGCAACCGATTCCCCTTCCGGATCAGTTCCCGGGCGATTCCCTGCAGGCGGGAGGCTCCCCCCGCGTCGGCTTCTTCCAGGGGGAAAACATGCGCGGCCCAGGGCTCCGGAGTTTCCACCCAGGGCCGCCAAAGAGCTGCGCAGATGGTTTCGGATACGGATTCTCCTTTTGCGAGCGGGACGAAACGGGCCTCCTGAAGCCGTTGCCACTCGAACACCAGAGGTGCCTCCGGCAGGCGGGAGCCCTCCACCTGAATCATCCCCGGGACGAACGGCCGGCTGTGGATCCCGTGCCGGGTTTCAAGTTCCTGCTGTAAAAAGGGTTCCGCGCCGGGCCGGCAACAGAGCAGATGGAAGGGGGAGGAGATCGCTTGGGTCATAGAGAGAAATTGGACGTGGTGGTCCGCATGTCATAAACGTTTCTTCTTTCCAATCACGTCTTTTATGGATCATTATTTGGAAGTATGCCGTTGTCTGACCGGGATCGACCTGCTACAGGACCCCCACCATGAAAGGAATTATTCTCGCCGGCGGAGCCGGCACCCGACTTCACCCGATTACCCTGGCGGTCTCCAAACAGTTGATGCCCGTGTATGATAAACCCATGATTTATTATCCGCTTTCGGTCCTGATGCTGGCCGGGATCCGCGAGATATTGCTCATCACCACTCCGGAGGATCAACCCGCATTCCAACGCCTGCTCGGGGACGGGTCCTCACTGGGCTGCAGCTTCAGTTTCGCGGTCCAAGAGGTTCCGAATGGATTGGCGCAGGCCTTTGTGATCGGAAAAGACTTTATCGGAGACGACAAAGTGGCCCTGATTCTGGGGGACAACATATTTTACGGGTCCGGATTCAGTCGTCTGCTTCGTCAGCATACCGATCCCGATGGAGCCTGTATTTTCGCCTCCCGGGTGCAGGATCCCGAGCGGTACGGAGTGGTGGAATTTGACAAAAATCTGCAGGCGCTGTCCATCGAAGAAAAACCGCAGAATCCGAAATCCCATTACGCGGTGCCGGGATTGTATTTTTACGACAACGACGTGGTGGATATCGCGGAAACCATTTCCCCCTCCGCCCGAGGGGAATACGAAATCACCACTGTGAATCAGGTCTATCTGGACCGGAACAAACTCAAAGTGGGCGTGTTCGACCGGGGCATCGCCTGGCTCGACACCGGGACCTTCGCCTCTCTGAATGAGGCCTCCACCTTTGTGCGGGTGATCGAAGAAAGGCAGGCCACCAAAATCGGCTGCATCGAAGAGATCGCCTACCGTTCAGGGTTCATCTCCAAAGAGCAACTCTCCACCCTCGCCGATGCCCTGGAGAAATCCGGCTACGGACTTTACCTGAAGCAGATCCTTCAGGATAACTGATCTTTTCTCAACCCTACATATTCCTTTATTATGATACTTCTTCTTGGCGGCAGCGGCTACGTTGGCGGCGCCTATCACTCTTTTCTTGAATCCAACGGCTGTGAAACGGTTTCGCTTTCACGCGCCGAAGTGGACTATGGGGACACCCCGACGCTGTTGCGGTTTCTTCGGGAGCACAAACCGGAATTTCTCGTGAATTGCGCGGGCTACACCGGGAAACCGAATGTGGATGCGTGCGAAAGCGATAAAACCAATTGTTTGTTCGGAAACGGAGTGTTGCCCGGTCGGATTGCCGAAGCCTGTGCCGAAGCGGGAGTCCCCTGGGGGCATGTGTCCAGCGGCTGTATTTATACCGGGGCCAAGGCGGACGGGAGCGGATTCACCGAGGAGGATCCTCCCAATTTCAGTTTCAGACAGGACAACTGCTCCTACTATTCGGGCACCAAGGCTCTGGGAGAGGAAATTCTGGACGGCTGTGACAATGTGTACATCTGGAGACTGCGGATTCCGTTCAACCATCTGGACAGCCCCCGGAACTACATTTCAAAATTGATGCGCTATGACAAGGTGCTGGATGCCACCAATTCGATTTCGCATCTGGATGAATTCGTGGCAAGTTGCCATGCCTGCTGGGAAAAGAAGGTGCCTTTTGGAATTTATAATCTGACCAATCCCGGAGAGATTACCGCCCGTCAGGTGATCGATCAAATCAAAAAACACGGCCTTTCCGATAAGGATTTTCAGTTTTTTGATGACGAACGCGACTTTATGCAAAAAGCCGCCATCGCTCCCCGGTCCAATTGCGTGCTGGATTCAAGAAAACTGGCCGGCGTGGGGATTCACATGACCCCGGTGCTGGAGGCACTGGACCGCAGCATGGCCAACTGGGTTACGGAGAAGTCGTAACCAGCTCTTTCAGTCCCTTCAGGTCCAGCTTGCCGGTGCCCAAAGTGGGCAGTTCGTCCACCGGAACCCAGGCGCGGCTGTCGGGTTTCCATAAATTCGGTATCGGCAGGGCGCGGACCTTTTCCTGAAAATCCTCGGGGTCGCCCAGGTCTTTCACGTACACCACCACCAGCCGCTCCCCTTTCTTTTCGTCGGAGATGCCTGTGACCGCCAGTTGATCCGGGCTGCAGCCGAGCGCATCCTGCAACGCCTCCTCCACCGCGGAGTGGGACACCATTTCGCCCGCGAGTTTGCTGAAGCGGGTGAGGCGGTCGGTGATGGTGAGGAAACCGTTTTCGTCCTGTTGCACGATGTCACCGGTGTTGTACCAGCCGTCGACCAGCGCTTCTTTGGTTTTTTCGGGGTTCTTCACATACCCCTGCATCACACTGGGACCTTTCACAAAGAGCAGACCCGATTCGCCCCGGGCCACCGGCCTGTGCGTGTCGGGGTCGAGAATTTTGGTCAGCAAATTCGGAAGCGGGCGCCCCACGGCACCTTCTTTGTTGCCGATCTGAGTTAAACCTTCGTACTCCACGTCCGGCACGTTCACCGCGATGACCGGGGAACATTCGGTGGCGCCGTAGCCTTCCAGTGGACGGACTCCATAGCGTTTTTCGAACATGTCGGCCAGTTTCGGGCGCAGTTTTTCCGCTCCCACCACCACCCAGCGCAGGTGGGCAAAGGCTTCGGGCCGGATTTTGCGGACCCAGGCCATAAGAAAAGTGGGGGTGCCCATGAGAATGGTGCAGCGGTTTTTCTCCGCGATGTCGCTGATGGCATCTGTTTCCAGGGGATGATGGTGGTATGCGACCCCGAGTCCGTTGGTGAGCGGAAACCAGAGTCCGGCGGTGAAGCCGAATGAGTGGAAGAAGGGAAGCACCGAGCAGATGACATCGTTTTCCTGGGCGCGGGCCACCACACTGAATCCGTCGATGTTGGAGAGGATGTTGTGATGGGAAAGCAGAATGCCTTTGGGATTGGCGGTGGAGCCGCTGCTGAACAGGATGGTCAACGGATCTTCGGGTGCCCAGTGGCGGTCATTGACCAGGCAGGGCAGGGGGGCCAACCGCGCTTTGAGCAGCGTCCACAATTTGGCCGGGGTTGAAAAATGTGAGGCGAGGTCCTCCGCGTACAGCACCTGTTTGGGGGTGGGGGTGTCCGGAAATTTTTCCATGAATTTTATGGAGGTGATCAGGGTCCGGATCCCGGCCTGCTCCATGGCTGAGATCAAGGCGTTTTTGGAGGAGGTGTAATTCAGGTTCACCGCGACCCGTCCCTCCATGGCCAGGGACAGATTGACCAGAGCACCGCCCACGGAAGGCGGGAGCAGGACCCCGATTTCCTCTGGATCGCCCGCAAGCTGTTGCGCCAGTCGGTCGCGCAGCAGCAGGCCGGCGATCAGGGTTTTTCCATAGGTCAGCGTTTTGCCTGTGGAATCCGCAAGGGCCTGTTTTTTCCAGTGCTTCCGGGCGGTGCGGGCAAAACAGCGGCCCGCCGATCCGCGAATGGGGGCGTAGGCATCGGTAGCGGTCGCCGCCAGTACCTGCACGGCATGATATACCGCCCCGGCGGATGCGGTGGAGGGGAGGGGCTCTCCGATGGCGATGGTGATTTGTCTGCGGAAATCGTCGCGGTGCATCAGGCGGGGTTCACCGAAGGCCAGGCTGGCGCGGGTGCCGAATCCGCCCTCAATATACAGGGGGAGAATTGGCGCACCGGTGTCTTTCACGATGCGTTCGAATCCGGGTTTGAACGGCATCATGTGCCCGGTGCGGCTGAGATGGCCCTCCGGAAAAATGGCCACAATGAAGCCCTCCTCGATGATCCGCCGGGCCTCTTTGAGGGAGGTCAGAAGGGCTTTGGGAGAGTCGTCTTCATGAATGGCGATCACCCCGCCCAGTTTCAGCAAAAACCGCATCCAGGGGGAGCAGGCCGCCAGATAGCTGCGCGACATCACGAAACGAATGCGGCGTTGCTGCACCGCATTGATCCAGATCGCGTCCATTAAACTGATGTGATTGGCCACAATCAAGGCTCCGCCCCGGGAAGGCAGTTTATCGATGCCGGTGGATCTCAGGCGGTAAAAACAGCGGGTAAGCAGCATCACCACGAATCGCACAAAGAAATCAGGCAGGGTGATCAGCGAGGCGAGGGCCAATCCCAAAATAAGGAAAGAGAGAAAGAGGAAACTTTGGGCGGCGCTTAGCTTCAGGATTCCCGCGCAGAGATAAAGCAGGCCGCTGGCGAGCAGCACTCCCACCCAACTCAGCCAGCCCGAGGCGGCGATGATTTCACCCATCTTGTCCGGTGGAGAGCGGTATTGCAGAAACGACTGCACCGGCAGAATGAACAGTCCTGCTCCGAAACCCATGACCAGACAAAGTCCGTAGGCCCCGGCCACAGAGTGGGAGGGTATCGCCCATAAGCCCGCGCTGCTGATGGCCATAAGCAGGGAACCGATAGGCACGATACCGAATTCGATGCCGCGGCGGCTTACCTTTCCTGCGGCGAGGGAGCCGAGACCGATCCCCATGGCAACCATGAGGAACAGTTTGGTTGCTCCTTCCTGATCGGGAATGGCGTCGATGTGCTCCACTCCGTAGGTGAGCAGGTTGAACTGCACGAAGGCGGCGATCATCAGAAAATAGGCGGAGGACCAGACTGCCAGAGCGAGAAAGGCGTCCTTGTGTACTTCGCGGAGGGTGCGGAGAATGTCACGGAAAAACCAGACGCTGGCCCGGCTGGTGCCGCCAGGGAGCGGGGTGGGGTCGATGCGGGTGGTGGCCACCCACCCTAAGGCGGCTATCGTGACGCAGGCGATACCGATCATCCCGTACTGCTTGTCGAACAGACGGCTGAAGGTGGGGGCGAGGGCGGTGCCGACGATGATAGCCAGGTAGGTGGCTGCCTGCATGTAGCCATTGGCACGGGAAATATTGTCCCGCCCCACCAGTTCCGGGATAATGCCGAATTTGGTCGGGGAAAACAGGGCGCTTTGCACGGACATGGCGAACATGGCTGCCAGCATCAAATATCCGTTGCCCAGAAACAGTGCCACGGCACCAAAGGTCATCACGCAGATTTCCAACAGTTTGATGCCCCGCACGATCCGGTGCTTGCGCACGCGATCGGCCAGCACTCCCGCCGCGCCGAGGAACAGTAGAAAGGGAACCGCGAACACCCCGCCGACCGTGGCGATGATCTTTTGATCGTTCCATTCCGTCCAGGCGGCGGTCATACCATAGATCACCGCGAGTTTGAACAGATTATCATTCAGGGCACCCCCGAACTGGGCGAGATTGTGCCAATGGAAAGTTTTAAGAGAATCCGGTTTGTTTTTCATGGGGCTATTCCTTGTTCGAGTAACCATATGACAAGCCTATCCACTTCGGCAAGCACATCCACATCCAAAGGCAGCACATGTCCGGCGGTGGTTTCCTCGTGCAGCGTCTTGCTTTCGGCCTCAAGTGCCTCAAACCATTCACGGCTTCGCTGACTGCGGACCACCCGGTCTTTACCGGGCAGAATCAGGCGGACCGGAATGGAAATCACGGGTGTCTGCGCGTCGAATCGATCCATTTCGGCATACAGGAGCCTGAAAATGTTGAGGGGACTGAATGGATCCCGGCGGGTTTTGGGCCGGGGGGCATTCACCCGGGCATGATCGGCAAACAGACTTTCGATGATCATGCGCTCGGGAAGAATCCGGTCGCCGATTTTAAACCAGGTGCTGGTTTTCAGCACGGGACTGCGGGCGCTGGATACTTCGAACATGGGAGCGTACAGAACCAGCGCGTCCGCATCGAGTTGATTTTTCTGTGCCAATACCGTTACCAGACACCCTCCCATTGAATGTGCCAGTACTCCCACTCGTGCGTGCGATTCTTTTAATGTCTGCACTTCCTGTTGGATGGCGTGTTCCCAATCTTCCAGGGTGATCGTACGTTTGTTTTCAATCGGTTCGTTCCAGCCCGGGAGTCGCATGGCCCTCACGGTATACCCTCTTTGTGCCAATTCAGGGGCGAGGGTTTTCCATACGTGCGGACCGTCTCCGAAACCATGCACCAGCAAGAGCGCATGATTGCCATTGCCCCGAGTGGATGCCTGCGCAAAGTCCAGCACTCCGTCCGGGGTACGGGTGACTTTTTTTTCCCAGGAGTGATAACGATAGGAAAACACGGCGCATGAGCAAAAGGGTAACAGGAGCAAAGTACTGCTAATACATCCAAGTCGGCGTAGCCATATTTTTGTGTGGGTTTGTTTGTTCATGAGCGCAAGATACAGAATGACAATATTTATGTCAATATATATATGGCAATAATATTGTCATAAAAATTGAACAGGGCCGGGCTTGAATTTCAGGGGGAATTCAATCTAAACTGTATGTGTGAGCACACTGGAGACTTTTATCGAACTGGCCTTGGAGAAAAACCTGTTTCCCCACAAGCGGAATAGGGTGGTGGTGGCGTGTTCAGGAGGAGTCGACAGTCTGTTTTTACTGTACCTGTTATGGGGATGCCGGGAAAAATTGGATCTGGAGTTGTGTGTGCTGACCTGCGATCATGGATTGCGACCGGAAAGCCGGGAGGAAGTTCGGGAGGTGAGGCAACGGGCCTGGAGTCTCGGGTTGCCCTGTACAGTGCGTGAATTGGAGGTGCCACATCACCGCGAGGGACGGGAATCCACCGAGATGACAGCCCGGCGACTTCGACGTCAGGCATACGTGGAGGTGGCGAAGGAGTTTGAAGCGCGGCAGGTGGCCGTGGGACATCATTTGGATGACCAGGCAGAGACCGTGTTGCTGAAGCTGTGTAGGGGGACGGGACCGCGCGGGGCGGGGGGGATGGGCTGGATATCACCTCTGGTCGGAAACGTCAACCTTGTTAGGCCCTTGTTGGGATATCGACGGCGGGAAATTTCTGAGCAAATGCAGCTTTGGGGAATCACCTCGGTGGAGGATCCCTCCAATCAGCATGATGATTTTTTACGCAATCGAATGAGGAACGAAATTCTGCCGTTACTGGCCGGGCGAATTAACCCGGAGGTTGTGCCCAATATAGGGAAATTTGCCGACCAGCAACGGAAACTGGAAGCCTGGGTGTCATCGGAGGCAAACATCAGCGGGCAAAAATGTATTCAGAATGGAGATCTTCATTTGGAGGCATGGCGATTTCTTCCGGAGATTCTACAGGAGCGGGTGTTGCTCGGTTGGCTCGAGGAACACGATGCGGACCTCAACCTGATCACCTACCGGCACATGCGGGATCTGCTCGCGCAACTGGAATCTCCGGTTTCTCATGCCCGCCGATGGAAACTTGGAGGGGTATCCTTCCGGGTGGACCAAGACGTGTGTTCCGAGGAGAAGAACATCCGATTGAGCGATCCAGTTCCATTAAGCCTCCCTGGAGAGATTAATTGGGAGCCGCTCCATCGGAAACTCCGGGCATCCTCCTCCGGCAAAGTGGATATGAGCGCATCATCGCAAAAAGACTTCATGAAACCCCTCACAGCGTACGCCCGCCCCCCCGATGGGAATCAAACATTAACCGTTCGAAATCCCCAAACGGGAGACCGCTATTCACCGTTGGGACTCAAAGGCTCCATCAAATTATCAGATCTTTTCGTAAACCGGCGCCTTCCCCAAAAGCTGCGTGCCCACTGGCCCGTCGTAGTATGCGGAGATGAAATCGTCTGGGTCCCCGGATTCAGAGTCGCGGAACGCTGGAAGGTTAAAGAGCCCCCCTGCTTCAAACTGATGCTGCTCCCTTAATTAATTGAATTTAATAAATCATTATCGAAGTTAGAAGTTATATAATGCAACAGGTAAATAATTGTTGACAGCCTGAATTTTGTGGCTATGGTAGGGGTATGAGCAAGAAAAGTTATTATTGGAATTATCCGTCGATT
>JBBDRC010000053.1:0-1648 GCA_040905625.1 Kiritimatiellia bacterium
TGCGCCGGGACGGACGCGGGGTGATGATGCTCGGGGACGGGCTCAACGACGCGGGTGCCCTGCGGCACAGTGATGTCGGGGTCGCGGTCACCGAGGACATTCATTCCTTCAGCCCCGCCTGTGACGCCATTCTCGAAGCGCGCCACCTGCCGCGCCTGCCGCAATTTCTGCGTTTCTCCCGCTTCACCACCTACGTGGTGATGGTCTGTTTCGGGGTGTCGCTGCTGTACAATGTGGTTGGAATCTCTGTGGCGGCCAGCGGGCATCTTTCGCCCCTGTTCGCGGCGGTGCTGATGCCCCTGAGCTCAGTCAGCGTGCTGGTGATCAGCGTGGTCGGCACCCGCCTGGCGGCCCGCTTGTCCGGTCTCCGATCCAGGCCCCGCACGGAGGCCGCGGCATGAACGTGATTGTGATTTTACTGGGCGCCAGCCTCACGCTTGCCCTGAGTTTTTTAGCCGCATTTTTATGGTCGGCCCACCACGGTCAATTTGATGACCCGGTGACTCCGGCCCTGCGCATGTTACACGACGACGATGTCAGCTCCAAAAAGCCGGACCCGTCCGAACCCAATGAAAAGGAACCTGACGTATGAGCCAAGTGGAAACCTTCCGATACGATAACCGCATTGTCCGCGATTTCGCTTTTGCCACCGTGATCTGGGGCGTGGTGGGCATGACCGTGGGGGTGCTGATCGCCCTGCAGTTGGTGATGCCCGCCCTGAATATGGGGGCGCCGCTCAGCTTCGGGCGCCTGCGTCCGCTGCACACCAACGCGGTGATTTTTGCCTTTGTGGGCAACGCGATTTTTATGGGGGTCTATCACTCCACCCAGCGGCTCTGCAAAGCGAGGATGTTCAACGATCTCCTCAGCCGACTGCATTTCTGGGGCTGGCAACTGATTATTGTGCTGGCGGCGGTGTCACTGCCGATGGGGAAGTCCAGCAGCAAAGAATATGCGGAACTGGAATGGCCGATCGACATCCTGATCACGGTGATTTGGGTGGTGTTCGCGGTGAATTTCTTTGGCACCCTGTGGCGTCGCCGCGAGCGGCATATGTATGTGGCCCTGTGGTTTTATATTGCCACCATCATCACGGTGGCGGTGCTGCACATTTTCAATTCGCTGGTGGTGCCGGTGGAACTGATGAAAAGTTATTCGGTCTATGCGGGGGTGCAGGACGCGCTGATGCAATGGTGGTACGGACACAATGCGGTGGCGTTTTTCCTCACCACACCCTTTTTGGGACTGATGTACTACTATCTGCCCAAAGCCGCAAACCGACCGATTTTCAGTTACCGTCTGTCCATCATTCACTTCTGGTCGCTTATTTTTATCTACATCTGGGCCGGACCGCACCATTTGCTCTACACCTCGCTTCCTGACTGGGCGCAAAGTCTGGGCATGGTGTTTTCGATTATGCTGATTGCCCCCAGTTGGGGCGGGATGCTCAACGGTCTGCTGACCCTGCGCGGGGCCTGGGACAAAGTGCGGGAGGATCCCGTGCTCAAATTCCTGGTGGTGGGCATCACCGCCTACGGTATGGCCACTCTGGAAGGCCCGATGCTTTCCATCAAATCGGTGAACGCGCTCTCGCACTACACCGACTGGACCATCGCCCACGTGCACACCGGGGCCCTGGGCTGGAACG
>JBBDRC010000054.1:0-1640 GCA_040905625.1 Kiritimatiellia bacterium
GAATTTTGGTTTTGGGCACAATCTCGCCGTCGAACATCCGCACATAGGTCACCACGCCCCGGAAGGCGTCGTAATAGGAGTCAAACACCATGGCGCGGGTGCCCTGGGCCTCATCGGTGGTGGGCGGGGGCACGCGTTTGACGATCGCCTCGAGCACCGCTTCAACGCCCAATCCGGTTTTGGCGCTAACGCACAGGGCGTCCTCCATGGGGATGGCCAGCAGATCCTCCACCTGTTTGCGCACCGCCTCGACATTGGCGTTGGGTAAATCAATCTTGTTGATGACGGGGACAATCTCCAGTTCCTGCTCCATGGCCAGCATCACGTTGGCCACAGTCTGGGCCTCCACGCCCTGAGCGGCGTCCACCACCAGAATGGCGCCTTCGCATCCGGCCAGGCTGCGCGTGACCTCATAAGAGAAATCGACATGCCCGGGGGTGTCGATGAGGTTGAACTGGTAGCGCTTGCCGTCCTCCGCGTCGTAGTACATGGAAACGGGATGGGCTTTGATGGTGATGCCGCGCTCCCGCTCCAGATCCATGTCGTCGAGCATCTGTTCGGTCATATCCCGCAGGTCCACCGCTTTGGTCAACTGCAGGATGCGGTCGGCAAGGGTCGATTTTCCATGATCGATATGGGCGATAATAGAAAAGTTGCGAATATGGGACAGGTCACGGCTCATAATTTTTTAACCGGCACAACAAACAACTGTGGATTTTTTGGCCACAAAAAGGCACAAAAATGCACCCCCAAAACCCCGCTTTGCTGGTTTTTGTGTATCTTCGTGCCTTTTTGTGGCAAAAAATTCTGATAAAAATTTCATCGAGTCTTGAAGGGGGCTCTTGTGTCCAAATCTGTGTGTTTTGTGGTTCCCGCGTTTCATCAGAAACCCGAACTTTCAGCTTCAGGTGGCAGGTCCAGTTGAATGTGGACATCGTGCAGTTGTTTGGCGTCCACGCGGGAGGGGGCATCCATCATCAGATCAATGCCCTTGTGGTTTTTGGGGAAGGCGATGACATCGCGGATGGTGTTGCCGCCGGCCATCAGCAGGGCCAGACGGTCGAAACCGAGGGCAATGCCGCCGTGGGGAGGGGCACCGTAGGCCAGGGCGTTGAGCAGATGTCCGAAACGGGATTGTTTTTCATCTTCGGATATTTTCAGCAGGTCGAACATTTTCCCCTGCAGGGCGGGATCGTGAATCCGGATACTGCCGGATCCCAGTTCCACTCCGTTGAGCACGATGTCGTAGGCGACGGCGCGCACCGCGGACGGGTCGCTGTCGAGCAGGTGCATGTCTTCAGGGAGGGGGGAGGTGAAGGGATGGTGCATGGGCACCAGACGACCCGCCTCATTGGTTTCGAACAGAGGAAATTCGGTGACCCAGGTGAACTTGAATTCATTCTCCGGAATGATGCCGGCCTGATTCGCGGTTTCGATGCGCAGGCGGCCCAGGAACTGATTGACCACCAGGGCGGAATCCGAGGCCGCGAAGAGCACCAGGTCGCCGGTTTCAATTTCGAGAGTGGTTTTAAGCCCTTCGATTTCCGCTTCGGAGAAGAATTTGGTGATGGGGGATTTCCAACTGCCGTCCTCCTGCACCCGGATAAAGGCGAGTCCGCCCATGCCGTGGGATTTGGCCA
>JBBDRC010000055.1:0-5508 GCA_040905625.1 Kiritimatiellia bacterium
GAATCTCTCCGCACTCCGAGACAAGCTCAGAGTTTGGTGTCAGAGAAAGTACCCGCAAATTCATCTGCGACACAAACGTGCCTAAACCCCGAGAACCAGAGTGTTTGGCAAAAGCTTTGCAGATTTCTCGAAAGTAACCAGCGGGATCCCGGCCGTTTCCGCTGTCCCATGAATGAGGCGGTCGACAAAGCCGGGTTTCGCGGTGGAAAGTTGTGGCAGCGCAAGGGTCTTGTCCGCGCACGGCGAGACGGAAATGGCGGGATGACGCGCAAATGCGTGCAGAGTTGACAGCGCGTCCTCCTTGGAAAAGATGTAGTGATGCTGCAAGGCGAAATAGGTTTCGGCCAAAACGAGATCAGGAACGAGCAGTCCCGGGGAACCTTTCTTCCACTGACCCAGGAATTCGGCGGCCCGTTGGTAGAGCGGGAGCGGGTCGCGGGTCAGGAGCCGAATCACAAAAGAAGTGTCCAGTGAATGGGAAACCCGGCGGTTCACTTGACTGAATCCGAAGAAAGGTTATCGCTGGATTCGGCGGCCCATCCCCTGGCTATCGATACCCGGATGTCCTCCATATCGGAACGGATACCGGGCTTGATGTACTTTTGGCTGATCGTCAGCCAGGGAAATTCAGCGAGTTCCCCGGGCCCTGGCGGCTCAGGTGCCTGAACCGCGTTATCGGATTCGTTGCGCATCCAGTTTTGGAAAAGGTCGATTACTACCGCACGCAATGTGCGTCCCTCCAAGGCACTGCGGGCCTTGGCACTGCGGTACAGGTCTTCCGGGATATCAAAAGTGGCTTTCATGCTTTACAGGTACCTGTATTTATTGTTTAAGTCAAGCCTTCTCTTTTTCGTGATTAGAGCAATCAGTTCACTGCCATCATTCCGCTTGCTATTCAGACGGGATTTGTCATGAATGGGTTCTCCTTCAACCTTTGGAATGACTTATGAAACGATTACTCCTTGTATCTCTGTGTATGATCTCCCCCCTGTTAGCGCAAATGATGGTGACCGGCCTGGTGAAGCAGTACGATGACCGCTCAAAGAATTTTGAAGAGCGGCCGTACGGCAAGGACGATGTGTCTTACGGCCTGTATGTCGATTTTTTCGAGGGGTTGGGCGCCTGGCGGTTGGGGGCCGGCTATGCATCCGATTTGAGTGGCGCGGGGGAGGCGGACAGTGTGATTACACCGGAACTCACCTTGCTGGCGACAGACGGGATGTGGGAAACCGGCATTTCGGCCCTGATTGATTATATCGATTCCGAGGAGGAAACCGATTGGGGCGATGTCTATTATCAGTTCCAGTTGGGCCTGAGTTTGCCGATTACCAACCGTTTACAAGTCGGGATTCACGCCTTTTATCCGTTTTCAGGTTTCTCCGATATAAAGGATATCCGGATTGGCGATTTGGATTATGGCCTGCTGCTGCGTTTTAAATTGTAAGGGTCAGGGGGAAAGGGATTCCCTGACCTGATGCACAAAAATGTATCCCGTGAAGACCCCGGCCAATGCGGATTGACCGATAATGTACAGAGCGAGGTCGAAAGGCAGGGTCAAGGTGGCAAGCAAAAGCTCGAGAAGGCACAGCAGGCAAAATCCCCAACAAAACAACGCGGTGCGGGAAAGTCCCCCTTTGGGGAGAGGGGAGAGGGTATGAACCTCCCTGAAGAACAGATAGGCGCATCCCGCCAGAGCCGCCCCGGAAAAATAGGACATATCTCCCAAACCCGGGACGGGCTGTGAGAGCAGCGCATTGTAGACAGCGTGAAGAGAAATGGCGTAGATCAGGTTCTGGAGAGAGTCCATCCACCAGGTCTTCGGGTCCCGCAGGGCGCGGGTGAGTGCCAGGGCGGTCACGCCGGTGAGAGTGAAGTGCAGGAAATTGGCGCTCACAAAGCGGCTGACGGCCACGCCCGAATGTTGATAGCGTATGAAATAACTGATATTTTCCTCCAGCGCGAAACCCAGGCCCACCAGCGCTCCCAGCACCAAGGCTTCTAAGTCCCGATTTTTCCGCAACACCAGAATCAGAAGCGGGGTGAAAAGCAGCAATTTGCACAGTTCCTCACGGAGTCCGACCGAAAACAGGTGATACAGAAATGCGGACATAAAATCGTTCCCTTCGTTCAGTGCAAAGCGGGTGTCCAGCCAGTCCATGGAAACCGCCGTGGGAACTGTGGAGATCCCTCCCAACACGACCGCTCCCGCCGCGATGATGATCACGCGCACTTGCATGCGCACACTCCCGTGTCCGGGGAACAGGCTGAACAGAAGCCCCGTCCAAATCAGACCCGCAAACAGTGAAAGGCAATATATGTACAACATTTCAGGACCTTCCGGAAGGCTCCCGGGTGAAAAATCATTTTGTGAAAGCAGCTCCGAAAGAGAGATCAAACCCAACCCGCAGCCCAGGATCCAGATGCATCCGATTCTGATGCCCCGAACGGAATAGGAATGACCACCCAGTTGGTGAAGAATTTTTTTCATGCATGTCCACTAACCGGCCCGGAGTATCTCCACAACCGAAAAGTGAAAATAACAATAATGTTGTTTAAAGTAAATAAACATACATAAATGTATTTATTTGTATAAATGTGCGTGGTGATAAAAATCTGATTTATGCATGATTTTAATTGTATTTCGGTGTGAATTTCATCATTTTTGATGAAATTTGAGAGTTGGCATTTGTTTTGCTATTAATATTTTACCCATCATTCGGATCAAACCGAATTTGTCTAAACGAACACGAACAACTCATTCATGAAGCCCCTACTACTTTCCGCCATCCTTCTGGCTCTTTCCGCACAGGCCTATGCTGATGATGTGACCCTGGCGGAGGTGCATCTGAAGGCGAACAACACCTGGATGTTGGTTTCCATCATCCTGGTGTTTATCATGCATTTGGGCTTTGCCACTCTCGAATCCGGATTGACCCGTTCCAAAAACACGGTGAATATCCTGTTCAAAAACACCGGGGTTCTGGCTATTGGATTGTTGACCTATGCCCTGTGTGGATTCAATTTAATGTACCCGGGGTTCATCGATGGCCGGGACGCGACCGCGGTTGCCGAGGCGGGCACGGCCGGCAATGAATGGTTCGGGTTTGCGGGTTGGGGCATCGAACCTCCCGAAGGCTATGATCCGTTGACCTATGCGGACGGAAATTACACTTACTGGACGGATTTTCTGTTTCAGGCGATGTTCGCGGCAACGGCGGCCACGATTGTTTCGGGGGCCGTGGCGGAGCGGATCAAGCTGAGCGGTTTTCTGTTGTTTTCCGTGGTGTTTGTCGGCTTCGTCTATCCGTGGATGGGGTCCTGGAAGTGGGGATTCGGTTGGCTGCATGACCGTGGGTTTCATGATTTTGCGGGCTCCACCCTGGTACACTCGGTGGGGGGGTGGGGCGCGCTGGCGGGGGTAATCGTATTGGGTCCCCGGATTGGAAAGTACATCGGCGGCAGCGTGAAACCCATTATGGGGCACAGTTTACCGCTTGCGGCCATCGGAGTTTTTCTACTCTGGTTTGGCTGGTACGGATTCAACGGGGGATCGGTGCTGAGTGCCGACCCCGAAGCGGTTTCCAAGGTATTTGTGACGACCACCCTGTCGGCGGCCGCCGGGGTGATGACCGCCATCCTGATGTCGTGGCTGGTTTCCCGCAAACCGGATTTGACCATGGCGTTGAACGGGGCACTGGCCGGATTGGTGGGGGTGACCGCCTCGGCGGATGTGGTCAGCGTTTCCAGTGCAATCGTGATCGGCATGGTGAGCGGGGTGATTGTTATTTTTGGAGTGCCGCTGTTTGATAGACTGCGTCTGGATGATCCGGTGGGAGCGTTGTCGGTGCATTTGCTTTGCGGGATATGGGGAACGCTGGCCGTGGGGATTTTCGCACCCGATCAGGCTTCGTTTGCCATTCAACTGCTGGGCGTTGTTGCCTACGGTGCCGCTTCGTTCACCTGCGCATTGGGGCTCTTTTTCCTCCTGAAAATCACGGTTGGAATCCGGGTGAGTGAAGAGGAGGAACTCATTGGACTCGATATAGGAGAACACGGTATGGAGGCCTACAATGGTTTCCAGATCTTTCTGACCCAGTAATTCACTTTTCACCTTACACACGATGTAATCCCCCACCCATGAAATTAATTATCGCCTATATACAGCCGCATCGGCTCAATGCCGTTAAACAGGCACTGTTTGAAAAAGAAGTGGTCAAAATGTCCGTCACCACCGCCCTGGGCTGTGGTCAGCAGATGGGCTACCATGAAACCTATCGGGGGGCGGGGATTGAGGTGAATCTGCTGAAGAAAATACGAATCGAAATTGCGGTCACGGAACCCTATGTTCAAACCACGATCGACGCGATCATATCCGGTGCCCGGACCGGTAAGATCGGGGATGGTAAAATTTTTGTGACGGAACTGACGGATTGTATCCGTATTCGCACCGGTGAGACCGGAGACGATGCCGTCGGATAGCCTGTTACTACCTTTTGATTTTGAATAAAAACAACCTTTACAAACTATATATGCTAACCATTATCTGATAAAGTTTTAACCCGAATCCACATATGGCTCCTGCCAACAAGGGCGGGGTCATTGAATGAAAACCAAAAAAGAGAGAGAATACTATGACAGTGAAGAAATTCATTGCTTTAACCAGTGCTGCACTCGCAGCCGTTGCCATCACCGCCTCCGCACAGGTGGCCGTGGATGTAACTTCCGCCTATGTCTTCCGTGGGGAAGAGTTGAGTGACGAAGTAAGTGTCCAGCCCGGTTTCGATACCGAAATTCTGGGCGGTGCCGTTTCCGTGGGCACCTGGGCCAACTTCAACACCGATTCCTCACAGTTCGATGAAATTGACTATTTCTTCGGCATTCCGATTCCTCTGGGCGAAGACAGCCCGGTGTCCCTTGAAATCGGGTACACCGAATACGTCTACCCGGGTGTGGAAGGCGATGCCGACCGCGAGCCCTACCTGAGCCTAGGCACTGAGGTCGAAGGTATTGAACTCGGACTGCTCGCCGCCTATGGTATCGACGGTGCGATTGACAAATCCCTGTACCTCGAGTTGTCCGCCGGAACTTCCGTTGATCTGGCGGAAAATATTTCTCTCGGACTCGGCGCGGCCCTCGGCTACGTGGATCCCGACGAAGGTGAATCCGGTTTCTCACACCTCACGCTGAGTGCGGGTACGGAAATCGGAATTCCTGAAACCGACCATTCCTTCAGCATCGGCGTAAGCTATGTGGTGGAAACGGATGAAGACGTTCTGGCAGTCGACACGGAAGTCTACGGCACCATCGGCTTCACGCTGTAATCGGACCTTCCGTTTACTTCCAAACCCTCTCCCGGCAAGGAGAGGGTTTTTATTTTTGGAGGTTGGGCTTTCAGCCCGACATCTTCCGTAGACGGCCTGAAAGGCCATCCTCCGCTTTATGATGACGGCCTGGAAAGGCCATCCTCCGCTTTATGATGACGGCCTGGAAAGGCCATCCTCCGCTTTA
>JBBDRC010000055.1:5608-9897 GCA_040905625.1 Kiritimatiellia bacterium
TGATGACGGCCTGAAAGGCCATCCTCCGCTTTATGATGACGGCCTGAAAGGCCATCCTCCAGTTTACAGCCTGGAAAAGCTGTCATCCTGCGAGTTCCGCTGTTCGGTTGTGATTGCCAAGAGACGCAATCTCGGGCAGGGAGTGGGGGATATGACAACACCCGGCCATTTTGAAATCACCGCACGCGACCCGGACTCCTCCGCGCGTTGCGGCTGTCTGCATACCGCTCATGGACAGGTGCACACTCCGGTGTTTATGCCGGTGGGAACGCAGGCCACGGTGAAATCGCTCACCCCGGAGGATGTGTCGGGGCTGGGATTCGACATCATTCTGGGAAACACTTACCATTTGAATGAACGACCGGGATCGGATTTGGTGGAGCGCATGGGGGGCTTGCACCGGTTTATGAACTGGAAAGGGGCGATCCTCACCGACAGCGGAGGCTTTCAGGTGTGGTCACTGGCGCAGTTGAATAAAATCACCGAGGAGGGGGTCACCTTCAAAAGCCATTTGGATGGCAGTGAACAGTTCATGGGGCCGGTGGAGTCGATGCGGATTCAGCGGGAATTGGGGTCCGATATCGCGATGTTGTTCGATGAATGCATTCCCTATCCGGCCACTCCGGACTATGCGGAAAAGGCCGTGGACCGCACCTTGCGCTGGGCCGGGGTCTGCAGGGAGCAGCCGCGGGCGGAGGGGCAATTGCAATTCGGCATTGTGCAGGGGGGAGCGTATGCGGAACTTCGGACGCGTTGCGCGTCGGAACTGGTGGAGATTGGATTCGACGGTTACGCGATTGGCGGAGTGAGTGTGGGGGAACCGGACGAGTTGATCCTGCCGGGGGTTGAAGCGTCGGTATCCCATCTCCCCGAGGAGAAAGCGAGGTATTTAATGGGGGTGGGTCTGTTGGATCAGATGCTGGAATCCATTGTCCGCGGGGTGGATATGTTTGACTGCGTGCTGCCCACCCGGATCGCCCGGAATGGCTCCGCGGTGACGCGGCGGGGGCGCTTCCCGGTTAAAAACGCCAGATGGAAAGAGGATCCGCGTCCGCTGGAGGAGGGATGCGCCTGCTACACCTGTCGAAACTACAGCCGGGCCTACCTGCGCCATTTGATCAACTGCGGAGAGCTGCTGGCCTATCGCTTGCTGAGCCTGCACAACCTGCATTGCATGCAGACGGTGATGGCCGAGACCCGGGAGGCCATCCGGGAAGGGCGGTTCACCGCATATCGGCAGGAATTCCTCAAGAACCACCGCAAAATCGCCGAAGTGGAGTGAGTCCTATTCCGCAGGTTTGGCGAGAATGGCACACACCTCCGCGGCATTCCGGGTGGTGGCAAGTTGATCTCCGATTCCGGGCTGACGGAAGCGCTTGGCCACCATGGCCAGGGAACGGAGGTGGAGTTCGGGCGCATCATTTCGGGGGCTGAGCAGAGCCACCAGAATTTTGGGCGGATGTTCCTGATCGAAGAAGGGATGCTGCTGATCCGAGAACCCGACCAGCAGCAGGGGACCCTCCCGGTGACCGCAATGGGCGTGCAGGAGCACCACATCCCTGGTTAGTTCGACCGGTGTGAGTTTTGCGGAGTCGATTAACAGCGGAACCGCGTTCTTGTTTGTGGAATCCCCTTCAGGAAGTCCCTTGTCCACCAACTGAGTGATTTGTTCGGTGTCCGTGGCTCCGTCGGAGAAATCAATTCCCCGGATTTCAGGGAAGGTGTCTCCGGCGGGCAGGGCGATCGGTCCCACAAAACTCTCGCCGCTTTGCAGTTCCGGATAGATGACCAGGAGGTTGATTTCCGGGAATTCACGGGCGGTCATTTCCGGGAGTCGATCGAGAGTGGGAGTCCATAACGCGGTATCACGCCGTATTTGCGGCAGGATCAACAGATCCTGTTTGCCGGTATCGGCGAAAAAGGTTTGCCGGCATTCTTTCCAGGTCGGGAAAATCGCGAATTTGGTTTCACAGCCCGGAGATGCTTTTTCAAACCGCTCTTGCAGGGATTCGGTTGCGGGACCGCTCAGGTACACATAAATATCCAAACCGGCCTGTTTGGCCAGAAGTTTGACCTCCCGTATCAGGGTGGTCAGATCACTTCGGTATTCGGCCAGGGGAGGAAAGGGGATGCGAAGAACTTTGTTGGTGTGCAGAGGATTCGGCAAACGGCACAGCATGACCCGGGAAGAACATTTTTCGGTCAGGTTCTGCTGAATACTGCCGAACAGTCGGTTGCTCCGACTGAAATCCCGTTGCCAGCCCGTGATGACGGTGGTGGCCCGCAATTCCCGGGCGGCCCGCACGATGCCGTCGACCGGGTTGAGGTCGACCCGCACGTGGGGTTCCACCTCCATATCGGCGGCGGAGGCCTGGTTGATGCACTGCGCCAATAATTTTTCTCCGGTGGTAATGGCATGATCGGTGTCCTGCTGATCGGAGACAATGGTCAGGGGAAACAGCCCGCCGGGATAGGCTTTGTCCCGCATCAGGAGTCCAAGTTCCATCAGGATGCCGGCCGCTTCGGGATTGTGAACGGCCAGAAGCAGTCGTTGTTCCAGGCGTTGAACGCGGGAGGATTCCGCTCCCGCCAGCGCCAGTTTGCGTCCTGAATGCTGCACAATCCAGGACCCCATGGGAACCGTCACCATAATCATGGCGATGGCTCCGTTCAGAGCGGCCTCATCCAACAATCCGGCATCATAACCGACCAATGCGGCGGCGAGGGTCGCGGCGGCCTGTACCACGGTCAGCCCGAACATCACGTTCCGTTCCGCAGAGGAATAGTGGAAAATCCAGCCCAACAACCAGGCGGCACTCCATTTCGTGACCACCACGATTCCCACCATAAGTCCAATCACTTTCCAGGTTCGGGAGTCCGCAATCAACACCTGCGGATCCACCAGCATTCCCACTGAAATCAAAAAGAAGGGAATAAACAGGTAATTTCCGACAAATTCGAGCCGGTTCATCAGGGCGCTGTGCCCGGGTATTTGGCGATTCAGGGCGGCCCCGGCCAAAAAGGCTCCGATCAGGGGTTTCATGCGGGCGAACTGTGAAAAATACGCGCAGGCGCAGACGATGGTCAGTACAAACAGAAACTGGGTGCCGCCGGATTCGCTGGCATGTTTGAAAAACCAGCGGGCGATGCGGGGAACGATCATCCAGATCAGCAACACCATCAGTATCAGCCCCGTAACCAGTCCGGCCCAGAACATCATATCCATGTCGACATCCTGGGCGGAGTCCAGCACGATCGCCAGCACCAGCAGGGCCAGGGTGTCGGTAATGATGGTGGCTCCCACGCTGATGGTGACGGGTTCGGCCCGTTGAATTCCCAATTTGCCGGCGATCGGATAGGCGAGCAGTGTATGGGAGGCGAACATACTGGCCATCAGAATCGCGGAGGCCCAGGCCAGATCTCCCAGGACATAGTAGACCACCAACGCCCCCAGAATCTGGGGAAGGAGAAAGGTGATAAACCCGAAACCGATGCTTTTCTTTTTGGTGCGGGAGAATTCGTAGAGATCAATCTCCAGTCCGGCCAGAAACATGATGTACAGCAGCCCGATTTCGCCGAAAAGGGTGATGGCCTGGTTCCGCTCCAGCACCCCGAAACCCTTTTCACCGACCATCGCTCCCGCCACCAGCAGAATCACCAGATCCGGAATGCCCAGGCGGGCACCCAGCAACGGGGCCAGCAGAATCACCGAGATGACCACGGTGAAAATCAGGACTGGATCATGGAAAGGGAACATGATGGATACTTATTGCGGAGTGCGGTGAGTTGCAACAGGACTTTCGCCATATTTTCTTCCGGGGCGCATCCCCGAATTGGTTTCAGGTGGATGTCCTTGAAGAAGCTGCGAGTGATACTCACCCCCTCTTCACCCTCTTGGGAAAAAACGCCCGGAAAGACGGTTTCGAGTTGTAGGCGCAGATGGACGTTTATCGTGCAGTTCAGCCCCAACGGGGCGAAGTATAGCAGTCCAGGGCAGCGCCCTGGGAAAGGGTATTCCCCACCCATGCGCGTTCTGAAGGAACGCCACATATCCGTTGGGTTGTGCGAGAACTCGGGTTCCGATTATGCGGCGTTCCTACAGAACGCACGGTAATTGGGCACACACATACCCGGGGCTGCGCCCGCGGGCTGGTATGCAAGGCCCTTTCAGGGCACATATCCTGCAGCCATTCGCTCATTTCATAAGAGTTTCGCCAATGGCGACCATGCTAGTCCCTGTTCGAAAAGGGTAACGTCCGGAATTATTGGTTTTTTTGTCGGCAAGATGA
>JBBDRC010000056.1:0-9841 GCA_040905625.1 Kiritimatiellia bacterium
ATACGTTCAAAGGGAAAAGTCGTTCCGAGTATGTCCGTGGGGAAAATGTAAAGGCCATTGAGAGTGAACTCAAAGCGTTCAAAAGGTTTAAGGTGCTGATTGAAGAAATCGTGGAACTTTCAATAGAGGCATCACGGCTGAGGTGCAAAGAGCAGAAATGAGAGAAGAAGTTACCCAAATTCTAAAGGACTCTCGAAAAGGTAACCAATTGTGACATGCGCCCATGTCGCGGGAATAACCGAGTTCACCCTTGACACCCGAAGTCCATTTTGTTTCGTTCACTTGTTCTGAATAGAGTCTGTCCATACAAAATAATCGCATGCCGAAACTGACATCCATTTTCATTCTGATTGTCCGAATTCTCCTCCTCGCGGTGATCCTGCCTTTGCAGGGATCGGGGGATGTGCCCGCAGGCGATCCCCCGATGGAGGTGTTGCACACGGCCAATGCCCTTTATAACAGGGGTCTGTACGGACCCGCCCGTGCACAATTCGATCTTTTTTTGAAAGAACACGGAAAACACGAGCGCATTCGGGACGCGCGCATGGGCAGAGCCTTGAGTTTGGTGGCGGAGGGGAAAGGAGAAGAGGCAATCGGCGAATTGCAGGCCTTGTCACGGGATCGGAATTTCGACCGCCGGGAGGACATGCGGGCGGTGTTGGCGAATGTGCAATTGCAATTGGAAAATACCCGTGAAGCCATGCGCGAGGCCAGAGGCCTGGCCGGCGAGTCGAAGGAGGAATCCATCCGCAACCGGGCCCGCATTACCTGGAGCGAGGCCGCGTTCCTCCTGGGGGAATGGCCGCAGATCATTGAAGCGTCCCGTCCTCCCCTGAACGAGCGCATGAGCTATCAGTTGGGATATGCGTTGGTGCAGGAAAAAGGTCAGGATTCGGAGGAGGCGATCGCGCCTTTGACGGGTCCGGCGGAAAGCGACGGACCCTACGCACATCCGGCCTGTTTGTTGTTGGCCGGGGTGTATCAGACGCGCGGAGATGCTGAAAATGCGCGGAAATTCTATCATCGGGCCGCGTATGAAGCTGTGGGAAGCGAAAGTGCCGCCGCAGGCTGGCAGGCGGCGTTGTTGGCCTGGCGTTCCGGAGATGCCGGGGCGGCGGTTCGCGCACTGGAGGCGTTTCGGGACGGGTTTGCCGAACATGCGCAACTTCCGCGCGCCACGCTGCTGCTGGGGCGTGCCCGGGAAAATCAGAACGATGCCCGCCGCGCCCGCGAGGCCTATGAGGCGGCCATGGCCTTCGATGAAACCCGTCACGAGGCCGCCGTGCGCCGTTTGCGTCTGTTGGAGCAGGACCGCGACCGCAATCCGGTGCTGGAGGCGGCATTGGGCTGGCCCGCCGATGCCAATTGGACCCCGATTTTGTTGATGGATCAGGCCCGGCACGACTTGGACAAGGACCGGACCGAAGCGGCGGCGGCGCGTTTGACCCAATTGATCGCGGATTTTAAGGAAAGTGACTTGCAGCGCAATGCCCGTTTGGAGTTGGCGGATGCTTTGGAAGCGTTGGAGCAGCATGGCGAGGCTGCCGAAGTTTCCCTGGCGTTTGCGAAAGCCTTTCCCGAAGACCCCGAACGCGATTTGATGCGGTTTAGGGCCGCCCGGAATCTGGTGCGCACGGAACGGGAGGCGGAGGCCGGGGAGGTTCTCAAGGACTTGCTGGATGAGGATCCCGCTGAGGAGATTGACCCGCCCGCCCGCCTGTTGCTGGCACGTCTGCACATTCGCGGGGAGCGTTGGGCGGATGTGATTACGGTGTTGGGGCCCCGGCGGAAAGCGGCGGACCTTCAGGCGCACTACTTGTCGGGGTTGGCCGCGCTTCGCCTGGAGCAATGGCCCAATGCCGCGGAATGGCTGGGGGCTTTTGTGGAAGACGTGCCCGAAGGGTTGGAGACGGAAGCGGCCGAGGCGCGTTTGGCGTTGGCCCGTGCCCTGGAGGCGGAGGACCAACCTGTCGAAGCCATTGCCGCTTTGCAGAATTTTGTGCGGACGCGCGGGGATGATGCCCGGGTGCCGGAGGTGATGCTCCGTATGGCGGGACTACAGGAAGACGTGGGCAAACTGGAGGATGCCCGCCGGACCCTGGCCAAAATTTCCGAGGATCACGGGGACCATGCGGTCGCGCCGCTGGCCCTGGACGAACGGGTGCGTCTGGCGTTGGCGGCGGATGAAAAACCGCAGGCTGCGGAATTATCGGAGCAGTTGGCCCGGAACCATCGCGATCACGAGCGGGCGCCCGCTGCCGCGCTGCGGGCCGGAAATCTGTATATGCAGGCTGAGAACTATGAAAAGGCCGCGGAAATTCTTCAAGAGTATCTTCGCCATCACGGAGACCATGCGGAGGCGGGCGAGGGCCGCTATTTGAGCGCCACGGCTATGCTGCGGAATAAAAAACCGGGGGATGCGGAGGGAGAATTCAAACGCTTTCTGGATCAACACCCCGAACATCCCCGCCGCCCCCGCGCCCTGTATGAATTGGCGTGGATTCAGCGCAACCGGGGCAGGGGGGACGAGGCCATCACTTTGTATCAAACGCTGCTGGAAGAAACGCCCGGGCATGAGCTGACCGCTTCCGCCAAAGGCGAACTTGCCGATTTGTTGCGGGATGCCGGGCGGGTGGAGGAATCTTTGGAGGTGCTGGAAGGCTTGGCCGACAAGGATCCCAGAGCGGCGATCCTGAAAGCGCGGGGGTTGATGGAAACCGGAAAGCATGCCCAGGCCGCCTCCGCCTTTGCCGCCGCCGCTGAATTGCAGACCAGTCCCAATGCTGTGCGGGACGCCTGGTTCCAATCCGGAGAAGCCTCCATGCGCGAGCGGGAGTATGCCGCCGCCCTGAAGTCCTTCGAGCGGGCCCGCGACACCGACGATGCCGAGCCCGCGCCCGCCTTGTGGCTGCGCTTGTCAGAGGCGAACGGCTTCAACGGACGATGGAAAGAAAGTCTGAAAGTCGCGGAGGAATTTTTGGAGCGTTTCCCGGAAGATCCGTTGTATCCGCGGGCCATGTATCAGGCGGGCTGGGCCCTGGAGAACCAGGGCGAATCCGGGAAGGCCATTGAACGGTACCGGGCTTTGGTGAACCGCGGAGACAAATCCGCAGTGACGGCGCGGGCGCAATTTCAGATTGGCGAATGCCTGCTGCGGCTGGAACGCACGGACGCGGCCATCGCCGCTTTCACCCAGGGGGTGTTGGTGTACGATTTCCCGGAAGTCAATGCGCCCGCTTTGCTGCAACTCGCCGAAAGTTTGCGCCGAAGTGGCAATGAAAAAGAAGCCCTGGCGCGGTATCAGGAATTGATTGAAACCTATCCCGACAGTTCCGCGGCCCGCTTGGCGCGCGGACAAATTCCCCCCGAATAAACCCGAGCCCACTCCGATATATGAAACTGATTCACCTGATTCCACTTTTCCTTACGGCCCTGCCCGCATTCGCGCAGGAGGCCCCGCCCACAGGCGAAGAAACCATGCTGTCCCTGATCCTCAAAGGTGGCTACGTGATGATCCCGCTCGGCGCCGCCTCTTTTCTGGCACTGGCCATCACGTTCGAACGTTTCTTCGGACTGCGCAAGAAAAAACTCATCCCCCCCGAATTTCTTCCCACCCTCAAAAACACCGTCGACAGCGATGAACGGACCCTTGACGCCGCGGTGCGCTACTGCGAAAGTCTGAAAACCCCAGTGGCCAATATTTTCCGCAGCGGCTTGGTGAATCTGGACCGGGGTCTGGATGCCGCCGAGAAAGCCATCGAAGATGCCGGTGCCCGGGAAATGTACAAGCTCAAGCGCAGTTTACGCGGGCTGTCCGTGATTGCCTCGGTGGCGCCATTGCTCGGGTTGCTGGGTACCGTCTACGGCATGATCAGCGCGTTTCAGGCGGCCTCCACCGCCGGCATGGGCAAAGCCGACACCCTCGCCAACGGCATTTACGAGGCCCTGGTGACCACGGCCGCGGGATTGACGATTGCCGTGCCCGTGCTGCTGATTTATCAGATGTTTCTTTCCAGGGTGGATGGTATTGTCGATGACATTGATGAAATGGGCATCGATTTCCTGCAGCATCTGGCCAAACGTACATCCGGTATTCCCTCTGAACCCCTGGA
The DNA here is from genome assembly GCA_040905625.1 of Kiritimatiellia bacterium. GTDB lineage: Bacteria > Verrucomicrobiota > Kiritimatiellia > SS1-B-03-39 > UBA6053 > UBA6053. The sequence continues at coordinate 4,113 of JBBDRC010000056.1, forward strand.
TGGAAACCTGACATGAGAATTCGTCGCGACGATGAGGGCGGCGGGGAACTCATTAACATCTCCTCCCTGCTGGATGTGATGTTCATTCTCATTATTTTCTTCCTGGCCACCACCACCTTTCAGCAGGAGGAACGCGACGCCCAAGTGCGGCTGCCGGATTCCGGGGACAGCGAAACACTCAGCGCGGCGCCTTCGGTGCTGATCATCAACGTGCGCGCCGACGGCTCCTATCTGCTCGGGACTATTCCCGTGGATTTGGCCGCCCTGCGCGGACGATTGCGCGAGGCCGTGGCCGGCGGGGAGAAGAAAGTGCTCATCCGCGGCGACCAAAACGCCCTTCACGGCGCGGTGGCGGCCGCCGTCCTCGCCTGCAGGCAGGCTGGCATCCACGAAGCCAACATCGGATATGAACTTCCCCGTTGATTCAGACGGATTCCAACACCATGGCGCGATTCAAACGCATTTTCCTTTTCACCTTTTCCGGACTGCTGCTTTTTGCGGCCGGCTACTCGGCGGCCTGGCTGAATCGACGCTTTTCGACCTGGACCGACGGGGTGAGCATTTCCCGGACCGCCAAAAGCGGGGAATTGCGGCAGATACTTTGGGAGGATCCGGTTCCAATCCATCTTGCTCCCGGCACCACCGATCATATTGAGCCCGCGATTTCCGCGGACGGACGGGTTTTGGTGTTCGCCTGGCGCCAGGCGGGCGGTGCCGCCAATCTGTTTGAAGCCGAACGGCAGGGGGACCACTGGGGCGAACCCCGTCCGCTGACGGCCCTCAACACCGAGTCCGATGAATTGGGTCCGGAACTCAACCGCAGTGGCGATTTGCTCTTCTTTTATTCGGATCGCCCGGGCGGACCGGGGGGATACAATATTTGGATGAGCCGCCGACGTTATGGGGAATGGGAACCGCCGGAAGTGCTCGGCGACAGCGTGAATTCGATTTACGATGAATACGATCCCGCCCTGGATGCCGGGGGACGGCAGTTGGCGTTTGCCTCCAACCGGCCCGTGGACGCCCCGCCGGTGGAGGATGAAATGGCCTGGCGGGCAACCCTGCGGGAGCGAAGCCGCCGGCCCCCTTTTAATTTATATCTCGCGTCGCGGATGGATATCGAGGCGGACGGGGAAAGAGAGGCGGGCATCCGCTTTGATCAGGCCTCCTATTGGGCGGAGGTCAATTCCGATGCGGACGATGGTCAGCCGGCCTTCAGTCCCAACGGGGATTTTCTTTATTTCAGCTCCAATCGCGAGGGCGGACACGGTGGATTTGACATCTATCGGATGCGGCTGACCCCGCGGGACCCCCTGGGGCCGCGCGCCCTGCCCCCCCCCGTGAACCGTCCAGGTGATGAGATGGATCCCGCGCTTTGGCACGAAGGACATGGACTGGTGTTCAGCAGCAACCGCGGACAGGCGCATCCCGACAATTTCACTCTGTGGCATACCACTTCGCGGGAAGTTATCATGCGTCCTTTTTTAGCCTGGCGAACCTTTCGCGTGTGGCTGGAGCGCTATGGGCTCTGGACTTTGCTGAGCATTTTGGCTCTGCTGTTGTGTTTGTGGTTGTGGCGGAAATTGTATGGATCGGAGGCGACGTTGGGTCCGCGGGCCCGGGCCTTGGCCATGTCGGCCCTGGTTCACGCCCTGCTGCTGTTTCTTTTGGGAATGTGGTTATTGGGACAGGCGGTGGTGGAGCAGAGTGCCGGTCCTCTGGAGATACGGGTGTCCGAACAGAATTTGGCCCGGGAAAAGCTGGCCCTGGAGCTGCGCGAGGAAATTGCCGAGCTGAGTGTGCCCGAAAGCACCCCCTTGAGCGAACAGGTGCGCCTGCCCGAAGAATTCGCGCCGCCGGAACTGCCGGAAGCGTTGCGCATGGACTTGCCGGAACCCTCTCCGGTGCCCTCCGATTTCACCTTGCCCGACACCCTGGAATCCCGCCCGCGGGAAACCGCGGATCTGCCCGAGACCACCCCGGAAATGGTAACCCTTCCCGACGTGTTCACCGACCTGCCCGCCGCCGAGATGGGGGAACTTCGGGAATTCGCGAAACTCACCGAGGCTCCCATAGACCGGGTGGCGCCATCCCCGGAAGCCGCGCCCGAAGCGCCTGCGGCTCCGGTGCCGCAGGCCCGGATGGTAGTTGCCGTTGAAGCCTTGTCTCCCCTGGAACGTCAGGCTTTGCCGCTTCCCGCTCCCGAATTTTCGGTCACCGAACCCCTGTCCGAGGCACCAGTTGCGGAGGCGCGTCCCGTGGAGTCCGTCGCTTTGCCGGAAACTGCGGGGTTGGAAGAGAATCTGCCCACCCTTACGGCGGGATTGCCGGCCCGTGCGGCGGACGCGCGGGCGGAACTGTCCCGCCTGCCCGAAGCGGGCCAAAGCCCGTCCCCGGTGGCTGAAACCGCCTCCACGGAAGCGCCCGCCGCACCCGGAGCTCTGACCCGAAGCGATATCCGCGTGGAAACCGCTTCCTCCCCCACCCGCCGTCAACAGAAGTTGCCCGGGGCCGCGCTGAACGTTTCCCGCGATCTTTTGACTGTGGATTTGCCCGCAGCCCCGCGTCCGGGGGATGCCCGGCCTTTGCCGGAATCCGAGATGGCTCTTTCGGACGCGATCGAAATCGCCATGCCCCGCATGAATCCCGATGTGCGCTTGGAGTTGGAAACCGCGCCTGTGGCCAGTCTGAGCTATCACTTGCGCGATCCCGCCGTGCGCCGGGAACTGATTGAACAGTTGGGCGGCAGCGACGAGACCGAAGCCGCCATTCGCAGGGCGTTGGCGTTTTTCTCGCGCACCCAGGAGGCGGAAGGACATTGGGACATCCATTCATGGGGAGGCGACCAAAACCATGACATCGCCGCCACCTCCCTGGTGATGCTTTGTTTTCTGGGACACGGGGTGACACATCAGTCGGAGGGAGAGTATCAACAAACCATGGGAAAGGCGCTGAATTGGATGCTGGCGCAGCAGGATGAGAACGGAGCCCTGGTGGGCAAGGACATGTATGACCATCATATCGCCACCATTACTCTGGCGGAAATGCACGCCATGACCCGGGACGACCGCATTCAGGAACCTCTGAAGAGGGCACTTGCCTATGCCGTCGAGGCCCAGCACGGAGAAACCGGGGGCTGGCGGTATCGTCCCGGAGAAGAAGGGGACACCTCCGTGTTCGGTTGGGCGGCCATGGCACTGACTTCCGCCAAGCAGATCGGTTTGTCCATTCCCGGGGAAACCCTGACCCGCGCCGATGGATGGCTGGACCGCGTGTCCGCCGGACGGGAGGGCGGACGCTATGGATACGACAGTCGCAACGCCCAGCGGCGGGCCATGACCGCTGAAGGCATGTTTGCCCGGCAATTATTGGGTGCCCCCCGGAACCGGGCCGACATGATCGAAAGCGCCGCCTTTTTATCCACAGAACTCCCCGAAGCCGGAGACGTGGACATGTATCACTGGTATTACGGCACCCTCGCGCTTTTTCAGCACCAGGGTGATGTCTGGGATCTGTGGAACAACCGTCTGCGGGTCATTCTGGTTGAGAGTCAAATCGGGGACGGGGAACACGCCGGGTCCTGGGCGGCCAGGGGGCGGTACGACAACCGTATGGGACGAATCGTCAGCACCGCCCTCGCCACCCTCTGCCTGGAAGTGTATTACCGCTACCTGCCGATGTATTCGGGCGGCTATTAACCGGAGGGTCCACCCGTGTAGGCCTTACCCCGCGGTTCCTCATACCTGATTGCGTCGCCGGCAACGCCGGGTTCGCTGCCGGCCGCTTTTTTTCCACAGGCCCTGTCCCGGCTCTCAGGGCCTTTCCTCATGAAAGAAGACAAAGCTCTCCACCCCCAGTCGCAGCGGCGTGGCAATACGCCCGGAAGCGGCTCCGCCGACTACGACATCCCTGAAGTGAACCTTCTCGCTCCCGGTTTTAGTTTCTTGGGCCTTCATAGGTGATGTTCTGCAAAAACGGATAAAATCTCTACGTGTGTTGTCCTTTCAACGCGTCCTCCAGGGGGACCACATGGATGGATTCTGCGAGGGCGTAGCGTTTGGCTCCAGGGTACACGATCGTTAATTGATCCAACTTCAAATCCTCCATGGCGATTTTCATGGAAGGGGTCAATCGGGGCGCGTCCCTGCGTTTGAATTCGACGCCATGGCGTTTGCCGTCCCTGAACATCAGCAGATCCAGCTCTGCACCGCTGTGCGTCGCCCAGAAAAACGCTTCATCCGGTTGCTGAGCTTTTAGAAGTTCTTCCAGGGCATAGCCTTCCCAGGACGCTCCCAGTTTAGGATGCTCCAGCAAAGAGAGCGGATCCCGGATTCCAATCAGGGAGTGAAAGAGGCCTGAATCCCTGAAATAGACTTTGGGCCGCTTTACCTGGCGCTTTTTCAGATTCTCGTGCCATGGCTGTAACGCGCGGATCATGAACAAATCTTCAAGTAAATCCAGATAGTGTGAAACCGTGGTCTGGTTTATGCCAAGGGATCGTCCCAATTCCGAGGCGTTCAGGATCTGACCGTGACAGTGGGCGAGCATCGTCCAAAACCGGCGCAACGTTGTTGACGGTGTCTGAATCCCCATCTGGGGAATGTCACGCTCTAAGAACGTTTTGATAAAACTGTCGCGCCACTTCCAACTGTCTTTATCGCTTTTCGCGAGCAAAGACAACGGGAAGCCGCCACGCAGCCACTGGGCTTCCCGTTGTTTGAAGTTTTGCAATTCACCGTAGCCAAAACCGCCAACCTCCAGGTATTCGATGCGTCCGGCAAGCGACTCGGAGGACTGCCTGAGCAAGTCGGGGCCGGCACTCCCCAACACTAAAAACGTGGCAGGAGGTCTTCTCCGGTCGGCAAGAACGCGCAGCAACGGGAAAAGTTCGGGCTTTCGCTGGATTTCATCAATAACGACCAATCCTTTCAAGGGTTCAAGCGCCAGCTTCGGGTCGTCCAGACGTGCCAGGCTCGTCGGGTCCTCAAGATCGAAATAATTTATTGAGTCCTGGCCGACAAACTCCCTTGCCAACGTCGTTTTTCCGCATTGACGAGGACCGATCAAGCCAACCACCCGGCTGCGCTCAACCGCTTCTTTTATTTCATTGATATGCTTTTCCCGATAAATCATACTTATGAAGTACATTGAAATATCTGTGGTTGCAACAGAATTTTCAATGTATATTTGTCCTGTTTGGAAATATGAACAGGCGGCTCTGGCCGGTGAGTCTGTCGTGATAGTGACACCACCCGCAGCGGGTTGCTTAAAGTTATCTGGTGAAACGTACTTCCCCTTGTACGCATTCCGGGCTAATGATTTTTTTATGACTACTCCCATCGCCTCCCCTGAAAATGTCGTCCAGTTGGACTCCGCCCGTTTCACCATGCTCACCTCCAGGATGTTCCGTCTGGAGTGGGCGGAAGACGGGGTGTTTGAAGACCGGGCAACCCTTCGGGTGATGAATCGACAGACATCACCCGTCAGCTATACCGTTCAACAAAACGCCCGCAGTCTGCGCATTCGCACGGAGCATTGCACGCTGATCCACAAAAGGGACGGCAAAGCTTTCTCCAAACAGAACCTGGAAATTCGCTTTCGGATGAAGGGGAAAACGATCTGCTGGTGGCCGGGGAAATCCGATCCGCAGAATCTCAAGGGAACGGCTCCCACCCTGGACACCTATTCAGGGGATCAGTGCAAGGTCTGGGTTTCCACGGAGGAAGCCG
>JBBDRC010000057.1:0-9810 GCA_040905625.1 Kiritimatiellia bacterium
GTTGTTGGTTGATAGTTGTTGGTTGATAGTTGTTGGTTGATAGTTGTTGGTTGATAGTTGTTGGTTGTTGGTTGATAGTTGTTAGTTGTTGGCTAAGTTCTCAATTGTGACCTTTGAACCCTCCTAATCCCAGTCCTAATCGTAATCCTAATCCTAATCGCAATCGTAATCGAGAAAAACAAATCGATTACGATTACGAGTAAGATTAGGAGTACGAATCTCTTTCCTCTCATCTTGGCTCCTGACTCCCGACCTCTCAGCTCTGACTTCTGATTTCTTCCTCCTGACCTCTCACCTCTGACTTCTGACCTCTCTAATGTCCCGCTTCCACTCCTATCTGAATCTCTGCAAACCCGGCATTGTGCGCATGGTGGGGGTGACGGCCGCGTTCAGTTATATCCTGGCGGCCCCGGATGTGGAGGGGCACGGATGGATGCGGTTGATCGCCGCCCTGATCGGCATTATGGGAGCCGCCGCCGGGTCGGCGGTGTTGAACAATGTGATGGAACGGGATCTGGATGCGCGCATGGAGCGCACCCGCAACCGGGAATTGCCGCAGGGACGCATCCTGCCTGAACACGCGCTCAGCTTCGGTTTGATCCTCAGCCTCGGGTCGGTGGGCTGGCTGATCTGGACCGTCAATCTCCTCACCGCCTTTCTGGTGTTGAGCACCGCCTTTTTGTACGTGGTGGTGTACACCCCGCTCAAAACCCGAACCTGGCTCAACACCACCATCGGCGCGATTCCCGGAGCGATGCCCACCCTCTGCGGCTGGTCCGCCGCTATGAACACACTCGACTTCGGAGCCTGGGTGATGTTTGCCATCCTCTTCGCCTGGCAACATCCCCACTTCTACGCCATCGCCTGGATTTACAAGGACGACTACGAAAAAGCCGGCTACAAAATGCTCAGCGTCGTGGACAAAAACGGTGCCCGCCTGTTCATGCAGGTGCTGCTGTTCGCGCTGCTGCTGCTGGCGGTCAGCCTCCTGCCCACCCTCATGGAAATGGCGGGATGGATCTATTTCGCCGGAGCACTGCTGCTCGGCATTTACGTCATGATGGCCAGCGTCCAATTTGTCGCCCGGCACACCCGAAGAGATGCCCGGCGACTCTTGTACAGCACCATCGTCTATCTGCCCTCCCTCCTCCTGGTCATCATCGCCGACCTCGCGGTGAACCGATACTGGTAAATCTTGGCAGGACATTCCCTGTTTTGATTAACAGGATTTCATCCAGATGATCCTGTTATCCTGGTGCACAGATTGAAAATCGGCACAGAAAGCAGGTAGGGCTCAAAGGAACCTAAGATAAAACTTGCTTATGACCCGTATAACAATATACTTACCCATATGAAGACCACACTTGACCTGCCAGACGACCTGTTGTTGGAGGCCAAATCTATGGCGCTCCGGCGGCGGACCACCTTGAAGTCTCTGGTCGAACACGCCTTGCGCCGGGAAATTCAGGGCCGGCAGGAGATGGCACCGAACGAGGAAAGTCGGTTTCAGCGAAACGAACTGGGTTTTCTCATGCTCAAACGATCTCCCTCCGATCGGATTTGCCTGGAGGACATTCAAAGGTTGGAAGAGGAGATGGACGAGACGGAAATCCGTGAGGTCCTCAACCTGCCTGGGAGAACTTGATGGTTTTGTTGGATGTCAATGTCCTGATCGCCCTGCTCGATCCCGCCCATCCACATCATGCCCCGGCCCTTACCTTTTTCAAACGCGTTTCCCTCACCGGCTGGGCCACCTGCCCCCTCACCGAGAACGGACTGCTGCGCATTCTGGGGAACCCCCGGTACCCTGACGGCCCCGGATCTCCAGGGGAAGCGCGGATCCTGTTGCGCAGCCTGACCTCCATGCCCGGTCACCAGTTCTGGCCGGATGACCCTTCCCTGACAGACCAACGGATCTTCCCCCGCCTTCCAACCAGCAAAGGCCTCACCGACCTCTACCTCCTCGCCCTCGCCGCCTCACGCCAGGCCCGCTTCGCCACCTTCGACCACCGCATCGATCCCTCTCTGCTCCCCGACGGGCCCGCCGCCTTTCATCTACTTTCCTGAATCCCCATGCTCGACACCGACACCAAACGCCGCATCGACACCGCTCTCGTTTCCGTCATCTCCCTCCCGGGGAGATGCTTTAATCCCTATTCCGGCGTTGAGAGAGCAAAATCCGATGGGACGCGAATAACCGGAATGGAGATCTTTATGCCTGATCCTGCCTGGCCAGATAGCGGTTGATGCAGTTCAGATAGGCCTTGGCACCCGCCTCTACGATGTCGGTGCTGGAGGCTTTGCCGGTGAGCAGGCTGCCGTCTTCGAAGCGGACGGTGACCGTGACTTCTCCCTGCGCGTCTTTACCGGTGGTGATCGATTGCAGAGCAAAATCCGTGAGCGTGGCTTTCACTTGTGTGATCCGTTCGATGGTGTTCAATGCCGCATCCACCGGGCCGTCCCCGCAGGCCGCGTCTTCGAGCACATCTCCGTCTTTCTCCAGCCGCACGGTGGCGGTGGGGACGGTGATGTTGCCGGTGGAGACATGCAGGTAGTTCAGCACGTAGGCTCCCCGGACCACTTCCAGATGCTGTTGCAGAATCGCAATCAGGTCATCATCGTAAATGTGCTTCTTCTTATCGGCCAGGGTGATGAAATCGTCGTAGGCCTGCTGCAAACGGTCACCTTCCAGGGTGAATCCCAATTCCTGAATGTGTTCGCGGAAGGCGTGGCGGCCGGAATGTTTGCCCAGCACCAGTTCGGATCCGGTGGTCAGTCCGATGTCCTCCGGATTCATGATTTCGTAGGTGCTGCGCTCCTTCAACATGCCGTCCTGGTGAATCCCGGATTCGTGGGCGAAGGCGTTCGCGCCCACAATTGCTTTGTTGCGCTGCACGTGCAGTCCGGTCAACTGACTGACCAAGCGGCTGGTCCGGTAAATCTCCGGGGTGTGGATGCCCGTCCACAATCCGCCATAGACATCCTTGCGGGTGCGCAGGCCCATCACGACTTCCTCCAGCGAGCAGTTGCCCGCCCTTTCGCCGATGCCGTTGATAGTGCATTCGATTCCGCGGGCGCCGTTGCGCACCGCCTCCAGGGAATTCGCCACCGCCAGACCCAGGTCATTGTGACAATGCACATGGATCACCGCCTGATCGATATTGCGCACATGCTCCTTCAAGTAGGCGATGCAGCGACCGAACTCCTCGGGAATCGCATAGCCCACGGTGTCGGGAATATTGATGGTGGTCGCGCCCGCGTCGATCACCGCCTCGGTGACTTCGGCCAGAAAATCCAATTCGGTGCGCGAGGCATCCTCGGGGCTGAACTGCACATCCTCCAGGAAGCCCTTGGCTTTAGTGACCCCCGCCACGGCGGATTTGATAATTTCCGCTTTGGCCTTGCGCAGTTTATGCTCACGATGAATCGCGGAGGTGGCCAGGAACACATGAATGCGTCCGCGGTCGCCCGCCGGAGCCACCGCCTCGGCAGCGGTTTCAATATCCTTGTCCACACAGCGGGCCAGCCCGGCAATTCGGGGCCCCTTCACGGTTTGCGCGATTTTCTTGACCGCCTCAAAATCACCTGGGGAAGCCACCGGAAATCCGGCCTCGATGATATCCACCTTCAGGCGGGCCAGGGCCTGGGCCACCTGCAGTTTTTCACCCAGGTTCATGCTCGCGCCAGGACATTGTTCACCATCGCGCAGGGTGGTGTCAAAGATCAACACCCGATCTGATTCATTATTTGCAGTCATCATCTGTTCCTTTTGAGTTGACCCCGCCACCGCACCCGGGGGCTTGAAAGCAAAACACCCACCGGACAGCGGCGGGTGTTGGTTTTCGTTATTCGAATGCACACACGCCACATCAGCCTTCGCGTAGAAGGAGAAGCAAACATGCCGGCAGGTTCGAAAAAATGTTCATGGATTTAAAATAGAGAAAATCTCTTTCCTGTCAAGCCTCGTCGGCTCTCTTTATCTAAGTGTGCCAAGGATTAAGCACGTCAAGGCCCAGGTTCATAAAGTCCCGGGTGTTTGTGAATATTAATGCAACAGGTGATTTAAAGTCATGTCAGTTAAAACAACAGGTGATTTTACCTGGACACTTGCGCCTTTCTCTGGCTGGCGTTGGATCCGGATCGGATTCCGGATAAAGCAGCCGAACTGTTAAACGACACCCGGAATCCGCGTCTGATGAGTCAGGTCAGTGTGCTGGAAATTGTGCTGAAGTACCGGGTTGGAAAACTCCCCCTGCCTATTCCCCCGGAGGAGTGGATTCCCTCCCGCCGGGCATTTTTTTCTGTTCAGGACATTCCGCTGTCCGATTCCGTGATTTATCAAAGCCATCATCTGACCTCTGCGCATCCCGACCCCTTTGATCGGTTGATTGCGGCGCAGGCGATGGAGCGTGAGTGTGCCCTGCTGACCTCCGATCCCCGTTTCGGTGATTTGGGGGCGAAGGTGATTTGGGGAAACGAAAAAATATCGCCGGCGTGAGGGAAAATCGTTTGACAACATTAACGCATCACGTTATCATTCACACATGATAAAATCGTTCCGGTGCAAAAACACCGAAAAGATCTTTCAGTGGAAACGTGCGCCAAAACTGCCGGATGATATACAGCGGGTGGCAATGCGTAAGCTTTGGATGATTGATGCGGCCCCTGATTTACATTCGTTGCGTGTCCCTCCCGGCAACCGGCTGGAAGCGCTGAGCGGGAATCGATTGGGACAGCACAGCATCCGGATTATCGATCAATGGCGTATTTGCTTTCGGTGGCACGACAGCAATGCCTATGACCTTGAAATTGTGGATTACCATTAGGAGAATAAACATGAGCACTGATAAAAAATTGCCCCCCATCCATCCCGGCGAAGTCCTTCTGGAGGAGTTTCTAAAGCCCATGGGTATTTCACAGTATCGCATCGCAAAAGATATCAGCGTTCCTCCCCGAAGGATCAATGAAATTGTCCACGGAAAGAGGTGTATCAGTGCGGACACCGCTTTGCGGCTTGGGCGTTTCTTCGGAATTTCTCCTCAGTTTTGGCTGAATCTCCAGTCTCATTTTGATTTGGCACTGGTTGAAGACAAGCTTGGAAATCGCCTGGATGATGAAGTCCGCGCCCTGGCGGTTGCATGAAAAATCTATACATACAGTTGAAATCAACATGAACATCAAGCTACTGGAGGCATTACGCCGGGCGGAGCCGGAGTGGGTGAGCAGCGAGGTGCTGCGTCAACCGTCGGGTGTCAGCCGCGCCGCGATTTCCAAACAAATCAAGGGCCTGCAGGGATTGGGCTATGAAATCGAGTCCAGTCCCCGCAAAGGTTATCGTCTGATTCGCGATCCGGACAGCCTGCGGGGGGAGGTGATTCAGGCCTTTCTGCACGGAACCCGATTTGCGGACGGAGAATATGTGTACAAGGAAGTGACCGGATCCACTAATGACGATATTCGTCTGCTGGCCCGGGAGGGGGCCCTGGAAGGAAGCGTGGTGGTGTCGGAAGTGCAGGAGGCCGGACGCGGCCGGCGGGGGCGTCCTTGGTTTGGAAGGGCGGGGGACAGCCTGCAATTTTCAGTGCTGCTCCGTCCTCCGCTGTCTCCGCAGGACTCCACCCTGCTTCCGCTGCTCGCGGCCACCGCTGTCTTTAGGGCTCTGCGCCGGATGGGCGTGGACGGCGTGGAGATTAAATGGCCCAACGACGTGCTGATTCGCGGGCGGAAAGTCTGCGGGATCCTCTGTGAAATGAGTGTGGACATGGAGGGCATCCAATACGCCATGCTGGGAATCGGCATGAATGTGAACACGCCCGGGGAACAGTTTCCCAGGGAATTATGGGAGATCGCCTGCTCACTGGCTTCTGAAACCGGCAGATCCTGGCGGCGAAGCCAGGTCTTGACCGACGTGTTGCGTCAAATGGAAACATTGGTGGAGCAGAGCTGGGACGGAGACACCTCCGGGATTCTATCAGGCTGGCGGGAGGGCGCGGTCACCCCGGGACAACACGTGCACGTTGAAATGGGAAACGGTACTATCCTGCAGGGAACCGCCGAGGACGTGAACGATCAAGGCGCCCTGTTGGTACGGGACGAGGCAGGTGTGCTGCACATTCTCTACAGCGGTGAAGTCAGCCTGGGAAAGTAGTTCCCTTCGTCCCGAAGGGAAAACAGCGGACGGCCTGAGCAGAGATCTTGGGCTCTGGGGTTCTCCCTTCGAGGACGAAGGGAGCTGCGAATTAATCCGCTCACCTTATCCGGTTCACAATCATGTCCGCGACTTCATTGGTTTGGAAGCGCGAAAGAATGGAGCCCTCCCCGATCACTTCGGTGGCGAGGGTGATGATCATCGCCTCCTCCACTTTATCCGCCGCATCATATTGCTTGAGCTGACGAAGCAGCATCACCACCGCGCCAATCGCCGAAATCGGGTTGGCCTGCAGGACCGATTCCTCGTAAAATTCAGGACTCGCCCGCATGGGACCGAACATCCCGGTTTTACCGGGATGAATGCTGCCAATGGAGGCATACCCCGCGCCCCCCTGGCTCACCGCACCCACATTGGCCAGAATGTCCCCGGTTAAATTTCCGGTCACGATCACATCAAAACTTTCCGGATAACGGACCAGTTGCATGCAAATATCATCCACTTCGATATAGGAACGCCTGATGTGGGGGAAGTCGCGATCGCCCATCTCTTCAAACACCCGTTTCCACAAACTGTAGGCGTGGGGCTGCAGACTGCTTTTTCCGCTCAGGGTCAGTTCTCCCTTTCGATGCGGGGATGCGGCAACCTCAAAGGCATATCGAATGCAACGCTCCACTTGAAACCGGGTATAAATCAGACTTTCCTGTGCCACTTCGTCGGGGGTGCCTTTGAGCGCGTTTCCCCCGATTTTACCGTTCAGTCCCCCGGAATGTTCACGGATAATGACGTAGTCGATCTCCTCGTTTTTTTTGGTGCGCAGATAACTCTTCACTCCCGGCATCAACCGTACGGGACGCTCCGAAATATAGAGATCAAGAGCATCGGCAATTTTCAGTAGAATCTCCCGTGAGAGCAGGCCCGGAGCCACCTTGGGATGTCCCACCCCGCCAAACAGAATCGCGGGAAGCCCCTTCAGTTCCTCCAGAATTTCCTCGGAGCACAACTCCCCGGTTTCGAGGTAGTGAGCACCCGAGCAGGGAAATTTCCGGTACTCCACCCCGAAGCCGGATGCCGCCGCGGCGGCGGAAAGTACCCGCTGAGCCGCCTGAATTACCGATGGGCCGTGCCCATCCCCCGGAAACACACCAATGCAATAGTTTTTTGACATACGGTTTTCTTATCATGTCTCCATGATTTTGGCAACCTGCCAAAAAACAAAGTGAAACAGGCATTCCCCCTGCATGTGTAAAATTTGGCAGCGCCAAAACCTTATGTTCGCACCATTCGCGCGATGTACATTCCGTCGCCCCGGGTATCTTTGGGGAGCAGCGTGATCGTGCCGTCGGTTTCGCTTCCGGTTAATGGGTGGGGGATCGGATCCAGACGAAACTCGGAGTGCTCTGCCAAGAAGGCCGAAATCACATCCACGGTTTCCGTCCTGGTCAGCGTGCACACCGCGTACACCAGTACCCCGCCCGCCGAAAGCGCGGGCGCAATCGCTTTAAGCATTCCCAATTGACGTCGACCGGCCTGAGGCACATCGGAAGCCTCGGAGCGCCAGGCCGCATCCGGATTCCGGTTCCAGGTGCCGGTGCCGCTGCAGGGCGCGTCCAGGAGAACACCGTCAAAGACGATTTGGGGCAGTTGCAGATCTTTGGATAACAAGTCCAGACTGTAGCGCCGCACCTTGCTCAACCCGTGACGGCGCCCGCGCTTGATCAGTTCCTTGAGAACCTCCTCCCGGCGGTCGGTGCAGGTTAAATCCAGATTGCGTTCGGCATCGTCGAGGAGCTGCAGGCTTTTTCCGCCGTTCCCGCAGCAGGCATCCCACCAGTTCTGACCCGGAGACGGATTGCAGACCCGCACCACCTGCTGGCTGCACAAATCCTGGATTTCCAGCACATCCCCATGCGCATCCATCCAGCGCCGCACCTTGCCCGCATCCTCAAAAGCGTAGGCGCAGGGGGAAGCCTCGCCCGCCCATTCAGCCCCGTCCGCGATCAACCCGTCATGCAGCCGCGCCCGGGCAGAGTGATCCATCCGCAGCCAGGTGGGGGGGCGTTGAAAATGCTCCTGCAGTCGGTCCGCAAAATCGCCGATATGGGAGCTCTCTTTCTTCCACCACTCCGGCAGCCACTGTTCCACCGGGGGGAGTTCAAGATCAAACGCATGTTCCACCGATGCTTTGCGTGCCTCCAAGTCTGCGGATTCGTCGAGAGGGTCCGGTTGGGACCAGTTGAGTTCCGAGAGCATGGCCAGCAGGGCGGGGGGCCATTCGCGCCCTTCCAGGGCCCAGGCCGCGCAGAGTCCGCGGGCCAGAGGTAACGAGCCGATGGCTCCGTGCCAACGGAACCACGCAAACACTGTATCCCCGATCAGACGTCGGTCCCGGCTGCCGTATTTTTTGTTGCCGCTGATCAGGCTGTGCAACACGCGGTCCGCGGGTTGCCCCTCCCGCACGCCCTGTTCGGTTGCCTCCAGCATGGCCAGAATCACAGCGGCCTGGCGCGGTGCCCAGTTTGGGAGGGTTTCGGGAATATTCATATCAAACTCTTCAGGGCATCCGCCGCGTTGACTTCTTCGGTAAGGTCAAAGGCCGGAACCGGCTGACCCTCCACGTCGAGAGGGATGTTCCCGGCCAGTTGTGTGATCCGCTCCCGGCTGATTCCCGCCTCCGCAAGTTGATGCCCGAACAGCGTATCGGTCCAGTCGAGGGTTTCACCCGCCTCATGGTCGCTGAAGAACCGTTGCAATTCAACCATTCCCTCCAGAGGACCCGCGGACAAATGCACCCCGTTGTTTCCCTGGTTGACCGCTTTCAGATTCAGTTCCTCTTTTCGGGCCAGCAGTTCCGCGCGGATACTTCCTTCCTTTGCTTTTGCGGGATTGGTGGCGCCCGTCAATTCGGTGCGCAGGACCTCCCAGTCCTGATTAGACCGCCCCTCCAGCACGATAATCGCGCGTCCGGGCGTGGTGAACGGAACCAGTTGGTAGGCATGAAACGGGTTGAGCAGCAGATACACCTGCCCCAGCACATCCAATTTCATGCAATAACTGCCGCCCCCCAGCTTGGTGGTGCCGAGATTGTCGTTGAGGGTGGACAGCGCCAGCGCGGAAAATTCGGTTTGTTCGGATAAAAACTGATGTCCTCCCAAAATGCGTGCTCCCTGTTCAATTTCGTCGGCAAAAACTTCATGCAATTTTTCCCGGGCCGCATCCGACAGTGCGGATTCCCCCTGTTTGCTGATGGCATTAATGACACCGTAATGCTGATCCAGAATGGAGTGTTTGGCCAAATACGAGGCCGGCAGCACCCGAATGGCGTGCACACTCACTTCGAAAGCGGTCAGACGTTCCAGAATCAGTTTCAAAACCGCCTGCACATCCACCTCCTCATGAACCGCGGTCACTTCGGGCTTCAAAAACAGCACAAACTGGTGTGCGGTATCCGCGCCGGGGGGTTCGTACGCTTTTACCCACTGCTGGGTTTGTTGCGCGACGGCATTTTCAAAATCATGATACAAATCAGGTTCCATAAGGGTCTCCAAAGCGATGTTCCGAGGGTCGGAAAAGATAAAAGAAGCAATTCCGAGATTCGGAAAAACTGAAAAAGGGTGGTGGGCCCGGCCGGACTCGAACCGACGACCGAGAAATTATGAGTT
>JBBDRC010000058.1:0-1605 GCA_040905625.1 Kiritimatiellia bacterium
AAGCCCTCCCCGCGCAGATCCGTACGTGCGGGACTACCGCATACGGCTCCTACCTTGAGTGTTTGGCGTCGAATCTCTGGTCGGGATATGGATGGCTCACGCGGGGTCGCGGCAGCCAATTTTGTTGCAGTCTATAGAAACGTTCCCATGTCCAGCGCACTTGTGCCTTGTGGCTCCTGCGGCGGATTGCGCGCAGCCACATCCGACCGATGGCCGTATAGTATGCGCGCAGGGATTTCATGTTCCCGGGGATCGCGTAAAACCGGTACGCACCCCGCAGGACGCTCGCCAGCCATTTTCCCGTCTTGCCCAGCGGATCGTGCATCCGGGCTCTGAGCTCCTTTTTGATTTCTGCCAGCTTCCGGGTCATTCGTTTGGCGATGGTTACCCGCCGCAGTTTGAATTTCCCATTGCGGGTCTTCCCGCAACTGTGCGTGAAACCAAGGAAATCGAAGGATTCCGGTTTCCCCTCTCCCCGGTCTTTCCGGTTCGACGAAGCGAAACGCCCGAACTCAATGAGCCGGGTTTTCTCCGGATGGAGATTCAGTCCATGAGCCGCCAGTTGTTCACGCAGGGCTTGTAGAAACACGCGGGCCTCGTTTTCATATTGAAAACCGAACACCGCGTCATCCACGTACCTTACCGCGATCACGTCGCCTTTGGCCTTTCCTTTTCTCCAATCGGACACCCAGTGGTCCATCACCTCGTTCAGAAAGATGTTCGCCAACAAGGGCGAGATCACCGATCCCTGCGGGGTTCCAACCGTACTGGCATACCGCTTGCCTTCTTCCACCCATCCCACCTTCAGCCATTTGCGGAGCAACCGCAGAAGCTTCGGATCGGCCACACGCTTTTCGACGATTTCCATCAGCTTGTCATGTGGCAGGTGGTCGAAGAATCCTTCGATATCACAGTCGAGAATCCAGTTGATCTTTTTGCGGCAGATCCCCTCGTGGAGAGCGTCGAGTGCGTCATGGGCTCCGCGTCCGGGCCGTGACCCGTAGCTGAAACCACAAAACAGCGGTTCGTACACCTCGTTGAGGATAATCACGCACGCCATCTGGACCATTTTGTCCTCGACTGCCTGCACGCCCAACGGGCGTTTCCGCCCGTCGGGTTTTTCCAAGTACGTCCGTTTAGCGGGAGTGGCCCGGTAGCTGCCTTTGTGCAGTTCATCCTGCAGTTCCGGCAGCCGGGTTTCCAGCTTGCGTTCGTACTCATACCAGTTCACTCCATCCAGTCCGGGAGACGCATTCCGCTTGAGCGCATAGAACGCCTCCCGCAACAAGGGGACTTTCAGGTGGTGAAACAGACTGACGAAGACCTCTCCTTTATGGGCCTTCGCTCTTTGACGCACCCGCTCCAGTCGGTTCGACACGCTGTCCCATTCCTGTGACTGGTACGTGGCTCCCTGTTGCGGGTTCCTCTCGGTCGGCTTCCTTCCCTCCATCGACTCCGCCGGGGGTTGCACCCCTTTGTTCGCCGACTTCTTTGGTACTATGTTGCCGTCCGACTCCTCGGGGGTTCCGGTTCCGGGATTACGGCGATTAGCCTTCCCCTTTACCTCCGCGCACTTGTGTCTCATGCGCGGACACCTTTCCGAGG
>JBBDRC010000059.1:0-9676 GCA_040905625.1 Kiritimatiellia bacterium
CCCCATGCCCACCCTCTTCACAAAAATCATTTCCGGTGAAATCCCCTCCGCCCGTCTCTACGAAGACGATGACTTTTACGCGTTTCTGGATATTCGCCCCATCCATGCGGGACACGCCCTGTTGATTCCCAAACAGGAAATTGACTATATCTTCGATCTGCCCGACGACCTGCTGCAAAAAATGCTCACCACCGCCCGTCCCATTGCCCGCGCCATAGAAGAGCATGTCCCCTGTAAAAAAATCGGATTGATCGTGGCCGGACTCGAAGTTCCCCACTGTCATTTGCATCTGGTTCCCATACATGCGGTCAGTGATCTTGATTTCAGCAAAGCCAGTGCCGCCGAACCCGATGACCTTCAAGCCCTCGCCGCCAAAATTCGGACAACCCTTTCCAACACTCTCTAATCCCGACAAACACATCCCCCCCCGGACACACATCATGAAACTCACCTTCCTCGGCGCCTCCCGCAATGTCACCGGCTCCTGTACCCTGCTTGAAACCGGTAGTCGACGCATCCTGGTGGATTGCGGATACTTCCAGGAACGCAAATTTCAGGAACGGAACTGGGCCGATTTTCCGGTGGAACCCTCCTCCCTGGACGTGGTGCTTATGACCCACGCCCACCTGGATCACTGCGGACTGTTGCCGCGTCTGGTGGCTCAAGGATTCAAGGGGCACATCATGGCCACCGACGCCAGCACCGACATCATCAGTATCATCCTCCGCGACAGCGCCCGCATTCAACAGGAGGATATGCGCCAAAAGCAAAAACGGCATCAACAGCAGGGCCGCGAGCCCAAATACGGCTACGATCCGCTCTATACCGTGGAAGACGCGGAAAACGCCATCACTCTCCTGCAGGGCGTGAACTACCAAACACCGGTGGATCTGTCGGAAGGCATTACCGCCACCTGGTACGAGGCCGGACACATTCTGGGAGCCGCCAGCATTCGCATTGAGATCGAAGAGAACGGTAAAACCAAATCGATCATTTTCTCCGGAGATATTGGACGCACGGAAATGCCGTTCCTCCGGGATCCGGTCACTCCGCCCGGAGCCGATGTGGTGGTGCTGGAATCGACCTACGGCGACCGCACGCATGCCCCCAAAGAGGATATTCCCGGTCAACTCGCCGATATCATCAACGACACCCATAAACGGGGTGGAAATCTGGTGATTCCCAGTTTCGCGGTGGAGCGCACCCAGGATCTGTTTTATCACTTCTCAGGATTACTGAACGCCAAACGCATTCCCTCCACCCTGGTTTTTCTGGACAGTCCCATGGCCGTGCGGGTGACCGAGGTGTTTAAACGTCATAAGGAACTTTTTGACCCCGAGACCATCGCACTGCTGGAAAGCGGCAACCACCCCCTGAATTTTCCGGGACTCAAGATGTCACGCACACGAACTCAATCCAAAGCGCTCAACCAGATAAAAGGCACCGTTTGCATCATCGCCGGAAGCGGGATGTGCACCGGGGGGCGCATCAAGCACCATCTGCTCTCCAATATCGGCCGCGAGGAAAGCACCATCCTCTTTGTCGGCTATCAGGCCGAGGGAACACTGGGCCGCCACATTCTCAGCGGCCCCGGAGAAGTGCGGATTCTGGGCCAAATGTGCCCGATCAACGCCCGCATCGCCCAGATCAACGGATTCAGCGGACATGCGGATAAATCCGAACTGGAGACCTGGGTGAAATCGCTCGATCCACAGCCGCAAAAGCTCCTGCTCAATCACGGGGAATCCTCCGTGGCCACCGGGTTTGCGAAATCCCTGGCCGCCGATTACAATCTGGACACCTACGCGCCCACCTATCAGGAAACCCTGGATCTGTAAAAAGTCGGTTCTGATATCCTGGCATCAAACAGCCCTGCGGATGCTTCGCCGGCCTGCGGATGTTGCAAAAAAGGGAAGTTTTATTCAGGAAAAAATGGTATGTTTCGTTAGCATGACCCCCCTATTCCAGAGCAGCCGGAGGTCGGCGAAGCATCCGCAGGAAAGAAATTATTTCATATCCATCTGTGAGTAAGAATCTACTGATTGCGAATTTGCAGAGTCCGCGATTTCCGCAGAATCACCTGCCCCGCCGGTGCCTTGCGGCCTTTGGTAATGTCGCATATCCGCGCCACGCTCACCGCGGCCCTGTTTGCGTTTTTCGCCTTGCTGTGCAGGAGCGCCAATCGGCCCGCCTCCTCCATCACCGATTTCGGGGGTTCATCGATGTCCGGATGATGCAGCACCACATGTGAACCCGGACATCCCTTGACGTGAAACCACCAGTCTTGCGGAAAGGAGAGTTTGAACGTCAGCCGGTCATTATCCGCATCCGTCCGACCCACCCGGGCAACCCATCCGTCCTCCAATTCAAATTCCCGAAAACCTGCTTCCTGCTTTTGCATGCAATTCCGGACTACGGTTGAAAAAACACCAGAGTGCCCAGCGGAATGCTCCGCTCATTCATTTCCGGACCACTGCGGATCGTCCCGTCCGGCATCCGGTAAAAGGTGGTGGGCAAATTCCAGCGCGGACCGCAAATATCGAAGGCGCGCCGATTGGAGCGAATAATTCCCCCGTGCACATAGCCCACCAGCATCCCGGTGCCGTCCGGAAGGTTCATCAGCTCCTGTGCGGACAGCTCACTGCCCTGTTTCACCGAGCCGTCCTTCAAAAAGAAAATCGTGCTCTCCCGGGTGATGGCCGCCCCCGCGATTTCCGCGGCGGTGGTCCCGTCACGGCCAATAACCTGAACCCGCTCCACTTCACTGTTTTGTTCCACTCCTTCCGATCCCACCTGAACCCGGGTGCCGGGGGGCAGACGGTTCCAATCCGTGATTTGATCCCCCCGCCTGCGGTTTCCATCCGGGAACACATAGACCGTGGTGGGTGAATTGTAATTCTCGCGGGCAATATCCCAGGCCGAACGTCCCCGGGCGATTGTGGACTGTGAATCCTGTCCGACCGACGACTGTGCGACCGGCACCACGGTGTATAAGACCGTGTTTAAATAGGGATCGGCCACCTTCAGCCGTCCCGCCCGCACATCCGGGTCAAAGCCCGGTTTGCTTTCCAGCCCCAATTCCCGGCGGACATCGTCCCGGGCCATCAACATTCCGCAGCGCTTTCGGCCCCGGTGCGGAACCGAATGCCATCGGTTCGGACGACCGTACGCCACCATGGAATGCGGGAGTATCCGGTTGTCCGGGATTGAGTAAATGGACTTTAATTGCCGCAACAATTCACGCACCGCCACTTTTTGCCTGGTGGTGACCGGCTTGTCGTGATACCCCACGATTTCAATACCAATGGAGATATTATCAATGTTGGTTTTCCCGTTCCACATGCTTCGACCCGCGTGGAAGGCGATGCGGTCGTGTTGAATGATCCGGGTCACCTGGCCGTCCACATCCACCATGTAATGCGCCTCCCCATACCGGCGAAGCTTTTCCAGACTCCCCTTTCCGCCCCCCTCGGTGGTGTGAAGAATAATATACTCCGTCGCTTTACGCGGGGAGCGCTGCCGATTCATCGGACTGTATCGACTCTCGATATCCAAACCCTGCGCACACAGCGCCCCCGCCGCCCACAGCAGCACTCCAATCCATACTTCACTTCGAATTCGCATCCAATATCGCATACGGAAGCTGTATGGACTCACGCGGAAAAAACCAGAAAAAATGGGGGCTGGTTAGTCATGGGTCAGGGGTCAGGGGGCAGCTTCGCTGCGTCATGGGTCATGGGTCAGGGGCAGCTTCGCTGCGTCATGGGTCAGGGGGGTCATTTGTCAATGTGGGTTGCCCCCGTATTGTTTCTTAACATATAGCTTAAAAACATTCGCGTTCATTTGCGTTCATTCGCGGTTGACTGTGTTACAGATTCCAACAGTCCGGATCGCATAATAATCATCCTGATCATAAGCTGTTTTGTGCTGATTCTCTGCCTGGTGATCGGGTTGCTGCTTTGGTGGTTACACAAAGATCAAAAACCCAGTTCCAAATCCCTGTAAAGACCGTCAAGAGTCGCCCTCATGCGGGCCTGGTGTTTTTCTTCACCCGGCATGCCGTTGAACAGCACCGCCGCGCAGAGGTCATGGTCGGGATCACAAAAGGCGGCGGTGCTTTGATTTCCGCAGTGTCCAAAGGCATTTTTCGAGGCGAAACTTCCGAACTGATACGGCACTTCTCCGGGGGCGTAGTGATCGGATTGCCGCATGAATCCCAATCCCCAGTCGATGGTCTGTCGAAAGGTTTTGTCCATCATCCCCACCCGGTGGGGCGCCACCAACATGCGGACGGTCTCCGCCCGGAGCACCCCGTCCTCTCCGTCCACCATGCGTTTCATCCCCTGATAAAACCGTAAAAAATCCGAGGCGGGTCCGCGTCCGTTGCCTCCCGGACGACAGCAGGTGATCGATTCGCGGCGGGTCAGATCCTCCTGCTCCTCCGGAATCCCGCCGCGGGTGTCGTACATCATGGCGACGCGGTCCTCCCAGACATCCATCTCGGCCTCCGGGATGCCCACCCAACTGGAATCCATTCCCAGCGGCAGAAAAATCTCCTCCCGCACAAAGTGATCATAGGGACGGCCGTCAATCAGTCGAATCAACTCTCCCAGCAAATACCAGGCGCTGTCCACGTGATATCCCGCCTGTTCCCCGGGTTCCCAGTGGGGTTCCGGTTTGGAATAACAGATCATGCCGATTGTATCCGCCCAGGGTCTGGGAGTCCACCCCAGCGTGGCCCCGCGGATTCCGGCCGTATGCGTCAACAGATGCCGGGGGGTGATGCGGTTTTTTTTGCGGTTGCCGAATTCCGGGATCCACTCCGCCACCGGTCGGTCCAGATCAAATTGCCCGCGGTCCAGCAACAAACCGACCGCCACCGCCGCGACCGGCTTGCAGGCCGACAGCCACAACATCAGCATTTTATTTTCCAGAGGCTGAAAGGGGGCATTCATGCCAAACGACTTCACCAGACGGCTTTCGCCCGCCACCGAGACCGCCACCTGTGCGCCGAAATGGAGGCCCTCCTGAATCCCCCGCTCGATTTCCGCCTGTACCCGGGTGAAATCCGTCATGCCGGATTTACCACGTTTTTCGGATTTCCCTCTAAAAAAGCGGTTACATTCTCGACCAGAATCGAAATCAACCGTTCGCGGGCCGCCCGGGTGGCCCAGGCGATATGCGGGGTAATGGTGCAGTTCGGGGCCGAGAGCAGGGGGTTGTCGGCCCGGGGAGGCTCGGAAGACAGCACATCCAGAAGGGCCGCGCCCAAAACCCCCTCCTTCAACGCGGCCGCCACCGCCGCCTCGTCCAGCAATCCGCCCCTCCCGGTGTTGATCAACACCGCACCGGGTCTCATCATCGCAATGCGATCCTCATTTATCAACCCTTGTGTCGCTTCCGTCAATGGACAGTGCAGCGACACCACATCCGATTCAGCCAGCAGGGTCTCGAGGGTCACGAAATCCTGTCCCATCTCAGGCTTGCCTTCGGGATGAGGCGTGCAGGCCAGCAGTTTCATACCGAACGCCGCCGCGATGCGGGCCACAGCCCGGGCAATTTCACCAAACCCGACCAGACCAAGTGTTTTTCCGGCCAATTCGCGTTGTGGCGTCTTGGAAAAACAAAAATCCGCACTGTCACACCACGCCCCTTCCCGCACCGCCTCCCCGTGCACATGCACTCCCCTGGCCCAGTCCAATAACAGTGCGAATGTCAGCTCCGCCACCGAGTCCGTGCTGTAGGCCGGAATATTGCACACCGGAATCCCCCGCTCCCGGCAATAGTCCAGGTCAACCGCGTTGGTTCCCGTGGACAATAAACACACCAGTTCGCAGTCCGGCACTTGACATAAAAGCCCTTTGTCCAGCACCACTTTGTTCGTAATAAGAATGTGATGTCCCTCTGCCCGTTCCAGCCGTTCGGAGGGCGAAGTTCGGTCATACACCGTCAGATTCCCTAATGATGCCAGGGCTTCCCAGGAGAGATCTCCGGGGTTGGTGGTGAAGGCATCCAGGATACAAATGGAGGGGTTGGGAGATTTCATGAAAGTTGATTGAACACACATACGACTCCAAGGTCTATACTAAAACAAACGAATTTTGCTGCTTTGCCCGGAAGGTGGTTATCGGCTTTCTTCCTTCCTCTCCTCCTCACACATGGTCGGTGACTTCTTCCGGGCATCTTTTTCTATTTGGAATCAGCCGAAGAACGCTTATTTTGATTCCTTTACCCAGTCATCTGCGCCCGGCCCCTCCACGGAGCGCAACAACAGCCGCACATTCGCGAACGGGGTGTCCAGCATCAGCTTGGTCAAAAGTTGCCTGTCATCATCGGACAGCCACACCCGCATTTTCCCTTTTCGGACGAACACCCCCTCGAATTGCGCTTCCGGATCCATTTTCAGGCTTTTGATCCGTCCATAATTTTCGAGTTTTATTCTTTCATATCCACTGGTTTTTACGGTGAGATCATACAGTTTTTCATCCGCAAGCACTTTATACTCATAGAAGTTGCCTTCCGTGAAGTCATATCTCCGCAGAAAATACATAAAAGACACCAAATCCCGGGTCCCCTTTTCGAGTTCCACCAGTTTAACCTCATCCTCGCGGCCCTCCCGTTTCCGGGTGTAGGTCGCCCGCATGGTGTCCCAGTCGAACTCGGTGACCGCGTGCCGGACCGTCTTCCCCTCATTCAAGTCGAGGATAAACACATCCGGGCGCAGGGTGTCCGGATCTATATACACCTCCACCCGGTCATCCACCGGATACAGTTTATCCACCACCCCGTTTGATTGGGTTCGGAACTTGATTTGCAGGGACCAGGCCCCGTCCCTCCACACCCAGTCGGTGGTGGCCTCCGAGGTTCCCACCCCGATCCAGCCCCAATAAATCACATAGGTGAGCTTTTCCCCCACCGGAAAAGGGAGATCCAGTTTCGGTACCGGGGGTAGATCGTCCGAATCCGGCCCGGATGCCGCGCGTCCAAGTACGCCCGCCGCCAGGCATAAAAAAAGGCCACACCGTGGCAAAATGGATAATAAGAGTCTTTTCATGCGCTTTTTCTCATGCATTCGTAAAAAATAGAGACAATCAACAGTCGAAGCTGTTCAAATTTCGCGGTCGGACTCCTGAAAAAAGCATCGTAGGTGTCCGCCGACAGACGCAGCATCCGGTCCAATTGCCCGGGGGTGAAGGTCTGTGCCTGACGGCCCAACTGGTAAATCCGGAACGGACTCCGGGTTTTGTCTCCCACCAGACGCTGAAACCCCGCCTTCGCCTCCTCGTCCAGAAAAACGAATTTCCCAAACCGTCCTTTATCCTCCACCCGCGCCTCCCGCAGATGCACGCATGCCCCGAGATACGCCATCTCCCGCAGGGTATTGTGCAAGGTCACCATCACCCCCATTTCGCTGGCACCCTGCGTTTCCATCTGCTGCAGCATCTGCATGGCCTTGGTCAAATTCCGGCCGCCCACGCAATCCCCCAGTTGATACACCTGGGCCTCCTGGTGAATAGGCACCATCCATTCCACATCCGCCAGCGTCAATGTCCTGCGTTCACCCAGATAAATATCCAGTTTTTCCAGTTCATTGTGCATCAGCCGGGTATCATTTCCCACTCGCGCGGCCACTTCCTGCAAAGGGGTGTTCGCCACCTCGATTCCCCTTTCGGAGAAGGCCGCGTGCAGCCGTGACACCGCCTCCTCCTTCACCTCCCAGTCTTTCGTGGTGCGCGAGAACTCCACAATCTCCGCCACCGGCTTCAGCGCTTTCAGAAAGCGTGAACGCGCATCCACCTTACCCGAAACCGATATCAACAACACCTGCTCCGCACCCAACCCCTTGGAAAGTGTCTCCTGAAGCTTCTCCACCGACTCCTTGACCTCCTCCGATTTGAACACCTTCCCTCCCAAAAACGTGACTTCCCGCATCCAGGTCACATTCTGCGGACTGAACATATTCAATGACTGAATTGCGGTCAACGTCTGCCGGATCACCTCCAGCGCCTGATCCACCGTGTCCACATCCCCCCGAATCGTGGTCAGCGCCCCGTTCGCCTCGGCCTCGGCACAGCGGTTTTTAATGATTTCACGGACTTTTTGGTCGATTTGGAACTCGTCATTACCGTGTAAAAGCACAATGCGGGATTCGGATGGAGTTGCGGATGCCATACAGACCCTCTTACCCTCTCAGTGACATCCCGTCCACCTTTGCATGAGAAAAAATGAAAATTCGACGTTCGGATTATATTCTCGGTATCTCCTCCATCGTCTCGTCCAAATTGCTCGGATACTCGAGTGACTGGCTGATCCGGTTGTCGCTGTCGCAAATCACCACTTTCGACCGGTGTGCATTGATCTCGAAGAGCTCCATCTGCGCCATGGCAAAGATAATCACCCGGTCCCCCTGATTCACCAAATGCGCCGCCGCACCGTTGATTCCCACGATCCCGGATCCCGCCTTGCCTTTGATCACGTAGGTTTCAAACCGGGCCCCGTTGTCCAAATCCGCCACGTTCACAAATTCATTGGCGAAAATCCCAGTGGCCCGCAATAAATTCTCATCAATGGTGATCGACCCCACATAATCCAGATTGCACTGGGTGATCCGGGCCTGATGAATTTTTCCTGTCAGCACTTTTTTCAACATAGTCATCTCCAAGGCATGTGCCTTTAAAGATCAACTCCCCGCCTGTCCATCCATAAACCGAGTGGATTTTTGCGATAAGAATTCAGTATGCACAAAACCCAATCTCCCCTGAACGAATGGATCAACGCCCTGACCCATGGACTTGCCGCCGTTCTGGCGGTTCCGGTTACGGTGCTGCTGATCATCCGGGCGGTGCGGTTCGGGGATGCCTATGGAGTGGTTGCGGTGTCGATTTTCGGCACCACCCTGTTTCTGCTCTACACCGTCTCCACCCTGTATCACGCCCTTCCCCCGTCCCGGGTCAAGCATCGCTTCCGGACCTTCGATCACATTGCCATCTATCTGTTGATCGCCGGAAGCTACACCCCCTTCACCCTCAAATTGCTGGTGGCCGGAGGACTCGCCTACACCGGCGGGGTCTTTTTTTATGCCAACCATCGCCTCCCCTTCCATCACGGCATCTGGCATCTTTTTGTCATCACCGGCAGCCTCCTCCACGCCCTGGCGGTCTATACGTTGTTTCCCGCCAATACCTTCTGATTTCATAATCGTAATCGTACGCGTAATCGTAATCCCTCAAGAAGCATGTTCGATTACGATTACGCGTACGATTACGATTAAGATTAAGAGTAGGAGGGGCTAAACTTTAGAGTCTTCCGAAGGAAGATGATATAAAAAAGCGTTTATCTTTCTCATATTCTATTTTCAATTCGACCTTTACGCAAAGGGAAAATGAAGGTCGGAATCCGACTCTGTGAGGCATACAAAAGTGCATAGCAGAGAGAGTGGCGCATGCGGGTGTTCCGTCTTCGCTTCGCTTCCGTCTTCGCTCCGCTACGCCGGGACAAGACGCTGGGACAAGACGCAGTGACGTGCCTGCGGGGGCTTCAAACATCCAAAATCAACAATCAACAATCAACAATCGTACATCTGAATCTAGAGGAGGACTGGAAGCACGGGGGATTGACGATTGATGATATTTGATTTTTGATTGTTGATGTGTTTGATTCACTGGCCGAATCAGAC
>JBBDRC010000060.1:0-9671 GCA_040905625.1 Kiritimatiellia bacterium
GGTGGAAAATCCGCCGAGGAATCGGAGAATTACCTGAAACAAATGCAGAAAGATCGTCGCTATCAGCGGGATGTGTACTGATATGATCTTTTTAAACTCCGAAAAGAAGAAGCAGCGCAAGCACATTGAGCATGCGCTGTTTCAGGTGAAATATGCCCGGCGAATGAAAGAGGATCTGTTGAAGCCCGAACTGCTGGAACGTCTGCGGAACGTTCAGGCGGATCTCAAGGGACACCTAAAGGCCAAACGGTATGAGGAGGGGATCGCGCTCTCCGACAACGCGGTGGCATTGGCCTGTGATGTGCATCCGGCGCCGCGGAAGGCGTATGCGCTGCGGGAGAATGTGGAGGTGTTTGTGGTGGTGATCGCGGTGGCGCTGGGGTTCCGGACCTATTTCTTTCAACCCTATCAGATTCCCACCGGCTCCATGCAGCCAACCCTCTACGGCATCACCTCGGTGGCCGGGTATGAGCCGGATTGGACCGACAAGGTTCCGGTCCGCTGGGGAAAATTTCTGCTGACCGGATCCCGTTACAAGGAAATCCGGGCCAAAGCCAACGGAATTATGCCGCAGAGAGGAACCACCGCGGATACGTTTTTGCAAATCCGGGTGGGGGGGCGGCGGCACAAGATCCACAAGGATATGCTGTTTGAAGATTCTTATGGCGGAGACAATCTGAGCGAAGGTGTCCTGTATCCCCGGGTGCCGAGACCGGGAACCGCGGTCAAAAAAGGGGACGTCATTGCCCGGGGGATGCTGAAGCAGGGCGATCATATCATCGTCAACCGCCTGATCACGAATTTTGCCAGGCCCGAACGAGGGGATATCGTGGTGTTCAGCACCCGGAACCTCCCGTTTGTGCGGGCGAACAGTGCCTATATCAAACGGTTGACGGGGATGCCGGGGGAACGCATGTCCATTTGCCGGAACCGTCTGTATGCGGACGGGGTCCTGGTGGATGAGCCCGACGTGTTCAAACGCCAATACGAGCACGAGCACTATTCCGGGTACAGTCAGGTGGATCGCAACTGGTTTTTGTATCAGGAACAGGAAATCGGGAAAAAAGTACGTCCGCTCTTCACCGATTGTGCGGCCAGCCTGCAACTGGGGGAAAATGAATTTCTGATGATGGGGGATAATACCCACAGCAGTCTGGACGGCCGTTATTTCGGTGGCGTGCCCGGAGAAAATATCATCGGCATCGGTTTCATGGTTCCCTGGCCCTTTTTCAACCGCGGAATTCACAATGACCGGGCGGGGTTGGTGAAATGACGATGGTCACTGGTCACGGGTCAACAGGGTCAAATGACCAATGACGAATGGCTATTGACCATTCGATTCCAGATCCTCCCCGCGTTGGGTCATGTGGCGGATGGCGGGAATAAACATGAGAGTGGCGATGGCGACCAGCGACAAGCCCATGGCGCTGACCTCCCGGATTTCAAAACGTTCGATTAAAGCGAAGCCCACAAAGGGAGCCACACTGCCACGGATGCCGGTGGAGAGCATGTGTACACTCATATAGGCGGAGGACTGACCGGACGGTGCCAGTTTGGTTACCCACAGGGACCAGGCAATGCGCCCGCCCGCCATCGCGGTGCCCAACAGTGCCATGCTGAGTCCCATCAGCCAATAGGAGCGGGTACTGAAAAAAAACAGAATGGAGACGAGAAACATTGTATTCAGCAAAATCCGCAGTTTCACCAGATTCCATCGGTCGAACATCCGTCCCAGAAGCCGTGTGGCCAAAAGACGGAACACCAACGGTACCGCCCCGGTGATCAGCAGGATGACCTGGTTGCCGGCATCAATACCGAAACGCGGGTTGGCCATGTATTCGGTTCGCAGAGGCAGGGTCATCAGGTTTCCAAATCCCATCAGCATCCATGAACTCAGCAGCCACCCGAACAGTTTATCCCGCCAGGCCAGACCGATGTTTCGGAAAGGATGTCCCACCTGATCCCGTTGCAAAGGTTGTGAGGGTATTCTGGAAAGGCAGACTGCGGAGGCGAAACAGCACAGGGCCGCCAGGCCCATCAGCGGTTTGAAGGATGCCAGATTCCGATCCAGAAATTCCCCGGTGATCAGGTTGGCGGTGATGCTGACCGCGCCGGTGATGATAAACACGGTGGCAATGCGGTGACCGCGCTGGGTGGTGGTGAAATGACTGGAATACATCTCGGTGTACATGGGCATGTACTGCACCATCACGATGTGTGCCAACGTTACCAGCGCAATAAAAGGGACAGCGCCATCCAGGAAGGGAATTGCAGAGAACAGTGCTCCCGTCCCCACAAACAGCAGGGCCATGCACTGATGAATCGGCCGTTTGGAATGTGCAAACAGGCTGAGAGTGAGCGGGGTGAGTAAAAATCCGATGAATCCCGAAGCGCTGATCAGACTTTTCCCCACCGTGCCCGCGTCATAATAGCGAATCGCCACCAACAGTGCCACGGCCGCGCCGGGTTGCCACACGATTTCAATGATTCCGCTGAACACCGCCCGGATTCGTTCCCAGAAATAGGTGCGTTCCGCGATGACTTCAGGGGGTACCGGATCGGTTTGAGCGTTTGGCTGAGGAAAAAATACAGGCATGGCGTTCGCTGTAACATATAACAGCCTGGAATAAGATCCGGAACTCAGTGTAACGATCAGGTAAATGGTGGGCGGCGACGGACTCGAACCGCCGACCCTCTGGGTGTAAACCAGATGCTCTAACCAACTGAGCTAGCCGCCCTTGAGGTGGGGTGATATGAGAAAGCCGCGGGGTTGTCAATCCGGAGTTGCGTTCTTTCTACGCAGTGGCTTCCTCGCTGAAAACCCCGATGTTCCGGAATTTGTTGTATCGATCCTCAATACGTTCTTCAATGGTGAGTTCGTCAAGTTGAGACAAGTGCTTTTCAAAGGCATCGCCCAGGGATTCCGCCATTTGGTCGGGATTATGATGGGCGCCGCCCAGGGGCTCGGCCACCACCTCGTCCGCGATTCCCAGCCGGGTGAGATCGGCGGAGGTCAGGTTGAGGTTTTCGGCGGCTTTATCAGCGTAGGCCCGGTCTTTCCAGAGAATGGCGGCGCAGCCTTCGGGGCTGATCACGGAGTAGTAGGCGTGTTCCAGCATAAGGATTCGGTTGCTGACCCCGATTCCCAGTGCGCCGCCGCTGCCTCCCTCTCCGATGACGGCGGAGATGAAGGGTACACGGAATGTGAAGGACTCGCGCAGGTTGACCGCAATGGCCTCCGCCACATGGCGCTCTTCGGATTCCAATCCCGGGAAAGCACCGGGGGTATCGATCAAGCTCAGGATGGGCATGCCGAATTTGTTTGCGAGTTTCATGAGCCGCAACGCTTTTCGGTATCCCTCGGGATAGGGGCAGCCGAAATTGCACTCGAGATTACTTTTGGTGTCGCGGCCTTTCTGGGTGCCGAGGATCATGATCGAGCGGCCTCTGAAGTTGGCGGTGCCTCCGATGATGGCGCGATCATCCCGGTACAGCCGATCCCCATGCAGTTCCCGGAAGTCCGTGGTCATTTTGTCGATGTAATCGCGGGTGTAGGGGCGCATGGGGTGGCGGGCCATCTGTACTTTCTGCCAGGCGGTCATCTCCGAGTAGATTTTCACCTTGGTGTCGGAGATCTTTTTCTCGATTTTCTCGATTTCCGATCTCATATCGATTTTCTGGTCTTCGCTGAAGCCGCGAAGTTCGGTAAGTTTCTGCTCCAGTTCCAGAATGGGTTTTTCAAAAGGTAAAACGTAGGTTGCCATATGCGTCTCCGGGTATTCGTATAAAAAGGTTAGTCGGTTATGCGCACGGATGTACCTTCAGGTAACAGTTTGTAAAGCTCTTCAATCATTTCGTTTTCAAGCCGGACACAGCCCGCGCTGGACTGGGAACCGACACTTTCGGGTTCCCAGGTTCCGTGCAGTCCGATGCCGGGGGTATTCAATTTCAAATAATGCGTGCCCAACAGGTTTTCAGGGTGGCCATAGGGGAAGGACCGGCCGTCCGTCCGATACCACACGGGGTGCCGCATGCGCAAGGTGATCACATAATCGCCGGCGGGCGTGCTGCTGTCGGTTCCGGTTCCGACCCGATACCGTTTGAAAAAGCGGTCATTGAGACGCAGTTCGAGATCATTGCGGCTTTTACTGACGACAGCACTGAATTCTCCATTCAGAATTTTCAAAGCGGCACCCGCCCGAATCATATTGTTGCGAATCCCGTTGGCCTCCGCAATCAAATCCGTGGTGGTGGAGTAAGTACGTGCCAGTTCACCCAGGGTGTCGCCGCCGCGCACGACATGCAGAGTTTTCCCGGGCATTTCAGCGGCGGAAAACACCAGCCGGGTGTGCAGATCGCCCAACAGGGTTTCCACTTCGCCCCGGGAAGGGTGATTTCCGGTTTCGTCCAGCAGGGACAATGCCGATTCTCGCGCACTCAACAGGTTACCGTTGGCAATCGCCTCCTTGATTTCTGAAAGTCGTTTCGTGAATTCCCGCGGGGATAGACTTTCTTTGCCGGGGGACGCGACCGTGGAAGAACCCGGGCGGGGTCCCGCAGAGCTGATTTCAGGTTCAGTCAAAGGTTGCGGGTCGTTTTTGGGGGACAATTGTGACCGGTTCCAGACCACAACCGCCAGTGCCGACATCCCCAAAAGGATAACAGCAAGCACCCGTTTTTTCTTCGAGGCGGACTGATGGATGTAAATATCGGTCATATCAGCGCATCAAGGTCACGGAGCACCAGCGCCATACTTGGATAACGGTTATCCCGCCGCTTGGCCAGGCATTTGAAAATGATCTCCTCCAGTTTTTTGGAAATATCGTGGCGATGCTCATGCAGGGGATAGGCTTTTATTTTCAAATCGGCCACCGCGCGTTTGTATTCGGTCACACTGTTGGCTTCGTAGGGTTTATGGTTGGAAAGTAATTCATAGGCCACCACCCCGAAGGTGAAGACCTCCGATCCCTCGTCGACAAACTGATGCCGCAGGGTTTCGGGGGCCAGATAGGTGGGGGTTCCCGGAATCACTTTTAATTTCACGGGTTTGGATCCTTTGTGGGCCATACTTAAATCGAAATCGATCAGGACGACCCCGGGCTGGTGGGTGATCAGGATATTCTCCGGTTTTAAGTCCATGTGCAGATAGCCCCGGTAATGCACATAGTCCAGGGCGGCGGCCAATTCGCGCACCAGGGTCAATGAATTGGATTTCAACACCTGGTTCTGATGCAGGATACACTCCCGTAAATTCTCTGATTCATGGTATTCAACCACCATGTAGGGAACTCCCTTGCAGCAGCCCTGGTCGATGAGCTTAACGACGGATGGATGATCCAACGTTTTTAGATGATCCGTTCCTCTTTTGAACGCTTTCACAATCGCTTTGTCTTTCCTGTATTGTTCACGTACAAAGCGCACCACCACCCGCCCCCCTTCCGGGTCGATGCATACATATAAATCGGTCATTCCGCCCTTGGGAATTTTATGAATGGGACGATACTGAGGAAGATCTTGTATTTGCATATGAATATCCTACCAAAACTGATAGGGAATATACAATCACCTAAGCGAAAGAAAGCAACCGCCAAATGAATCTATCCCAATGAACCTGTTCTTATGAATCTATCTCTTGGACCCGATCCGAAACTGACTTTTTCGCCACTGTGTAGAAGTCTGATTGTGATGAACGCGGGTGTGTACCTGTTGGGACTCGCGGGCGATCTGTTGAAGTGGACATCGGTCAGCTCCGCGAGTCTGCTGAACACCTTCGCCCTGTTCCCCTCCGCCGTTGTCAATGAAGGCATGTTCTGGACTCCGTTGACCTATATGTTTCTGCATGCGAATCTTATTCATCTGCTGGTGAACATGATGGGCCTTTACCTGCTGGGACCCGATTTGGAACAGGCACTGGGCAAGGTCCGCTTTTCGCTGTTGTACGGACTCAGCGGCTGGCTGGGAGGAATCGGTTTTGTGGGCATTTCCTATTTTCTGCAGGGCAAGCTTCATCCCTGCGTGGGGGCTTCCGGGGCGATTTTTGGTTTGCTGGGAGGAATCGTCGCCCTCTATCCCAAACGAATCTATGTGATTTTGCCGCTGATGATTCCGATGCGGGCCTCGGTGCTGGCGGTGATACTGCTGTCCACCCATCTCTTTTTTATTGTGACCCCCTACGGAAGCAACGTGGCCTATGATGTGCACTTGACCGGAGGACTTACGGGATTTATGGTTTCGGGCGGAACCGCCCTCCTGCATCGCTTCCGGTGGAGGGATGTGATTCCCCGTCCCGAAATTCCCTACGTCTGTGTGGAAATGGAAACGCTGGCCTACCGGATCGCCGAAAAGGGCCCGCGGGAGGTGAGCCCCGAGGAACATCAGCGCTATGAATTTCTGAAAAATGTACTTCGCTACGAAGATGTGCCCTCAGTGGAGGAAATCAGGGCCCACAGCCGAAGCTGAACCGCAGGTTCAACTGGTTTTAAGCGCGTTTCGAGGCGAAAGGAGCATGGATTCGCCGGACAACGGATGTTTTGCGGGGAGAGAAAGGGGTGTCTTCTTATTGCCCCGAAGAAGAAACAGGGGCCGCTGGACTTTAACAGTCTCAGCGGCCCCTTCTTGCTCTATATGGGAATTACCCCTGCCTACGAAACAAGCGGATCAGAATGTCTCTGGCCATGGCGGGAGTGCTTCATTCCAACCCCAGTTCTGCTTGCGCATGGCTCCGGTGGTGCTTTCCAGGATGTACCAATTGCCCTCGGCTGCATGGTAGACGGCCTCTTCTTCAATGCCGTCGCCATCAAAGTCGCCCGGTACGGGGATGGTCTCACTCCAGCCCCAGTTCTGCTTGCGCATGACTCCGGTCGTGCTTTCCAGTATATACCACATGCCATCGTCTGGATAATACACCGCCATATCCGTTACGCCATCGCCATCGTAATCCCCGGGCACCGGCAGGGTTTCGTTCCAGCCCCAGTTCTGCTTACGCAGGCCTCCGGTCGTGCTTTCCAGTATGTACCACATGCCGCCGTCCGGATGGTAGACCGCAATATCCGTTTTGCCGTCACCGTCGTAATCTCCCGGCACCGGCACGGTCTCCGACCAGCCCCAGTTCTGCTTACGCATGGTGCCGGTTGTGCTTTCCAGGATGTACCAATCGCCCTTGGCGGCATGGTAGACCGCCAGATCCGTTTTGCCGTCACCGTCGTAATCTCCCGGCACCGGTACGGCCTCCGACCAGCCCCAGTTCTGCTTACGCATGGTGCCGGTCTGGCTTTCCAGGATGTACCACATGCCGCCGTCCGGATAGTACACCGCAATATCCGTTACGCCGTCGCCATCGTAATCCCCGGGCACGGCAAAGGTTTCGCTCCAGCCCCAGTTCTGCTTGCGCATGGCGCCGGTTGTGCTTTCCAGGATGTACCAATTGCCCTTGGCTGCATGGAAGACCGTCATATCCGTTATGCCGTCGCCGTCAAAGTCATTGCGGGCAAGCATTCGTGGCGGAGCAATCAGGCTGGAGTCCACCAGGCGGTTCTGATCCAGGTTAACACGGGTCTGAGCCAGCAGCTTGCCGTTGAAAGAGGCTCCCGTCTCCAGGGTGATCGAATTCTCGGTCAGGAGGACGCCCTCGACGTGGGCTGTGGTTCCAATGACCGCACCGGCCCCCCCTTCGACCTGCCAGAAGATATTCCTGGCCTGGGCGCGACCGACCAGAATGACATGCTGCCCGCTGGCCACGACCAAGTCGCCCGCGATCTGAAAGATAAAGACAGCGTCCGCGTCGCCTTCGGCGTCAAGGATCACGTCGGCATTGACAGCGACACCGGTGCTCCATTTATGGAGGCCGGGATGGATGGTCAACCCGCTGATGTCCCCGCTTCCCAGTTCAGTCGTGTCGGGGAGGCTTCGTACGGCGGCGTTGGTGAAGGCGGTCTCCATATCCGAGATGGCCGTGGTCATCTTGGTGGGGGTCGGTGCCGTGTAATCGGACGCATAGACCTTGCCGGTAACTTGTGCGGAGGTTGAAAACTCGCCAGAACTATCCATAATCAGGGAAAACCCTGTGATGGCCGTCGAGTCAATCGGGCTCACTCCAACGTCGCCCGTAATGTCGGAAGCCGGCACCGTACTGACTCCGGTTTTTGACAGGATCGCGAAATCATCCGCCGATCCGAGATTTAGCGGCTGCTCAGGGTGTCCACCCATGGCGTGCGAAGCCAGTATTGCCAGTATCGTCAGCCCACCCTTCAGGTGTCGTTGGCAGCCTGTCAGTGCCAGCATGTTTGTTTTTTTTGTCGTGTTCGTCTTCATAATGTCATTCTCCTGTTTGTGTTTGGTTTGTACTCAATCAACTGTCTTGAAAATAGCGTTTATCGCACTTGGTTGCTATGGGGTATAACCCCCCCCTGCCGCAAAAAGATCAACTGGATTCTTGACGCGGTATTCGGTTTTCAACACGAAAACGAGGTCCGCACATTTCTGAAATCCCTGCACGCAACCTATACGGCCATCGGTCGAATGTGGATGCGTTCAATCCGTCGCAGGAGTCACTGATGGTGCAGATGACCTGTGAGTTCGGTGGGCTCAGTGTGATTCTGATGCAATACCCGGAACTGGAGGATAAACTGTTTGATGCGGAGACGCTGGCGCGTTTCCAGGCTGCGGTCTTCGACTACGGTCATGGGCCCACCCGGACCTCAGAACTGGCGGTTTTTCAATGTGATGATGCTGACCTATCTGAAGCTGCATGGAAAGTCTGTGGAGGAGGATCTGTTTCTGGATCATCTGAACGCTTCTGCAGTTTCTCTCTCAGCCCGCTTTCTATCACAATCAGGTGCCGGCCCCGGGATTTTACGGACCCTGCGAGGCGGTGCTGCAATCCTACAGTTGTGCGACCAGTCCGTTCTGGCTGAAACTGACGTTTGGCAATCTTTCGTTACCCGCCGATCATCCCTACTGGACAGCACCCGAATACGACGGACCCTGGACGGAGTGTACGGAGTATCGGGTAGCGTTCGACGGAATCGAGGGTCGACTGTTATGAGTCCTTTTGGAAGAACATCACCCTGAACTCTTCATCTGATTGTCTTCCTTTCCATGAACTCACCGAATGGGCGCGGCGCCTGCAGACAGGGTAGGGTAATACCCCATAGCCGCGGAAGAGTGTCATGGTGTATATTCTAATTAATTCACGTAAACCACATCATTGAAAGGATCTGTCCATGCCCATTCTCAACGTTCTGATCGTCTTGATTGTCACCGGGGTCGCCCTGTGGGCGGTCAACAAATTTATACCGATGGCCCGGCCTGTGAAATCCATTTTGAATCTCATTGTGATTGTTGTTCTGTGTATTTGGTTGCTGCAGGAATTCGGCATCATCAGTGGCAACATGAATTTCCGGCTGAGATAAGAGACTGCGTTGCATGCGAAATTTGAAGCGACCCGCCGCTGGATCCGCCGGATGTCTGAAAGGACTCTGGATCCTCCCGGCTTTGCTGGCCCTGGCATCAGCAGGGGGCGTTGTCTATCTCACCATTCGCATTGAGGCCGGGGAGCGTGCCTTCGCGGAAGGGAAGCAGACGCTGACGGAGGAATCGCCCGCATTGGTGGACGGCACCGCACGGTTGGAGGCCGGGAAGCAGGAATTGGCCGAGGGGCGGGAGGACTACGA
>JBBDRC010000061.1:0-1596 GCA_040905625.1 Kiritimatiellia bacterium
GAGCCACGCGCCGGAACTTCCCATCGAACATCCGTTTTTACTCGTGGACTGAGGGAAATCCCGATATGCGGACTGTCACTGGGGTTACGCGTGTACCTGGCGAAAATTCACAAGGGCGGTTCTCCCGGTTCGGATCCGGGTGAAGTTCGGCAATTGGAGGAACTGGCGGCGCAGATCGAAGATTTTTGGAGTCTGCCCGAAAATCAGAAGTCATCCTCCTGGACCGACCATGAGGACATCAACGCCATCATGCTGTCCAGCAGTATGATCGCAACAGCTTGTCCGGAGGTGTTTTGTTAAGTCCGCCACGCGGGACTACGCATCCCGTTTGATTCGGCGGGACAGCCGTTCCGCATCTCCGGGGGCACGGGCTTTCTCGTCATTGTCGAAGTAACAGAACACCGCCCGCCCGCTTTTCCGTGCATTAAGAGCATAACGTGTGAAGGTTTTAAGCGCATCATCCCCGTACCTTCCCTGATAGGCCTGTTTCTCCGGTCCATGCAGACGCATATACAGAAAATCCGCCGTGTAAATTTTTGGAGATTGTCTGGTTTCGTAATCATAGAAACAGCAGGCCACCCCTTTTTCTTTTAACCGGTCGATTATCTCGTCACAAAACCAATCCGGGTTGCGGAATTCAAAGGTGTAGCGGAAATCCGCGGGAAGGCACTCCAGAAACGCGTTCAGGCGATCCACGTTTTTGCCCCAGTTCGGGGGCAATTGAAAGAGCACGGGCCCCAATTTGTTCCCGAAGGCCTCCAGAATCTCAAAAAGATTGTCCAGCGGCTCCCGGGGGTCTTTGAGTTTTTTCATATGGGTGATATACTGGCTGGCTTTAACTGAAAAAATGAAGTCCTCCGGCACGTACCCGCACCAGTTCCGCACGGTTTCGGGTTTGGGGAGGCTGTAAAAGGTGTTATTGACCTCGACAGTGGGAAAAACTTTCGCGTATTCACTCAGCATTTCATCTCCGTGAATATTTTCCGGATAGAACAATCCTTTCCACCCGTCATAATTCCATCCGGAAGTTCCGGTGTGAATGCCTTTGAATGTGCTCATGGTTGTCAATGCTCCGGGATTACATTTTTTCAGGGTTTAACGTGGAAGAGGCGGCGCAGATCATGCAAAATGCAATACAACCCGACCGGAAAAACCGCAAAATGCACGGGGGATAAAAGGGACAGCGCTTCGGATCAGGCTTTGACTTCCGCCCGCCCGGTCATGGGCACGAATCGGACCGGGAGCAGGGCTTCCGTCCGGAAAGAGGTCTCACCGGTTTTTTTCAGCAGGACCAACTGTTGGACCTCAACCCCCACCGGGGCGATGAGGCGGCCGCCCACCCGGAGCTGCTGTTTGAGGGGTTCGGGAATTTTCGCGGGCGCGGCGGTCAGGATGATCCCGTCAAACGGCGCTTTTTCGGGCCAGCCCAGCCTGCCGTCCCCCTGTCGGACCTCCACATTGTCGATTCCCGCGCGTTTAAGGTTGATCCGGGCGGTTTCGGCGAGGGATTCGATGATTTCCACGCTGTACACCCTGGCGGCGATCCTGGAGAGCACGGCGGCGTTGTAGCCGCAGCCCGCGCCCGCCTCCAGCACG
>JBBDRC010000062.1:0-9570 GCA_040905625.1 Kiritimatiellia bacterium
TGACGGCCTGAAAGGCCGCTTTATATTGACGGCCTGAAAGGCCGCTTTATATTGACGGCCTGAAAGGCCATCCTCCGGTTTTCGAGCGAAGCTTGTCAGTGGATTGCGCTTGACTGGTGGACGGTGATGACCAGCATGTGCCAATGAAATTCTGGCGAGTGGCAAACCGAAAAAGCCCGGGGTGGATGGCGGGTATCGTCGTGGCAGCAATGCTGGGATACGGCGGGGTGAAGGAACTCGTGTATCTTCGGGAGACCCGGGCGATGTTGCGGGATTGGGGACTGCCGGTATCGGTTGAACATTGGCGGTTGATTCGTCCGGTGTTTCGTGATCGGGAGATTCCGGCCATGCCCCGTGGGCCGACGGTGGAGATGTTCGCTCCGGGGGTGCCCTACACGTCGTTGACGGGGGATGGGGGAATCCGGCTGGGTGTCTACGTTGAGTCGCGGGATCGTTGGGATGTGTGGGCGAACCGTGTACACACTCTCCAATCCCGGGCGGAGGACTCCGGAGTCGATTTGGTGGTGCTTCGTGACCTTGAATCGTTGCGTGATGCCATGCGTCAATTTGATGTGGTGATTTTTTCAGGCCACTCGAATTTGGGGCAGGGGCTGTATGTCTGGTCCGGCGAACGGGAAGAGGATGTCCTTTTGAGAGTTGAAGGAGCTGCGGTGGTGCCGGACATTCCCGAGCGGCATCGCATGACGGAAGACCAATTCCCGATTGTGGATTTTCCCGAATTGAAGGCACCGGTGTTTCTTCACCTGGGCTGTCGCTCGGCGGTGTATTATTCGAAGGCATTGCATTCATCTTTCACCGATACCGGATTTTTATTCACCCACTATGAGTGGGGGCCGGGAGATCACATGGTGTTCATGCTGGATCTGTTGTGCGAGGGGCTGGAGCACCGCCGCCCCTTATCGGATGTGCTGGAGAGATGGGAGCAATTTTTTCTGATGCAACAGATTCAGGGCCGCGGCCGCGAGCATCGGAAATATCCCTCCGATTCCCCCTTTGCAGAGGGGTTGTTCAGGTGGCAGACGCCTTCGGGCGCATCCCCGAATTAGTGTAATGATGTTCGCGTCTTTCTAATGCTCTGCAAAAGCGGCAGCTTCGCTCCCGCACTCCAAAGCGGCTCCGCCGCGCCATAGTTCCGCAACCCCGGCGACGCGAAGCGTCTTTGGACTGCGCGTAGCGAGTTCCACGAAGCTACCGCTTTCGGAAACCTCCAGAGTAGCGTTTGGCCAAGGTTATCTGGAAAAAGTGGAGTCTGTCATAAACCATAACCAATTCGGGGATACGCCCGGCACCGGCGGTTCGCCGGGAATCGAATGGATAAGGTCTGAGTAAGTAGAGCTTGTCCGCTGGAACGGATCGTGATACGAAAATGCGTTATTAACACTTCCCATCTTTGCTCTGGTTTTTGACTATGAAAACATACCCTGCTGAAAAATTTTTACTGTTTTTTCTTTTTTTCCACCTGTTGCTGGGAATCTTTCTGGCGAATTTCAACTTGGAATATTTTGAAACGGTGTACGTGATGGAGGACGGGGTGATTGAATGGTTTACCACGGATGCGCTGCTTTTCTGCTCTTTTCTGTGCCTCTACCGTTTTTGTGCGTTACGCAAAGTGCGTCCGGCTCTGTTCAACGGGATGTTGCTTTTTTTGACCGTCCTGTTCTTTTTCGGTGCCGGGGAGGAACTGTCCTGGGGGCAGCGCATATTCAATGTGGAGTCCAGTGACTTTTTCCTCGAACACAATGCGCAGGGCGAAACCAATTTTCACAATCTGGTGATGGGAGAGACCAAGAT
Organism: Kiritimatiellia bacterium; assembly: GCA_040905625.1. Taxonomy (GTDB): domain Bacteria; phylum Verrucomicrobiota; class Kiritimatiellia; order SS1-B-03-39; family UBA6053; genus UBA6053. The sequence goes on from JBBDRC010000062.1 coordinate 1,813, forward strand.
CAACAAGCTGATCTTCAGTCAATTGCTGGGATTGAGCATTATTCTGTACATCTGCGTATTCCCGTGGGTGTCCCTGAAAGTGGAGTGGGTCCGCCGGCTTGCCACCCGGTTTGCGGTGCCGATTCCCCGTCTGATCCACATCATCTCCTGCCTGCTGTTTGCGTTGACCTATGTGCTGGAATTGATGCCCACCGGTAAAAGAGGGGAAATGCTGGAGTTCGGCAATTGCTTTATCTTCTTCATGATTCTGCTCTACCCCCGGAATTCCGAGATCTATGATCCGGAAGTGGACCTGAAACATTCAGTGTAAGAGTATGACGCAGGCGCTCCCGCGACTTCTCACCATTGGCTCTCTTAATCTGGACCATGTGTACCGGGTTCCGCATTTCGTGCGTCCCGGGGAAACCCTTGCGTCGGTTGCCTACCAGTGTGGACCGGGCGGCAAAGGGCTGAATCAGTCGGTGGCGTCGGCCCGTGCCGGTGCCCGGGTGGCCCATGCGGGCTGCATCGGTTCTGACGGGGATGCGCTGTTACAGGTGCTGGAGGATTCCGGCGTGGATACCGCCCGCATCCTCCGCATCCCCGGGGCCACGGGGCATGCGATCATTCAGGTGAATGAATCAGGTGAGAACGCCATTCTGCTTCATGCCGGGGCCAATCACCGGGTGGACGTGGAGATGGGTCAGGAGTGGTTCAAGGGGTATGAATCCGGGGACTGGCTGCTGTTGCAGAATGAAACTTCCGCCGTTCCCGAACTGATTCGGGAGGCGAATAAGCGGGGATTGAGTGTCGTCTTCAACCCCGCTCCCATGACTTCGGCGGTTCACGGCTATCCTTTGGAACTGGTGGACCTGATGGTGTTGAATCAAACCGAAGCGGTTGAACTCAGCGGGGAGGAGGACGAGGCGGCGGCGCTCGCGGTTTTGGCCGCCCGCTGTCCCGGGACGGAGTTCGTGTTGACTCTGGGGGAGAGGGGATGTCGCCACCGGCATGGAGAAACGGAATTTGAAATCCCCGCAGAGCGGGTGGAGGCGGTGGACACGACCGCCGCTGGAGATTGCTTCGTCGGTTATCTTGTGGCCGGATTGGCGGAGGGACAGAGCCGTCCCTCCGCGCTTCAACTGGCCACCCGCGCCGCTGCTCTCACTGTACAACGTCCCGGAGCCGCGGATTCCATCCCCTGGCGGCGGGATTTGACGCAGGGATAGTGAAACAACTGTTGAAATAGTTTTGCCACAAAAAGGCACGATAAGAACGCCTCCCCTATAACCCCGTTTCGGGAAATTGTCTTGAAATCTCAACTTTTCAGGGCCAGAATTCAATTTAAAACGGTTGTTGGTTATTTTTGTATCACGGATTGTAGGGCACCCTATTCAAGCAAAATTATAAATTTCAGCTCCAGAGCGGGGTTATAGGGGTGGAAATTTTTGTGACTTTTTGTGGCAACCCCTCCCCCGGTGTCCTCCTGTTTCCATAGACACTCCATCAATTTCCAGATCTGCCCGATTTAAACTTTTCGGTATATCCAACCCACTAGATATAGCGGGTGGTTGAGGCCATTAGCCAGGCAGGTTCATTTTATCGGTCGGATCAGACGGATGGACCTACTCCACCCATCGAAACCGCCAGGGTTTGGCGGCCCATTCGGGACCGGCATAGTCGATGCCCACCCGGGGACCGGTGATAACTGCTGAATCGGGGACGGCGGGTCCGCGTTCCATCCAGAGGCCGTTCTTTTTGTAAAGGGCTTGCCGATTGTGTTTTCCGTCGAGTTCCAAGTGGCGGGTGAGCCGTCCGGGGCCGGTGACGCCTTCGATTCCCCGGATGAGAACTGCGGCCGGGAATCCCTTTTCCCGGGTGGTCAGGTTGAGGAGCCAATGCACGCCGTAGCAGAGATAGAGATAGGTGCGTCCGGGAGGCCCGAACATCGCGTCATTTCGCGGAGTGGGTCCGCGGTGGGCATGAGAGGCGCGGTCGTCAAAGCCTTCATAGGCCTCGGTTTCGGTGATGCGGAAGCGCAGAAGAGTTCCGTCCGGGAGACCTCGACAGAGGTGCTGACCCAGCAGTTCCCGGGCGCAGTCCGGTGTGGAGCGGCTGAACCAGTTCAGTGGAAGGATGGGGGAGGCGGACATTATCTTGAAAGTGGAGGGTGGAAAGTGGATCTTGGCATTCGGGACAGTTGACAAGCGGAATTCGTGGGTGCATGATATCGGTATGAAACCTTATCACCTCTCCCTCTTGATTATTTGTGTATCGAGTCTCGTGTTTGCGGAACCCAAAGGGTCCGCCTTAGCAGAATTGGAAACGTTTTTGCAGGAAAAACGCGCTTCCGGTGAAATCGACAGCGATCAACCGAATTGGAAAACCCGGCTGCCGAAATTTCCGGATGCGGCTTTCGCGGAAAACGGTCATTATGAATGGATACTGAAAACCTCCGAGGGAACCATGACCGCGGAGCTGGATCATCAAACCGCTCCGGAACATGTTCGGAACATCCTGTACCTGACCTCCGCCGGGTTTTACGACGGATTGGTTTTTCACCGCATCATTCCGGGATTCATGGCGCAGGGCGGATGCCCGCTGGGCCGGGGAACGGGTGGACCCGGCTATCAGGTCAATCTGGAGGTGGATCCAAAGGTGAAACATGTGGGTCCCGGCATTCTGAGCATGGCCCGTTCGCAAAATCCCAACAGCGCCGGCTCCCAGTTTTTTCTCACCTTCGCATCTCAACCGTCTCTGGACAACCAGTATTCGGTGTTCGGAAAGGTGACGGAGGGGTTGGACGTGTTGAAAAAACTGGAGGCGGCGGGAAATCCGAATCCCCGCTCGAATGGCGTGCCTCCCCTGAAAGAAATCACCATTGAAACAGCATCCGTGCGCTGGGTGGAGGATACGACAACGGAACCATGAGTGCGGATCTGGACGGCATGAATCTGGGGGGCTACCAGGTGGTCGGCCGTCTGGGCCGCGGTGCCATGGCGGACGTGTATGACGCGGTGGACTCGACCGGACATGAAGTCGCCCTGAAGGTGTTCAAAGCGGGCGGGGGGATGTCGTACGCCATGTTGGAACGGTTCCGGCGCGAGGCGGAAGCCACCAAAATCCTGAGAAGGTATCCCTACATTCTGACCGTGTATGCCTCGGGGCACGAGGGGGAGTATCATTATATCGCCATGGAAAAGGTGGCGGACAGCCGCAGTCTCGACAGTTTCATGCATAAACGTCCCCCGCGGGAACAATTGATTCAGATTGCGCTCAAACTTGCGGAGGCGCTGCAATATTCCCACGATCACCAGATTATCCACCGGGACGTGAAGCCCAGCAATGTGCTGCTGGATGAATTCAACGAACCGATGCTGACCGATTTCGGGGTGGCGGAATTAACCGACTGGCCCAGCCTGACCCTCAGCGGGGCGTTGACCGGCACTCCGATGTACATGGCGCCCGAGCAGGCCCGCAGCGAATTGGCGATTCCGGCTTCGGATGTGTATTCGCTGGGAGTGGTGTTATATGAGGCGCTGTTGGGTCAATTGCCGTACGAACTCGATGAGGCGGCGTCCACCTCGACGATTCTGGACGCGGTGAAGCATCAGAATCCCAAGCCTCCCCGGCTGATCGACAAAACCATCTCCAAGGATTTGAGCTTTGTATTGCTCAAAGCGCTGCGGAAATCCCTGTCCGAGCGCTACGGCAGTGCCCGCGAATTCGCGGCGGATTTGCAGGCGGTGCTGGATCATAAATCGGTTGCCGGACGCTGGGTGTCTCCGTGGACCCGCGGTTTTTTTTGGTTTCGGCGTCATCGAACCGCGGTTGCGGGGGTGTTCAGTCTGGGATTGCTGTTCCTGAGCGGATGGGTGTACCTGAGGGATCAACTGCACGAGCAGGCCTACCGGGAACTGATCCTCAAGGCCCACGATGTCAGCAAAGCATATCAACTCGACTGGCTGACCTTCAATCGGGGGGATCCGGAAATGAAATCGGCACGTCGGGCCATGCAGATGGGACGGTGGATCGAGGCGCGGGATATGCTGCAAACGGCGGTGGAACTGAACCGGGGACTGGAACAAACCGCACCGCTGGCCGAATCCCGCCTGCAGTTGGCGCGGGTGGAAATCATGCTGCACAACAGCCTGCGGGCTCTGGATTTGTATCGGCAAATCTGGGCAAACCCTCAGGTGAACGGGACCTTGCGTCAAGAGGCGGGTTTTGAAGGGGTGTTGTTGCTGTTGCTGGATGACGACCGATCCGCGGTGAACGAAGTGTTGTTGGTATTGTCGGACATTTCGGAAATGCCTTATTATCTTCTGGCACGGGACGCGGCGGGACTTCCGCGTCCGTCGGACTGGGAGGGTCGGGTGGAAAACTGGCAATTGCGCCTGCGCCGGAGTTCAGTGATGGCGGATGTGATGCGAAATTATGAAAATGTGCCCCGGGAGCATTCCGTGGCGCAATTGACCGGCCTGATTGCCTCCGCAGAGCCCGGTTCTTTCGAATGGCCGCTTCCGTATGCGGATTACATCCGGGGACGCTTATGAAGCGGCGAACAGGCGCGGTTTATCTTCCCTGGCTGTTTATCCTGCTGATGATCGGCAGTTTGATATGGTTGATGAACCGGCTGAGCGTGGGTATTCAACATGCCGACGTCTGCGAGGCGCGTCTGGAGAAGCTCTATGAGCACATTCGCATATACGAACAGGAACAGGGTCGGCTTCCCACCCTGGAATTGTATCCCGAGGATTTGTTTGAAAACCCGGAAAGCCTGCTGAATCTCCTGAAAGAACAGCCCGGGTTTAATCCGGAGTGGCTGATCTGTCCCTCCTCCCCTCCGGTGCTCCGTGAACGCGGAATCACCTATCTTTGGAATACGGCGCTTAACCAATCCTCGTTGACAAACCGCAAGGAAATCACCTGGGTACTGGTGGATATTCAGGCTCTGGACGACAGCATAACCGGCCCCCATTTCGGAAACTATCACATTCTCTACACCGATGGACGGGTGGAAAGCAGTTCCACCCCTCCGCACAGTCTTCCGGTTCAGTTTTAAATCATGTCCCTTTCGCATCCGCTGCTCGAACTTCTCCAGGCCCTTGCGGCTCACGCCCGGACCGCGGTGGCGGAAAGTCTGATCGGGAGCACGGCGGGTGAGCGCAGCCGATCCACGGGGCATGCGGGGTCGGACGTGATTTACGCCATCGATCAGGCGGTGGAAACCGGGCTGGTTCGGCTGCTTGAGGAGCGGGCGGAGACGCTGGGCGGAATCGTGCTGGTGGCGGAGGGCATTGGGGAAAACGAGATCAGTGTTTATCCCGCCGGACGGGCGGACGGGGAGTGTGCCTGGCGAATGCTGGTGGATCCGATCGACGGCACCCGGGGGATCATGATGGACAAGCGGAGCGCCTGGTTCCTGGCCGGAGCGGCTCCCAACCGCGGGGAGGCCACCCGGTTGCGGGATATCGACTGTTCGGTCATGGCGGAACTGCCCAACAGCCGCGCGGGGTTCTCGGATCTGTTGAGTGCGGTCAAAGGACAGGGCGTGGAGGCGGTGCGCCACAACCTGATGCTGGACACCGATCCGCTTCCGTTCCGTTGTGAACCCTACACCGGCGCGAGTGTTCGGGGGGGATTTGCACAAATCTGCCGTTTTTTTCCAGGCGGACGGGATGAACTGGCGAAACTGGAGGAGGGGCTTTGGGACTCGGTTTTCCCCGAAGCCAAAGAGGGGGAAATCCTCTGTTTTGAGGACCAGTATATCTGCACCGGCGGTCAGTGGGTGGAATTGATGACGGGCCGCGACCGGTTTTGCGCCGATCTGCGCGGAACCCTGTTTGACTCTCCCCGCTATGAGGGGCGTCGACGGGGCCATGTCTGCCATCCCTACGATATGGCCGGTCTGCTGGTGGCGGAGGAGGCTGGAGTGATTCTCACCGACATCCACGGGAACCCCCTGGACGCCCCCTTCGACACCACCACCGCCGTCGATTGGATCGGGTACGCGAATCCCGCCATTCGAACCGAGGTGGAGGAGACGCTGCTGACACTGATTGCCGAGTGGGGATCTGCCTGAAGGAGTGCCCGGGAGCGCCAATCTCCGCATTGGCGGGGCGAAGGGGGCGAATTCGCACAACTATTCCTGCACCGTTCCTGGCCCAACTGAAAATGTCAGGAGAATCTTTTCATTTGACTGTTTTTGGGCTACTTCACGGATATGGCGACTCGCGAACAACCCAATAATCCCCTGCACGGCATCACCCTTGAGGCAATGCTGAAAGCACTGGTTGCCCACTATGAGTGGACGGGACTGGGCGCGCGCATCGACATCCGCTGCTTCACCCATGATCCGTCCATCTCCTCCAGCCTCAAATTCCTCCGCAAAACCCCCTGGGCGCGGGCCAAGGTGGAAAAGTTGTATTTGGAGATGAGGGGGTTGTAGAATTTAGAAAGGTCGATTGAATCTTTTCGCGCAGCCGCTGAAGCAGCCGCCCGATGGAAGTTTGTGACTGTGTTCCGCAAGTATGGTATACCGATTAAAAGAGGGATGATTGTACTGCCGCTTGACCCTTTAAGACTTTTAAGGTACATGAGCGACATGAAACAGATCATAATCGCCGGTGGCGGAGCTGCGGGATTCTTCGCGGCGATTCACGCCAAAGCGGCCGCGCCGGACGCCTCGGTGGTGATTCTGGAGAAGAGCCGGGAACTGTTGGCGAAGGTGGCGATATCGGGCGGGGGGCGCTGCAATGTGACGCATCACTGTTTTGATCCCAAAGAGCTGATCACCCGCTATCCCCGCGGCGGAAAAGAACTGCTGGGGCCCTTCCACCGCTTTCAGCCCGCAGACACCATCGAGTGGTTTGAGTCGCGGGGAATAAAGCTCAAGGTGGAGGAGGACGGGCGCATGTTTCCGGTGAGCGACGACTCGGCGGATATCGTGCGGACACTGACCCGGGAGGCCCGCGAATCGGGGGTGGAGATTCGGTTGGGGCAAGGGCTGAGCAACGCGGAGTATCTGAATCCGGGCTTCCGGGTGGGACTGACCGATGGATCGGAGATGGAGTGTCAGGTATTGATTCTGGCCACGGGCGGGAACCGGGCCAGCGGCGGCTGGGCGGTGGCGGAGCAATTGGGACATTCGATAGTGGAGCCGATTCCGTCGTTGTTTTCCTTTCATGTGCGGGATGCGGTAATAGAGGGGCTGGCCGGAATTTCCGTGGACCCGGTGGCGGTGCGGATTCCGGAGATGCATGCGGAGCAGTCGGGTCCGATGCTGATTACCCACAAGGGGCTGAGCGGTCCCGCAATCTTGAAATTGTCGGCCTGGCAGGCCCGGGAACTGTCGGAGCGACAAGACGAGGTGGGACTCGAAATTAACTGGGTGGCCGGGGTGTCGCCGGATGAGGTGAAGCGGGATCTGGAGCGGAACCGCGGACAGCGGGGGGCGCGGCCGGTGCTGAAAACCGTGATGTACGATCTCCCGCGTCGATTGTGGGAGCGGCTGTGCGGACGTGCGGGAATCGTGAACGATGTCCAATGGGCGCGGCTGACCGCGGATCAGGAACTGGGACTGTGGACCGCCCTCACCGCCATGCCCTGCCGAATGCGGGGAAAGACGTTGAACAAAGAGGAATTCGTCACCTGTGGCGGGGTTGAGCTGAAGGAAGTGGACATGAAGACCTTCCGGAGCCGTATTTGCCACGGACTCTTTTTCGCCGGGGAGGTGTTGAACGTGGACGGGGTCACCGGCGGCTTCAACTTCCAGGC
>JBBDRC010000063.1:0-9558 GCA_040905625.1 Kiritimatiellia bacterium
AGCACCGATACCGTTTCTTCTCCTATGGCGATTGTATGTTCCTCTATCATGAAACTTCTTAATTCACCTCTGTTCATCTCGGCGGGCTATTTGGTTCTGCGTATGGTGCTGTCTCCGCTAAGCCCGGTTCCCGGCGCGGTGGCGCTGGATCCGCTGTGGCTGCTGCTGCCCTGGATCACGCTGCGCGGCGGGCGGTGTTGGATGTTGGCACTGCTGCCGGGTTTGGTGATCGGGGATGTGCTGGCGGGTTTTATGTGGCCCCAGATCGGGTTAAGGGTACTGGGTGCATTTGTGGTGGGAAGTCTGATATCCTCCACCGACGGGTTTCACCGTCAGGCTTTGCTCTGGATCCTCACCCACGCCCTGTGGTCTTCGCTGATGCCGGACTGGCGCGGGGATTATCCGCTGGGGTATCTGTACGCCGTGTGGGTCCTGCAGGGCGCGTTGTGGTGGGGGCTGCTGGCTCCGGGCAAAGGATTCGGGAGCTTGAAACCTCTGTTTCCTCTACTTCTGATTCCGGCGGGGCTGCTGGTGTTGCATTTGCTGTTTCCGGCTCCGCCGTTGTGGCCGCTTCCCCGATTGGCCGCGCAAAGCAGCCTGGCCCTCCGGATCGGCGCCACCTGCCTGCTGCCGCTGCCGTTGTTGCTGCGAATTTGGTCACGACCCAAATCCCGGAAGCCCACCTCTCAGACATCCGGACCGGGGCGCTGGACGCATTTGGCTGATTGAGCCTTGGGATTTTTTGGGTCTGCTAATTGAAGTGGATACAATGCAGTGTGCACGTGTTCTACATGAACAGCAAAAAAAATTCCGCATTCGTTTCGATATAAAAGGTCCTGCGGATGCTTCGCCGACCTGCGGATGCTTACGAAACGTTTTTTTGGGGTAAAAAATACCGTCCTTTTCTTCGCCCGAAACATCCGCAGGTCGGCGAAGCATCCGCAGGCTTGTTCTTATTTGGTTCGGAGGAGAAGCCTGTTCCCTGAATCCGTTGACTTATTTGTGAGCAAAATAGCGTTTGGTTTCCGCTGCCACCACGCCGCTGAGCAGGAGGAGGCTGGCTCTATTTACCCCTCCACCTGCTCCATCATAATGGTGTCGACCAGGCGGTCCTGCACTTTCACTTCGGTGACCGCGACCACGGTGTTGCCTTTTTTCAGCAGTCCCCGGCTGCACAGTTTGGCGATGGCGCGGCTGACGTTGTCCTCGGGATCGTCCGTGGTTTCCAGGAAGGACGGATAAATTCCCCAATACATGGGAAGCTGATTCAGGAGATTTTGATTATCTGAAAACGCATAGATTGGAGTGGATACCAGGCGAAGTCGGGCGGCGTTGCGGGCGATAATCCCGCTGGTGGTGAACACAAACAGCGCGTCCGCATTGCATTCTTCGGCCAGCACGGCGGCGGATTTGACCAGTTTGGCGAATTTACTCTGCATCTTCACGTTGTTGTAGTAGCCCGCGCCGCCGCTCCGCTCTATACGGGTGGCGATGCGGTCCATCATTTGCACGCACTTGACCGGATATTTTCCGATGCTGGTTTCTCCGCTGAGCATGATGGCGTCCGCCTGCTCGTAGACCGCATTGGCGGTATCGGTCACTTCCGCCCGGGTGGGAGAGGGGTTCTCGATCATGGATTCGAGCATGTGGGTGGCCACGATCACGGGTTTTCCCTGCAGGGCGCACTGCTTGATCATGCGGCGCTGGATGATGGGCAACTCCTCGTAGGCGCATTCGATCCCCAAATCGCCGCGGGCGACCATGATGGCGTCGGCCGCTTCGATGATGCCGTCCAGATTGCGGATACCCTCCTGGTCCTCCAGCTTGGCCACCACTTTCTGCGGGGCATTGTGATAATCCAGAATGGCTTTGAGCTGCTTCACGTCCTCCGGTTCCCGCACGAAGGACATCGCGAACCAGTCGATGCCGAGTTCGATACCGAGCTTGATATCCTCTTTGTCCTGCTGCGTGAGAGAGGGCATGTTGACCCGCACCCCGGGGAGATTGACGTGCCGGCGGCTTTTCAGGGTTCCCGGTGTCAGCACTTTGCACACCAGTTGATTGTGTTTTTTCTGCTGAACTTTCAGTTCGATGGTGCCGTTGTCGATGAGCACCACATCCCCCTCCTTCAAATCCTCGACGAGTTGATCGTAGTTCACGTCCACACTGTATTCCTCGACCGACTTTTCACCACGCACGGTAAGTCCGATCACCTGTCCGACGGTCAGATTGAGATCATTCGACATGTCTCCGGTGCGGATTTCCGGTCCCCGCGAATCCATCATGATTCCCACCCGGGTTATCTGTTTGGCACTGATTTCGCGGATGTTTTTCACCGCCTCCCGCACCTGATCGTGGGTGGCGTGGGACATATTGAGCCGGAAAATATTCACCCCGGCTTCAATCAGTTGTTGGATCATCTCCGGGGATTCGGTGGCGGGACCGAGGGTGGCGATAATGCGGGTGCGTCGGGTCGAGGAGGGAGTCATGGTTTCACTGTTTTTATGGTTTTAGGCTTGTAAGCGCGGAATCAAACAGCAGGTTTCAGCACATGAAAATCACTCAGGCGCATTCCCGATTCGATGACATCCAGTGGAAAGACTGGATTCCAACCGACCTGGCCACCCTCTGTTTTATTCTGCGGGAGGAAGAAGTACTCCTAATAGAGAAGAAAAGAGGTCTAGGCAAAGGAAAAGTCAATGCCCCCGGGGGAAAGTTTGATCCCGGAGAGACTGCCCGGGAATGCGCGATCCGCGAAACCCGGGAAGAACTGGGGGTCACGCCACTGCATCCGGAGGAACGGGGGGTGTTGCGGTTTCAGTTCACCAATGGCTACGGGTTACAGGCGCATGTGTTCATGGCTTCGGGTTGTGACGGAACCGCAGTCGAAACAGAGGAGGCGGTGCCGCTGTGGACTCCGCTGGATGTGATTCCGTATCGCCGCATGTGGGCGGATGATGTGCTGTGGCTGCCCCATTTTCTGGATGGAAAGCGGGTGGAGGGAACTTTTCTCTTTGATGAGGAGCATATGCTGGGTCTGGAATTGGAGATTTCGCCGCTGTGATCGGTTTTACGCTTGAGGCTGAGGGCGTATTCGTTATCTCATACAAATGAAGATTTTAGTGTGTATGGATTCCTGGAAGGGCTCATTGGGAGCCATGGAGGCCTGTCACGCTGTGGCTCAAGGAATTCATCGGGCACTGCCGGATGCGGAGATCGAGCTTTCGCCACTGGCGGACGGGGGAGAGGGAACCCTGGAACTGATGGCCTTGTCGCGTCCGGGTCAGCGCATTTCCATGCGGGTGCAGGGGCCGTTGGCGCATCAGAGGATTGAGCACGCCTATCTGATGTGGCCTGAATCGGGGGAGGCTCTGATCGAAACCGCATTGTGCGCCGGACTGCCTCTGCTGGCCGAGAGCGAGCGCAATCCGCTGATCACCACCACTTATGGCGTGGGGGAATGGATGCGGGACGCCTTGGACCGCGGCTGCCGTTTCATTACCTTGGCAGTGGGCGGCTCTGCCACCGTGGATGCGGGCATAGGGCTGGCCCGGGTGATGGGCTGGCGTTTTCAGGATGACCAAGGGCGGGAACTGGGGTTCGGCGGAGGCGAACTCCTGCGCCTGCACCGTATTCTCCCGCCGGTCAACCCGCCGGATTTTCAGTTTCGGGTGATGTGTGATGTAACCAACCCCTTGCTCGGACCGAACGGAGCCGCGGCGGTGTTTGGTCCGCAAAAGGGGGCGGATCCGGAGGCGGTAAAACGCCTGGAGCAGGGACTCACCCGATTTGCGGAGGTGGTGAAACGCGATCTGGGGGTGGATATCTCCTATCTGCCGGGCGGCGGGGCGGCGGGGGGTATTCCAGCGATGGCTGTGGCCTGTTTCGGAGCGGATTTGGTGAGCGGGGTGGACGAAATGATGCGGTTGACGGGGCTGTCTGAAAAAATCGCCTGCGCGGATTACGTGATGACCGGTGAGGGCAAAGTCGATAAACAAAGCCTGGATGGAAAAGTGCTCAGCGGGGTGTTGAAGGCCGCAAAAACCATCGGCGTCCGGGTGGGAATCATCGCCGGCTCCTGCGCCTTGACTCCGGAAGAGCTTAACACCGCCGGTATCACCGAAGCCGTCTCGGCGAATCATCAAAACCTTCCGTTACAGCAGGCTCTGGCGGAGGCCGCCACCCTGGCGGAGGAGGCCGGATTCCGATTGGGGACCCGGCTGCGGGATCTACAGATTTTATTAACATGAACCCACGAATGGAGGAAAAATGGCAAGTAAAAAAATTATTCGAGTGAAAGGGAAAAAAAAGCCCGTGACCCTGGTCGCGAAAAATGTGCAAAAAGTCGACAGCGAAAGCGGGGAGCCGGAGGAAAAAGTCGCCAAAAAAAAAGTGATGATATCCAAACCCGGGCCTCAACCGGAGAAAGACGAATCCGCTGAAATCTCCGAAATCCCCAAAGCGTCCCAAACCTTTCACATCGAGGATCCGGATGAGCAAATTCTGGACGCATCGGATTCCATGGCGGTCGAACTGAACAGTTCCACCATCAAGGATCCGGTGAAACAGGTTCCCCTGGAGCCGGAAGAGGTGGAGCCGAGCCCTCCGGAAATTCCGTCGGAAGAGGAGGTGCCCAGCTTTAAATTCCACTGTTACCGCTGTGGACAAAAGCTGAAGGTTCCGGTGGAATGGGCGAATATGAGCACCCGCTGCCTTCGCTGCGAACACGATATTGTGATTCCGCCTCCGCTGATGGAACTGGAGTCCTGATGGCGGAAATGTTTGATCTGGTGGATTCCGAAGGAAACCGCATCGGCCGGGCTCCGCGTTCGGAGTGTCACGGCAACCCGAAGCTTTTGCATCAGGCCGTGCATGTGTTTGTGGTGAACCGGGACGGTGAATTGTTTCTACAGAAACGGTCGCTGCACAAGGATGTGCAGCCCGGAAAATGGGACACCTCGGTGGGAGGGCACGTGGATGCGGGGGAGGAGGCGGAGGACGCGGCCCGCAGGGAACTGGGGGAGGAGTTGGGTATCCCGGACGCCCGGCCGGACTTTCTTTATTCCTATCTGTGGCGGAGTCCGCTTGAATCCGAATTGATCCGCTCCTACCGACTGGAACACGAAGGCCCCTTCCGATTGCAGCCGGAGGAGTTGGACGACGGCCGCTTCTGGACGCTGTCCGAAATTGAAGCCTCGCTTGGGTCCGGAAGCTTCACCCCGAACTTTGAATACGAATGGCCGAAAATCCGGCCGTTCCTGGAGTAGGTGCCGCCATGTACCTGCTCTTTCCGGATCATCCCTTGAGTGTGTATCGCGCACTGGCCATTGAACAGTGTCTGTTGAATCACCCGGAGATCACCGAACCGGTTTTATTCGGATGGATCGGGGAACCGGCGGTGGTGATGGGAAAAAACCAGAATCCCTGGCGGGAATGTAATTTGGGGGTGATTCGGGAGTTGAATTTGAAGCTGGCCCGGCGGGTGTCGGGGGGAGGGGCGGTGTATCATGACGAGGGCAACCTCAATCTTTCCTGGATCCTGCCCCGGGAGAATTACTCACCCCAACGCATGTACGATCTTCTGCTCGATGCCCTCTTCCGGCTGGGGATACCCGCCGAAGTCGGAAAAGGCGGGGTGTTTCGGGTGGAGGAAAAAAAAATAGGCGGTTCCGCCTTCTGCTATCGAAAAGAGAAGGTGCTGCATCACGGGACTTTGCTGATGAACGCGGATCTTTCCCGCCTGAAAGCCTCGCTGTCGCCTCCCCGGCTGCGGATGCGCACCCATGCGGTGACAAGCCTGCCGGCGGCGGTGCTGAATCTGAACAGCCGCTTCCCGGAGCTTACGTCCCTGCGGGTGCTGGAAGTTCTGCAACAGGTGACATCGATGCACTTCGGGGCCGCATGTCCTTTGCCCGTGAACGCGCTGCCGGAGGATCAACTGCGGAAAGAAGAGGTTCATCAGGCGTCCCATGAATGGATGTGGGGTCAGACACCGCGCTTCCACACCACGCTCGATTTGCCCGGGAGTTCCATGGCGGACCTGACCATTTACAAAGGACACGTCACCGAAGTGCTTCTGAATGGCGAGGTGATCCCGGGGGCGGATCCTGTGCTGTTCACTCTGGATCACCTGGGGGAACTGGATGATATTTTGGGACTGGAACCCGGCGGCGTGACCGCCGCGTTGCAACAGGAGGGGTGGGCGTTTCTTTCTAAGTAGCCAGAGGTTTCCGTGACTCCCTTACCGAACCTGTCCGGTGCCCAGGACTTGGAACTTGTACGTGGTGAGTTCTTCGAGCCCCATGGGGCCGCGGGCGTGCAGCTTGTCGGTGCTGATGCCGATCTCGGCCCCCAATCCGAATTCATTTCCGTCGGTGAAGCGGGTGCTGGCATTGACGTACACCGTGGAACTGTCGACTTCCTGCAGAAATTTTTTCTGTGCCGTTTCCCGACTGGAGAGAATGGCGTCGGAATGACGTGAGCCATGTCGGTTGATGTGTTCAATGGCGGCATCGACACCGGGAACCACGCCCACGGTGAGTATGAGATCCAGGTACTCCTGGTCCCAGTCCTCAGGCTTGGCGGGAATCGCCTCGGGAATCAGGGCGCAGGCCGCCGGGTCCCCGCGCAATTGCACCTTTTTGGAAATCAGCCGGTTGGCCAGCATGGGCAGAAATTCTTCAGCGATATCCTGGTGCACCAGCACTTTCTCCACGGAGTTGCATACGCCCGGCCGCTGCGTTTTCGCGTTGTCGATGATATCCACCGCCCCGTGGAAATCCGCTTCTTTGTCCACATAGATATGGCAGATGCCTTTGTAGTGTTTGATTACCGGTACTTTGGCATCCTCCACCACCGCCCGGATCAGGCTTTCACCCCCGCGGGGAATCACCAGGTCCACCAGTCCCTCCAACTGCACCAGCTCCTTGACCGCGGCCCGGTTGGTGGTTTGCACCAACTGAATGGCGTTGGGGGGCAGACCCTTCTTTTCACCGCCTTCCTGCATTGCCCGGGCCAGGGCCTGATTGCTGTGAATCGCCTCCTTTCCACCACGCAGAATGGTGGCGTTGGAGGATTTGAAGCACAGCACCGCCGCGTCCACGGTCACATTGGGCCGGGACTCAAAAATAATGCCGATCACCCCGATGGGCACCCGGGTTTTACGGATCTCCAGCCCGTTCGGGCGCACCCAGGTGCTGATGATGTCCCCCACCGGATCCTTGAGCGCGATCACGTCCAGAATGCCTTTGACCATGGAACTGAAACGTTCATCGTTCAGTTCCAGCCGATCCAGCATGGCGGCGTTGAGTCCGTTCCGGGCACCCTCCTCCATGTCTTTCCTGTTCGCAACCTGGATTTCATTGCGGCGGGCCTCCAACTCGTCCGCGATCGCCTCTAAAATGGCGTTTTTTTTGCGCGAACTCAGTTTGGCGAGTGCGAGCGACGCTTTCTGGGCTTTTTCACCCATTTCCAGTATTTCACTTTTCTTAGGCATGATCTGTTTCCTTGTCCGTCAAAAGAGCCAGGTTATCCCGATGAATGACCTCTGTCGAGACTGCCGGACCCAATATTTCAAGTATTCGATTCGATTTTTTTCCCTGAATGAGTCCTAAATCCTCCGAGCTGAATTCACTGAGTCCGGTGCCCAACAGGGTCCCGGAGGCATCCACCACCTCCACCACCGCTCCGGTTTGAAAGTTTCCCTCCACCCGGGTGACCCCCGCGGCCAACAGACTTTTTCCGCGGCTTCGCAGGGCCTGTTCCGCCCCGTTGTCCACCTGAATCCGCCCGCCGGGCTTGTGAAAAAAGGCGATCCAATGCTTCCGTTTTCCCCGAATCCTCCCTGCATCGTCCACCTGGCCAATGCAGGTCCCCACGTCCCCGCCTTTCAGCGCTTTCATCACGCTGTCCGATTTGCGCCCGTCCAGAATCAACGAAACCGCTCCCGCTTTATTGGCCATTTGTGCGGCACCCAGCTTGGTGGCCATGCCGCCGGTGGATAATTCCGATCCTTTACCGAACACCAGATCCAGTTCGGTCTGGCTGATCCGGGGCAAATAGGGAATCCGTCGGGTGCGCCCGTTTTTCAGCGGGGCCCGCAGACCATTCACCGTGGTGCACAGCAGCAGGGCCTCCGCATCCACCAGCACCGCCACCAGCGCGGCCAGGTAATCGTTGTCGCCCAAACGGATTTCGTCCACCGATACCACATCGTTTTCATTCACGATCGGCACCACGCCCTTCTGAAGCAGACCCAACAGGGCGTTGCGGGCGTTGAGATGGCGGTTGCGCTGCTTGAGGTCGTCATGATTCAACAGCACCTGGCCCACATGAATTCCCATGGGTTCAAAGCGTTCGCTATACATCCGCATTAAGCGGGTCTGCCCCACCGCGGCCGCCATCTGCAGAGACATCAGATCCACGGGACGGCGGGCGTAGCCCAGCGGATCCAGCCCCGCGCCCACCGCGCCGGAGGATACGACCACCACCTCCCGACCCTGCTTCACCAGCCCGGCCACCTGGTCCACAATGGCTTGAATGCGGTCAGGATTGGGGCGTCCGCGGTTGTCCACCAGCACCCGGGTCCCGAATTTGATCACCACCCGTTTGGCCGCCGCCAGACGGTCTCTGTTTGCTTGCGCTTGCATACACGTTAGAATCCCGGCATCATTCCCTTCGGCATCCGGGGCATTTTACCTTTCATACTCTTGAATTTTTTAGTCATTTTGAGGGTTTGGGAGAATTGCTTGATCAAATCATTCACATCCTTCACCCGGGTGCCGCTGCCCTTGGCAATGCGGATGCGGCGTTTACCGTTGATGATTTTCGGGCGTTTTCTCTCATACGGGGTCATGCTGAGGATGATCGCCTCAAAGCGTTTGGACTGCCGCTGACCCAGTTCGGCCGCTTTCGCTTTTTTGGCCGCGTCCATGTTCGGCATCCCCGGCATCATGTCCATCAACTGGGTCATCGATCCCAGTTTTTTCATTTGACGAAGCTGCATGAGGAAATCCTCCAAATCCATTTGCCCGCTGAACATGCGCTTTTCCATGCGCTTCATTTCGTCTTCGTCCACGTTTTGCTGGGCTTTCTCCACCAAACTCACCACGTCGCCCATGCCCAGAATACGGTCGGCCATGCGCCCTGGATAGAAGGGCTGCAGGTCCTCCTGCTTTTCGCCTGTTCCCACCATCAGAATCGGGCAGCCGGTGACCTCGCGCACCGACAGTGCCGCTCCCCCGCGGGCATCCCCGTCGAGTTTGGTGAGAATCAGTCCGGTTAATCCGCAGCGGGCATGGAAGGTCTCGGCCACATTGACGGACTCCTGCCCCATGGCCGCGTCAATCACCAGCACTTTGTTCCGGGCATCGGTGACCCGGGTCAGTTCCGCCACCTCATTCACCAGTTCGTCATCGATCTGCAGACGCCCCCCGGTATCATAAATCACCACGTCATAACCCGCCATCTCGGCCTGTTGCCGCACCCGCCGCCCCACCGCCGCCACGCTTTCGCCCGGCACCGGACCCAGCATATCCACCCCCGCCTGTTCCGCCAGCA
>JBBDRC010000064.1:0-9494 GCA_040905625.1 Kiritimatiellia bacterium
AGAAGTTGTTGGCGGTGCCGAAACTTTCGTCCACCCAGCTCGCGTCCAGATTCACACTCAGGGCGTTGACCGCATAGCCGATGCCGAAGGCGAATTTCCATTCCGGCACGTAGGGAAGGGTCGATCCGGGGGATCCGCCGGCATAAATATCCTCTCCGCCGCCGGAGGCCAGGGCGTTGTCGAGTTCCGCGCTGGTGTAGGTGGCATTGAAGTAGGCGGGCAGACGGAAGCCGGCTTCGGAACCCGCGAGATCCATGCTTACCTGACCTTCAAATCCCCACACCGTGGCTTCACCGGCGTTGACGTTGCTGCCGCCGCCGCTGTCCAGTCCGGCATCAGTGCCGATCAGATTTTCGTACGAGGTGTAGAACCCGGCGATTTCGTACGCGACCCGCTGCGCGGAGTGACGGAATCCCAGTTCGCTGCTGAGGCTTTCCTCGGGATCGATATTCCCGTTTACGTGTGAGTTGGGTCCGGGAGTGGAAATGCCGCGATAGACACCGCCGAACAGAGTGTCCGAGGGGCTGAGGTCATAGGTGGACCCCAGACCGGCGGCCCAGGTGTTCAGGCTGCCGTCACTCGTTTTGCCGGCGTTATCGATGTCGTAGCGGAGAAACTCCCCGCGCACACCGGGCTTGAGGGTAAGGTCGCCGATTCGCATGGCATCCTCCACAAACACGGCGGTGGCAAAGGTCTCTTCATAGCGGTCGGCCTCTTCTCCGGAGGGACCGGAACGGAAGAGCGGAAAGTTTCCGGTTCCGTCAGCCGTGTAGATATCCACTTCCTGATAGCGATCAATGTCGTCGTAATGCAACCGCAGTCCGCCGGTGAGTGCGTGCTCAACCTCTCCAACCGTAAAGCGTTTGGTGAGGGCGTTCTGCCAGCCGATCACTTCGTAATCGCGGTTGTTGTTTTTCACCCCGATGGAACCGCGGGTATCCCCTTTTAATACGGGCAGCGCAGGGTTGCCCTCAAGCAGGGCTTTATGCAGATCCTCGCGGCCGGACACACGGCCCCGGCTGTCCACCAGGGGTTCACTGTCCGTGGACACGTGGTCGAGTTTGTACCAGGCGCGGTGGAATTTGTTGTAATAGAGGGTGGATTCCAGATCCACGGTGTCCGAGGGGCTGGCGGAGTAGCGCAGGTAAGTCCGGATATGTTCCGTGGAAATGTTGTCATACAGAGTAGCGGCATAGCGGAGATGCGGATTGGATTGTATATCCGCTTCGGTGAGTCCCAGATAGGTTTCATTTGCCTGGAGGCGACTCTGGCCGAATTTGAATTCGATTCGCTGCGGGAACGCGCCTTCGGGTTCCCAGAACAGCTTGACCATCGGTTCGCTGCGGTCGAATCCGGTGTCACCGCTGTTTTTTCCGATATCGCGGAAGCCGTCCGTGGACTGATAGAGCAGTTCCACCAGGTAGCCAAAACGTCCCTCCTCCGTTTCCACGGTGTCACCGTAGTTCACCAGTCCCTGATGCGTGTTATCCGTGCCGAAGGTGTAGCGCAGAAATCCGGCGGCTTCGGTCGGGACGGGGGTGGACAGGAAATTGATTACCCCGCCGGTGGTGTGGGGGCCGTACCGCACCTGACTGGATCCTTTGAGGATCTCGATACCGCTCATGCGGGATGCTGTGGGAAAATAGTAGGCGGAGGGTGCCGAGTAAGGAGCCGGTGAAGTGAGAATTCCGTCCTCCATCACCGTGACTTTTTCAGAGCGGGTTCCGTCGGCGCCGCGCAGGGAGATGTTGGGGAAGTTGCCGTAGCCGTCCTCCTCGCGGGCGTACACCCCGGGAACCTGATTGAGCATCTGGTTGATGTTCAGGTGGTTTTGCTTTCGGATATCGTCCTGATCCAGATACACGGCCGATCCCACCTGTTGCTGGATGGTTTCTTTGCCTCCGACCACACTCAGCGGACTCAGGACCTGTGTTTGAGTTTGGGCTTCGGCTTGATTTTGGGGTTCCTGTGCCGTCGCGGCCATCAGGCCGTTCACAAGCAGGTAAAGGGATAAAACGGATCTCTTCATTTGAATTTCTTCCTTGTATTGGGTTACACATTTTTAGATTTGCATACAAATCCTTGGATGCGTAATAGATATTATGATTTGTATGTCAAACATTTTATTTGTAAATAAATACCACCCCTTTGTTTCAAACCGGTGCGGTCTTGACATAAGCACTTGTTTTGGTTATAATTATACATTCAATTTACCCGATAATTTATTTTATTCCCACCTTCATCTCCAAGGTTCCTTCTGTATGTCCGCTAAAAAGAAGTCCTCCACCACCCCAAAAAAATCAACCAGCCGCTCCACCGCTTCCACATCCGCGAAAAGCTCTGCCCCGAAAACGAAAGGGACCGCCTCAAAAAAGGTGAGTGCAAACAAAGCCTCCGCAAAGAAAAAACCCGTAAAAAAAGCGGCGGCGCCGAAATCGGCGGCGAAGAAGGGATCCACAAAAAAGCCGGTTTCCACAATCACTCCGGCCAATAAGCCGGTGGCGAAAAAGCCGGCGGCTTCCGTGAAGGCATCCGCCGTGAAAACGTCCGCGTCGGCGGCATCAAACAATGCAACGTCCGCGCCCGGAAAAAGCGGATCAAAAAAAAAGAAAAAAAAGGCCGCCCCGCAAGCGAAACCCGATGTGAATCCGCCCGCGGCGGCGACTCCCGTTCCCGAGTTGGATGATTCGTTGATTGTCTCCGGTAAAGTGGAGGGTGCGGTCTGGTCGAAGCTGTTTGAACCGCTGATCAAAAAAGGACGGGTCGAAGGCTATGTCCTTCTCGATGATCTGGTGAAACACCTGCCGTCCAGGGGAGATGAGCCCACCGAACTGGACAGTGCGCTGATCACCCTAAGAGGAATCAATATCAATGTGATTCGTGCCGATGAGGTGGAGGCCCACCTGAGCCGCCGCAAGCACGAAGTCAAAGAGCGGGCGGCTGAAAAAATGGACGTGTTGGATGATCCGGTCCGGATGTATCTCAAATCCATGGGCCAGGTTCCCCTGCTCACCCGTGAGGAGGAGGTGGAAATTTCCAAACGGATCGAAGAGGCGGAAATCAAAACCTGCGAGATTTTCAACCGCATGGGCTGCTCCGCCGAGGCCTATCTGAACCTGATGAAACGGCTGGAGAATCAGGAAGAACGCTTTGACCGTATCATCAATGATAAACATGTGGAAAGCCGCGACAAATATTTCAAAAACCTGCCCCGCATTCTCAGCAATATTGAGAAACAGCATGAATCGCTTCAGGAGGAGTTCACCAAACTTCTGAAATCAACCGAAAAAAACCGGTCTGAGCAGGGAAAAGTCGTGCGCAAGGTGCGCACCCGCCTCTCCAAAAGTTACGAGAAACTGTTTTTGAAACAGAAAGCCATCGAGGATTTGGTGGAAATCAGCGCGGTCTACTTTAATGAACTTACCGAATTGCGTCGAAAAATCGACCGCAGCCGCAATAAAACCACCAAAACCGTAAAAGAGGCGGAAAAGCGGATTCAGGAAATTGAATTGCATTTGGGCATGGAGGAGGAGACCTTTCTGGAAAGCTACAAGGACCTTCGCTTCTGGATGCGCAAAGGGCTGCGGGCCAAAACCGAGATGGTCGAGGCCAACCTGCGGCTGGTGATCAGCATCGCCAAAAAATACACCAACCGCGGACTCTCTTTCCTGGATTTGATTCAGGAGGGCAACATGGGGCTGATGAAGGCGGTGGAGAAATTCGAGTACCGCCGAGGCTACAAATTCAGCACCTACGCCACCTGGTGGATTCGCCAGGCCATCACCCGTTCCATCGCCGACCAGGCCCGCACCATCCGCATTCCTGTGCACATGATCGAAACCATCAATAAACTGATGCGGATGCAGAAGCAACTGGTTCAGGAACTCGGCCGCGAACCCTCTCCCGAGGAATTGTCCGAGGAAATGACCATGCCCCTGGACCGGGTGCGCGCGATCCTGAAAATCGCCCAGCAACCCATTTCGCTTCAATCCCCCGTGGGCGACAGCGAAGACACCAGCTTTGGCGACTTCATCGAGGACAAGGCGGCCGACAGTCCCGCCGATATGACCGGGCACAGTCTGCTGAAAGAACGCCTCAAGGAGGTTCTCACCACTCTCAGTTCCCGGGAACAGGACGTGCTGAACATGCGCTTCGGTCTGGTGGACGGCTATGGTCACACTCTCGAGGAGGTCGGACGGAAATTCAACGTGACCCGGGAACGTATTCGTCAAATTGAAGCCAAAGCCCTCCGCAAGATGCGGCACCCCACCCGGCTCAAAAAACTTCAGGGATTCCTGGAATCGAATGCCTGAATGCTGATCGTATGAATTCAGTTTGATCACTCGTTCAGTATCTTAAAGCGCACGGTGGCTTCAGCCGCTGTGCGCAACGATTCCTGACCAGAATTCCGGCCAAATCCCCCCACCCCTCTGCCCCCGGCCCTCGGGACGGCAATGCCGCCCCGAGGGCCGGGGGCAGAGGGGTGGTTGTGGTGGGGGCGATGCCGATACAAACAGGAAAAGAATCGTTTCGCACAGCGGCTGAAGCCACCGTGCGATTCGCCAATAGGCCAGACGAATCACCTGTCCCCCAGAACTCAAATTAGAATTGTAAATTGAGTTCTGGTCCCCACGCTCGCACTTGAACTCAGCTTGAAAGGGTTTTGACAATCGGACGCTGACCTTTACAAACAACCTCATGAACAAAGAAAGCTCCACTCTCATTGATCTCTTCCGGACCGCGTCGGAACGGTACACCTCCGATGCCGCAATTCTGGAAACCGATAAAACCTGGACCTTTCAAGAGGTGGCCGCCGCCTCCGACCGGGTGGCGGCGGGTCTGGCCGAAGCCGGATTCAGCAAAGGCGACCGTATCGGTCTTTATTGTGCGAATTCCGCAGCCTATGCTTTCTGTTATTTCGGCATTCTCAAGGCGGGCTGCACGGTTGTTCCCCTGCATCTGCTCTATCACCCCTCCGAACTGTCGTGGATTCTGCGGGACGCCGGAGCCACGGGACTGATCTACTTGGGGGTGTTTGATCCACCTGCCGCCGCCATCCGCGCATCCACTCCCGGACTGAAAAAGGTGTATCGTCTGGGCGCGGGCGAGCTTCCCGACGGAGTCTTGAACGCGAACGATCTGTTGCAGAGCCCGGCGGACGTGCCCACCCCCGATCTGGACCCGGCGGAGGATCTTGCCTGCATCCTGTACACCTCCGGCACCACCGGTCGACCCAAAGGGGCCATGCTCAGCCACCGCAATCTGGTGTTCAACACCTTCAGTGTGCGCGAGGCCATGCATCTGACTCCGGGGAAGGACCGCATTCTGGTGGTCCTCCCCATGTTCCACGCCTTTGCCTCCATGGTGGGCCTGCTGTTCCCGCTTTGTCACGGCTGCGCCCTGATTCCGGTTCCAAAATTTGAGCCGCAACTTGTTTTAGACGCAATCAGCACCCATCGTGCCACCGTGCTTCCGGCGGTTCCCAGCATGTTCAACGCCCTGCTCCGCCTTCCGGACGAGGCGGTCGCCCGGTTGGAAAGCCTCCGTTTCTGCATCTCAGGCGGCGCGGCCATGCCGATGGAAGTGATGAACCGTTTCACCGAAAAATTCGGCAAAATCATCTACGAGGGGGACGGACCCACCGAGTGCTCCCCGGTCACCTGCGTGAATCCCATCGGAGGCGAAATCCGGGCCGGATCCGTTGGATTTCCCGTCCCCGATGTCGAAATGTGCATTCTGGATGAACAGGGTGACGAAGTGCCCGGGGGCGAAATCGGGGAGATCTGCGTCCGCGCCCCCAGTGTGATGAAAGGCTATTGGAATCAGCCGGAGGAAACAGCGGCCTCTTTCTTCGGAGACTGGTTCCGCACCGGCGATTTGGGACAGGTGGATGCCGACGGTTATTTTTATATTGTGGACCGGAAAAAAGACATGGTCATCGTCAACGGCATGAACGTCTATCCCCGGGTGGTGGAGGAAGTTCTCTACACCCATCCCGACGTGGTCGAGGCCGCCGTGATCGGGGTTCCCCACAAAAGTCACGGCGAAATCCCCGAAGCCTGGCTGGTGGCCGAAGAGGGTGTGACCCTCAATCCTGCGGAACTGCGGAAGTACTGTCAAAATCACCTCGGGGCACACGAAATTCCCCGTCGGTTCCATCAGACGGAGCAACTCCCCAAAAACGCCAACGGGAAAGTGAACAAACGGGAGCTTCGGAAACAGGGCGAAATCGAGCGCGGTGTTCGCTGAGGGGGAACCATCCTTTTTCCAATAGAGTTTGATTTTGAAGGATTCGATGCTACCCTGTACAACCATTTTACACCAAAGTCATCGTATGAGCGCAGATAAATCCACTCCTCCCCCCCTCCCCCCCGGCAAATCGAACAAACCGGCGAACAAACCGGAACCTCCCCGTATGCCCGCAAAGAATTTTGCTTTCATCATGATGATGATGTTGCTGGCGCTGGTGCTCATGCACCTTGCGGGTTCGAATCGTGCGGTGTCCAAGGAGATCGATTACAAACCCACGTTCATGGGCTATGTGCAGGAGAACAAGGTCTCCAGGGTCACGGTGTATGACAACGGTCCCGCCCTCGGCGAATTACTGGTGGAAATGAAGGAAACGGATGAAAACGGCGACCCCGTTCTCTACCGGGTTCCGGTGACTCTGACCGATGACACCATCAATTTCCTGACCGAAAATGTTCACGGATTCAGCTTTGCCCAGAAAAACACCCTCTTGCGGGATTTACTGTGGAGTGCCGTGCCTTTTCTCCTGGTCATGACGCTGGTGTATTTCCTGTTTATCCGACAGATGCGCTCCGCCGGCAAGGGAGCCATGAGCTTCGGGAAAAGCCGGGCAAAGATGCTCACCCGCGACCGCAACAAAATCACCTTCAAGGATGTGGCCGGGGTGGACGAGGCCCGCGAAGAGGTGGAGGAGATCATCGAATTCCTCAGCGACCCCAAGAAATTCCAGAAACTGGGCGGTCATATTCCAAAGGGGGTACTGCTCTCCGGCCCTCCCGGAACCGGTAAAACCCTGCTGGCCAAAGCCATCGCCGGCGAAGCCGACGTGCCTTTCTTCAGCATCAGCGGTTCGGATTTTGTGGAAATGTTCGTCGGGGTCGGTGCCAGCCGGGTCCGCGATATGTTTGAACAGGGCAAAAAGCACGCCCCCTGCATCCTGTTTATCGATGAAATCGATGCTGTGGGACGGAGCCGGTTCAGCGGAATCGGGGGAGGTCACGACGAGCGGGAGCAGACCCTGAACGCGCTGCTGGTGGAAATGGACGGATTCGACACCCAGGAAGGCGTCATCATCATCGCCGCCACCAACCGTCCGGATGTTCTGGACAACGCTCTGATGCGGCCCGGACGCTTTGACCGGCAGATCGTGGTGGAACTCCCCACCCTCGAAGGACGAAACAACATTCTCAAAATTCACACCAAGCAGATTAAGGTCTCCTCCGAGGTCGATCTGAATGTGGTGGCCCGGGGAACCCCCGGATTCAGCGGTGCCGACCTGGCCAATTTGGTCAATGAAGCCGCTCTGCTGGCCGCCCGCCGCGACGCGGATGCGGTGGAAATGCCCGACTTCGAGGAGGCGCGGGACAAAGTGCGCTTCGGCCGCGAGCGCCGGGGACGGATGATGGAGGACGATGAAAAAGAGGCCATCGCCTACCATGAAGCCGGCCACGCCATCGTGTTGCACGAGCTTAAATACGCGGATACCGTTCATAAAGTGACCATTATTCCCCGCGGATCCTCTCTGGGGTCCACCATGCAGTTACCGGATAAGGACGAGTACACCACCGGCAAGAAGAAGCTGGAGTCCATGCTTGTCGGGTTCATGGGCGGACGCGCGGCCGAGGAACTGGCCATGGACGACATTTGCACCGGCGCCGCCAACGATATTGAGCGATCCACCAGTATCGCCCGGGCCATGGTCTGCCGCTTCGGCATGAACGAGGAACTCGGACCGCAGGCCTTCGGAAATAACGAAGAGCATATGTGGCTCGGACGCGAGGTCAGCCGCACCCAGCACTTCAGTGAGGAAACCGCCCGTAAAATCGACGAGGAAGTGACCAAATTGCTTAAACACAGCCACCGGGAAGCTGTCCGAATCCTCACGGAGAAACGCACGGAATTGGATACCATGGCTCAAATCCTGCTCAAACAGGAAACCATCGATGGGCGCGACGTGAAGGACATCGTGGAATTCAACCGTATTCGCACTCCGGAAGAGCGCGGAGATCCTCCCAAACCGCCCCGCGGCACTGCCGCCCCCACCGATCCGGTTCCCGTTGAAGAATCACAGGAAAAGGATACCGGCAAAAAAGTCAAAAAATCAGGCGAAGAAACCGCGCCGGACGCTGCCCCCTCCCCGGCCTGAACACAAAAGGAGGTTGGGCATTCAGCCCCACAAAAACAGGAGGATGCATGTCGGGCTGAAAGCCCAACCTCCGTTTCGGTGACGGCTTGGAAAAGCCATCCTCCTGTTTTGTCTTGAATCCCTGTCGAACGAGGATTAGTGGACTGGAAACATCATTTCTGCGTCCTATGTCCACACCATCAGTTCCTCCCCCCCTCGTTTCCTCCTGCTCTAATTTATGGAAAGCTCTCGGCCCCGGTATTCTGGTCGCCTGTGCGGCCGTGGGAGGGTCTCATCTGGTGTGGTCCACCCGCGCGGGTGCGGAATTCGGCTGGGAACTGCTGTGGCTGGTGCTGCTGGCGAACCTGCTGAAATATCCGTTTTTCCTGTACGGCCAGCGCTACACCGCCGCCACCGGTGAAAGCCTGCTGGCCGGATATCGCCGACACGGCGTGATCTATGTCTGGATCTTCCTGACCATCAATATTCTCACCGGCACTATCAATATCGCCGGAGTGGGCATGCTCAGCGGAGCGCTGCTGGCGGGCTATGGAATCACCGCCATCTCCGTGCAACTGCTCAGCATCCTCTTGATTGCTGTTTGTGCGGTGCTCTTGTTGCTCGGACATTATAAACTGCTGGACGGCCTGGCCAAAGTCATTATTTCCTTTTTGGCGGTCGGCACCCTGCTGGCCGTGGCCCTGGCCGTGCCCAATCGGCCTGACATTGCAGCCGATTTCACCTCACCCAGCCCCTACTCCTGGGCCTCCTTCGCGTTCCTGATCAGCCTGCTGGGGTGGATGCCCGCCCCCATCGACCTCTCGGCATGGTCCTCGTTGTGGATGTTCAGCCGGGAAAAACAAACCGGACACTTTGCCACCGTCCGGGAAACCAGTATTGATTTTTATCTCGGCTACGGAGCCGCCACGGTGCTTGCCGTGCTGTTTGTGGCTCTGGGCGCTTTGGTGATGTACGGAACCGGCGAAAGTTTTTCGGAGGGCGGAATCGGATTCTCCCAACAGTTGGTGAGTCTCTACACCGCCACCATCGGCGACTGGTCGAAGTGGCTTATTCTCACCGCCGCCTTCGTCACCATGTTCAGCACCACCCTGACCTGTGT
>JBBDRC010000065.1:0-9488 GCA_040905625.1 Kiritimatiellia bacterium
CACTGGCGCTCAGTGTGGTTTTTTCCTGAGTGGAAAAGATCACCACGGGAGATTTGTCCTGCGCGTATCCCGCGGTCAACGTGACACGGGTGCTCTGTGCGGTAAGAAACTTCAGGCTGCCGCTTACATACGGAGTGTCCAGATCATCGGCAATCGGGTCATCGGATCTGTGCATTTCAACACCGCCGCGGACTTCCGCCTCGAATTTGGGATTGAACACTTTGCTGGCGGCCAAGCCGATCTGGGTAGTGTCAAAGTCCCGAAAATCGGCATCATAATCGACTTCCGAGTAACGTACCTGACCGGAAACCGTGGTTTCCGGCTGTACGACTTGAATCAGATCCAGACCGGCGGTCATTTCCTGATAGTCATTCGCCGCGGCCACTTCATCGTCGTCATACGAAAAATCCACAAAGCGTCCGCTTACCTGTGCCGACGTTTTATTGGGAACCACCTGGGTCAGGAGTTGGGCATCAAACGAATTATAGATGTAGTCATTATTGTTACGAAACGTCACATCGTCTGCCACCAGTTCCGGCTCTTCCGCCGCCCGCAGGATATGCTGAAGATTCAGGCTGGTGCGGGGACTGAAATCCTGATTCAGGATCAAATCCAACTGGTGATTCACATCCGAACTGTCGCCGGGACGATCCTCAAACCAGACCAGTGAAGGTGAATAACGAACCCCATAGTAGGTGTTGCCCTGTTGGGAATCAAGGAGGAACTCGATCTGCTCCACAATTTTGAAACTTTCCTGTGCGTCCACCCCGGCTCCATCACCAGTCGTGAACACGTTGTCATCATATTCAACTTTGAGAAAGTTGAACACCTGGAAGGGAAGTTCCTGAGCGGTTGCGGTCCAGGTAATCAGAAGCGAGAGGGTAAGGAGTGTGCGTTGTATGGGTCTCATAGTGTGTAGGGGTCTGATGGGTTAATTCGATACGGGGAATTCGATGGGTCCAAAGGGTCCAAATGGGTCCAAGACTCAGGGAGCCGAGGGCGTGATGTTTTGGGAAGTCGACCGAACATTCGTTACCGCACTCAGTACCACACGTACATCTGAGTCCGTGACCCGTTCCACAGTGGGTATGAGACCGTCCGTTTCAGGAGGATTCGGTCTGGTGATAGGATCGGATTCGGATGAGTCAGGCATTCTTCCAACCGCCGAAGGAAGCTGGGCCCGGTTCCGGGCCAGTCGCGCAACCAGGCCTTCCACATCCAAATTGTGCTGTGCGATCAGGGCCTCTTTATGGGCGGTGGCTTCAGGATCTGTTTTATCCGCTTCGCTGAAATCACTGTCCAGGCCTAATGCTTGAGCCAGCATACGGGCCAGTTCGTTCACGCTGAGGGGCGCTTCCGCGTCCCAGCCGCCAAAGGGAGACACATTCAGGCTCTCCAGACGTGTGATCGCTCTGTTTTGGGTCAACGCGATTCCGGATTCCTGCCAGAGTCCCAGGCGGCGAACCAACAACTTGGCGGCTTGACCCTGGGTGATTTCGCTGGATGCATTTTTCCGGGAGGATTCTTCCTCTTCCTGTGCAAACAGTGCGGTTCCACACAGCAGGGAAAGTGCTAGAAATAAGTGTAGGAATAAAGATGATTTGCTGGTAGTTCTCATGAGGTACGGCTCCATAGGGGATTTTTGGATGGATATTTAATTCGTCAACTGTAAATCTACTCCTCCTGTCCCCGGACTGTCAACCATATTAAACCGGGTTTTTTAAATTATTTTAACCAACGCACAAACTGAAACCATGCACACTTTCACTCAAACTCTCAGTTCGGATGAGCAATCCCGACTCATGGATCACATCCAACGCGCCTCCTATGACCTCAGGGAAGTTCCCTATACCACGATCGCCGCCAAAAAACCGGGCCTGAGTCTGGCCCTCTACGAAAGCGGGAAACTGGTCGCGCAGGGGAAACAACTGGACGAATGGATCGAGTTCTGTCTCGAACCGGACATCCTGCTGCGCACAGGAGTTGCGGAGGTGAATCCGGCTTCCGGGCCGGAATCTGAAACGCGTACCGCGCCCCATATCGGCATCGATGAAAGCGGGAAGGGGGACTTTTTCGGTCCCATGGTCATCGCCGCCTACCATCTCACCCCGGATCAGCTTCCCTGGCTCTCCCGTTTGGGAGTCCGTGACAGCAAACAAATCAAGTCGGACACCAAAATCAGTGAAATCGCCGAACTTCTGCTTGCCCGCAATCCCGCGCATTGCGAACTTATGATCCTCAAACCCGAATCCTACAATCCGCTGGTCAAAAAAATGGGCAGTGTGAACCGGCTGCTGGCCTGGGCCCACGCCACCGTGCTCGAAAAACTTCTGGACCGTTTTCCGGACACCCCCCGGGCGGTGGCGGATCAGTTCGGACCCGAGCACCAAATCACCCGCGCCCTCAAAACCCGCGGCAAACAAATCGAACTCGAACAGCGCCACAAAGCCGAATCCGACCCCGCAGTGGCCGCCGCCTCCATTCTCGCCCGCCACCGCTTCGTCACCGAATTGAAACAACTCGGCGAATTGGCCGGAACCCCCCTCCCCCGCGGTGCCACTCATGTGCGCCCCGCCGGGGAGGAACTGGTGAAACGTGTGGGTCCCGACATTCTCAACCGGGTCGCCAAAACCCATTTCCGCACCACCCGGCAGGTCCTCGAAGCCTGCGGATTCGATCCCGCTCTCCTCGGCACCCCCGAACCCAAACCCAACGCTTTTTACAAACGTAAATGACCTTCCGGATCGGGTGCCCCGCATGGACCGGCGGCGCCCCCGCCGTCTTATCCTTGATTCGAGTGAGATATGCTTGATTGCCCTTCCTTTTTGATTCAGCCTCCCCCTTATGAAACTTCTCCTCAGCGGTGACCTTCACCTTGGATGCTCCTCGACCCGTCTTCCCCCGGAATCACGGGATCTCGCGCGCACCCTCACCGCCTGGCAACGTCTTGTGGACGCCGCGCTTCAGGAAAAGGTGTCCGCCGTTTTACTCAGCGGCGATATCGTCGATCACAGCAACCGCTTCTGGGAATCCCTCGGCCCCCTGAAAGAGGGAATCCTTAAACTCCACGCCGCCGGCATCCGCACCCTGGCCGTAAGTGGAAATCACGATGCCGATGTGCTCCCCCACCTCGCCCGCCTGGTGCCCCCGGAAGCCTTCACCCTCCTCGGCGCCGACGGAACCTGGCAGCGCGAAACCCTCCTCGATTCTCAGGGCTCCCCCGTCCTGCACGTGGACGGATGGTCCTTTCCCGCCTCCCGGGTGCAGTTCGATCCCACCCTCTCCTACCCGGTTCGGGAAACCGCCGACGCCCTCCCGGTTCTGGCCATGGTCCATGGAGATCCCGGAGTCGCCGACTCCCCCTACGCCCCGCTCAACCTCCCCCGTCTGCAGTCCCTTCCGGTTTCCGCCTGGCTGCTGGGCCACATCCACCGTCCCTCTCTCACACCCGGCACCCCCTGGATCCTGATGCCGGGCACCCCACAGCCCCTCGACCCCGGCGAGCCCGGCCCGCACCACGCCTGGATCACCGATC
The DNA here is from genome assembly GCA_040905625.1 of Kiritimatiellia bacterium. Taxonomy (GTDB): domain Bacteria; phylum Verrucomicrobiota; class Kiritimatiellia; order SS1-B-03-39; family UBA6053; genus UBA6053. The sequence continues at coordinate 3,536 of JBBDRC010000065.1, forward strand.
TCCAGTCCGGACATCTCCCCCCGCCCGTTCCCTTCTGTCCCTCCAGACTCCTGTACCGACCGCTTGATCTCCTGATTCAACCCGAGGATCCGCCCTCCTTCGAATGGATCACCCGCCGGCTGCAACAGGAGGTCGACGCCTCCCCCCACACCGGACTGCAACTTCTCCGCGTGCGACTTCACGGACGCTCCCGCGATCCCGAGGCGCTGCGGGCCTGCATACACGCCCTCGAGGACTGGACCACCCCGGATCTCGCGGTCGAAACCGTCCTCTTTGAGGTGCATCCCGAACTGGATCTCCGGGAAGTCGCCGCCGCGGGCCCCGTACCCGCCCTGCTCTGCAGGGCTCTTGAGGCCCCGCCTTCCGAACTCACGCAGCGTCTGGAGTCCCTCTGCGCCTCCCTGCAACAGCAAACCGAATTCCGGGACAAATCCCTGCCCCCCCTCGACCCGGAGAACCTCCCCCTTTCCGAACTGCTCGAACAGGCTCTCCGCGAAACCCTGAGGCAACTGTCGTGACCGCTCCCTCCACTCCCCCCGTTTGGATCCACTCCATCACCCTCCGGCAGTTTGCCGGCGTGGACCCGGACCACGCCTTCACCCTCTCCGAACTGTCATCAGGTATTAATATTATCTTCGGACCCAACGGCTGCGGAAAATCCACCACCGGACGAGCGGTCCGGCATCTGCTGTGGCCGGAGCCGCAAAGCGAATACACCGACCTCCAGGCAACCGTCCGCCGGGAGGATGACCAATGGCTCCTGGTCAGCCGCGGTCTGGAGGTGAAAACCCTGGTCGGCGACGATCAGCGCCCCCACCCCGTCTGGGCCGCCTCCGAAACCCGGAACCGCTATCACTGGTCCCTCCGGAATCTGCTCGAACAGCAGGACCGCGATCTCGCCCGCCAAATCACCGCCGAAATGGCCGGCGGCATCGATTTCACCGCGCTCGCGGCCGCCCTCAACTGGGATAAAAAGCCCTCCGCTCCCTCCAAACTGCATCAGCACTTTCTCGACGCGGACCGGGAGATCCGCCGGAACCTCCAGGCGCAGCAGGCGCTCATGCGCGAATCCGAAAAACTGGATGCCCTCATCACCGACCGCGATCGGGCCGGACAGATCTGGCAGCGGGCGGGCAGGTTGGAAACCGCCCTTGAACTGATTCAAAAACAGCGGCAACTTCACGCTCTCCAGCAGGATCTGGAAGCCGCGCCTCCCCACATGGACCACCTGCGCGGCGATGATGCCGACCGCATGCAAACCCTGCTGGACAAGCAGCAGCGGCTGCAGGAACAACTGCGCTCCCTGCATGAAAAACGCGCGGCCCTCGGCGGCGGCGAGAGCGCATGGGCCCTGTTCGCTCCGGAGGATTTTAAAACCGCCCGTTTGCACATCGACGGTCTGCTCAAACAGATCGAAGACACCGAACGCCGCCACACCGGGGCCGCCGACACCCTGGCCGAACTCGAAACCCGGGAACAGCATCTCCGCGCCGGAATGGGCATCCGCTCCCCCGCCGGCCTCGGTCTGGAACAGAGCTATCACTTCCCGGAACTGCGCAACTGGATTCAACAGGTCCTCCGCGGAATTGAACTGAAGGAGCGCACCCGCCTTCTGCAAAACGCCCTGAGCGACTTCCCGCCCGACACCGCCCGCCTGGATCCCGACCGGCTTCGCGACGCCCGGCGCGACCTCGAAAGCTGGCTGAAAAGTCAGGCCCCCGGCCGTCCCCTCACCGAAGCCCCTTTCTGGCTGAGCTGGCTCGGACTCACCGGGCTGCTGCTGCTGCTGGTTCGCGAATTCAATCAACACCCCGTCATCCTCCTGATCTCCTTGCCCTTCATCGCCTTTCACCTGCTGTGGCGGCGGCGCAAACATCAGGACTGGCTGCGGGAAATTCAGTCCCGCTACCCCGATACCCTGCCCGCGCCCGAAAGCTGGACCGAAGAAGCGGTTCGCCACACCCTGCGCGCACTCGACGCCCTGGCCGGATCCGTGCATCTCTACCAACTCGAACAAGCGGACCGCGAACGGCTGGAGGATGCGGCACAGGCTCTGGAGGAACTCACGACCCGCTGCCGGGAGATTGAGGATCACCTCCGCGAGCAGGGTCTCGACCCCGCACCCGACCCGGAGTGGATCAGCCACTTTCTGGAGGATGTGCAAAAATGGCGGCAATTGCGTCAGGATGCCGCCGCCGCCGAATCCACCTGCTCGGAAATCCGCGGCCGGCTGCGGGATCTGCAGGATCAACTGAAACAACATCTGACCCGATGGCACGCCGCCGGATCGGACGACACCCTGACCGCCACCGCGCAAAGCCTGCTCGAACGCATGGAAACAGAACGGGAGCGCCGACGCGAAACCGAAACCCTCCACCAACAGGAACAACAGCTCCTCCAACAGGAAAAAGATCTCCAACACGACCTCACCGACCTCTGCAACCGCCTCGGCCTCGAACAACCCGATCCCGGCATTGTGAGGGAGCGGGTGCGCCTGCTGGAACCCTGGCAACAACAGTTCCGAAACTCGGAAACCCTTACCGCCCGCCTTTCCGAGCTTCGGAACGCGCTGGGAGAGGAAGCCTCCCTCGCCGAACAGGATGAGGAGGATCTCCGGGACGAATTGGCGCGTTGTCAGCAGGCCCGGGAGGAGGAACGGCGGCTGCAGGAGGAGATTATCGGCCTGCAAAAACAAATCGAAATCACCAGCCGGGGGCGCAGCGTCCACGAGGCAGGGGAGCGCCTCGCCCGCATCCGCGGCGAACTGTCGGATGAGCGGAACGCGCACCTGCGCACCCGCATGGGAATGGAAATCATCGACTGGCTTCAGGAAAGCTGCCGCACCCGCGAACGGCCCCGGGTGCTGGAACAGGCCAATCAGAATCTGGCCCGCTTTTCGGGAGGCTCCCTGCAATTGCGTTTGTCTCTGGAGAGGGCGGAGGGCGAATTCACCGCCTCCCGGCCCGGACAGAACGCTCTCCCCCTGCACCGGCTCTCCACCGGAGAACGCACCCAGGTGCTCATGGCCGTGCGCCTGGCCTTCCTGCATCTGCATGAACGCGCCCCGCTGCCGCTGCTGGTGGATGAAGCCCTGGGCACCAGCGATGATCAGCGGGCCGAAGCGGTGATGAAATCCCTCATTGAGGTCAGTCAACAGGGACGCCAGATCTTTTATTTCACCGCGCAAATGGATGAAGTTCAAAAATGGCGGAACATCCTCCGGGCCACCGGAACCGAAGCCGGGATTGTGGATCTGCAGGCCGTCCGGAACCGGGAACAGGCCGCCGATTTGCCCGACCTCGAACATTCGCACAGACCCGTCATCGACTACACACCGCGCGCCGACGAATCCCTTTCGGAGTGGGGAAAACGCCTGCAAGTGGCGGACTGGCATCCCCGCCAGCCCTTGGCTGACCTTCCGCTGTGGTATCTGCTCAACCGTCAACCCGACACCCTGTCGACCCTGCTCACCCTCGGGATTCACACCGTCGGTGCCTACCACGTGTATCAGCGGGCCGGAACTCTGACCCGCCTGTTGGTTCCCGCCGATCTTGCAGAGATTGACCGGAAAATCACGGCTCTCGGTCATCTGCAGGAAGCCTGGCGCATCGGACGCCCCCCCGCCCTTCCCGGAACTAAACTGATCGAATCCGGCTGCGTCAGCGACAATTTTCTCGAACAGGTCCTCGATCTTTCCCGGGAGTGCAGAGGAGATGCCGCCGCCCTGTTGGAGAAACTCACCGAAGGCGCCGTCAAGGGCTTCCGCAAAAACAAAATCGACGAACTCCGCGATTACCTGCGGGACGAAGGGTTCCTCTCTTCGGAATCCCCCCTCAGCCTCCACGACATTCAGTCCAGGGCCATGCTCCGAATGAACGAACAGCACCCCGATCCCGCCCTTCCGCCCGAAACCTGGCGGGAGTTGCTTCCCCTGGTGGATGGATAAAATTGAGGAGCCTTTTGTGGTTCAACTCCTCTAAATTATTCTGACATTTGGATTTGCGGTTGAAATCAATGGAAACAAACAAGACTTAAATTGAGTTCTGGATCCCGCAGACCTGTATCATTTGTGGATGGGCGAAGCTATGCTCCTCCGCCTCAGGTTACTGGCGGAAACACATCGGTCAACTCCGCCCATTCCGATTCAGGGTCATCCTTGATACCTTTTATCACGGCCTCAAAGGCTGTCCACTGCTCATTCCTGCAGAGTTCAAAACTGTGGCCCCAAAAATAGAAAACCCCGCAACCGGAGGCCTTTGCCAGGTCGTATCGGTCCTGAAATTTATCTGACAGAAAATGGCAATCAGCCGGCTGCCTCATTGGATCCGCCGAGGGCACGCACGGGGTCGCGTTCGCGGTCGTGCGCCCATAACAATGTCCCGCCTCGCGCACAACAGCGGCGGTCGCAGCGTCATTCCCTCCATAAGGATAAACGAAGCCATGAATCGGCTGCTGAAACCAGTCCTGAAGCTGCTTTCTGGCATCGAACACCTCACCGCGCCACTCCTCCAGCGCAATCTCCAGCGGACGCGGGTGCGACATCGTGTGATTCGCAATGGTGAATCCGTCATACACCGCATTCAGCTCAGGGCGGGCGAGCCGTTCGATACGTTTCCCGAAGCGTTCACTAAAATCACCCTGCCGTGTCGACCGGTGCGTCGCCGGGTTCAGATTAAACGAGGCCTTCGCCCCGTGTTTGCGCAAAATCTCAATCAGACGAATATCGTCATTCACACCGTCATCCCAACACTGTACAACTTTCATCATGCTTTCACCCAATAGCGGCCACGCTGAATTTGTCGAGAAAGGATTGAGCAGGAGACGGGCGCATCACCGCATGGGTATATATTTTTTGATGTTGCTATGCCAAAAGATAGTGAGATAGGCATTCCTGACTGTTGCTCCGGGAGGCTCATTGGCACTGCGACAAAAGTCCTTTCTTCCGGGACGATTCGTCCATACCTGTCCGGTTATCACAGGTTAGTGATTTTGCATAACCATACGTATGGCGTAAACACTCACCAACGAAGAGCTTCAAAAGATTCTGGATGATAGGAACTACAGGTGAAAATTTCTACCATGAAATAGAATGAATTCCATTGCCGAATCAGCGTAACATGCTACGGTTTCTTTATGTTGAAGCACGTCGTTACCAAAAAAAAACTTCACCAGGACACACCTTCTTCGGATCTGGCGTTTTGGCTGTCTCAGAGCCCGTCCCAACGTCTTTCCGCAGTCGAATTTCTACGGAGGCAACAACATGGAACTGAACAAGGACTTCAAAGAATTTCTCGAGTTGTTAAACAAACACGACGTTGACTACATGGTCGTGGGAGGATTCGCCCTGGCCTTCCACGGTGCGCCGCGATACACGGGGGATATCGACATTTGGATCCGTTCCGATCAGGAAAACGCAGATTTACTTATCCAGGCCCTCCACGAATTTGGATTCTCACTCCCTGATTTGACGGCGGAGGACTTTTGCGAACCTGATCAAATTGTTCAATTGGGACTTCCGCCGGTCCGAATCGATCTCCTGACCTCTATCAGCGGAGTGACTTGGACAGAGGCGTATTCCGACATCATGCGGGAAATGTTTCAGGGCATCCACATCCCTTTCATCGGGAAAAAGGCTTATCTGAAAAACAAACACGCTTCCGGTCGGCCCAAAGATCTTGCTGATATCGATTCGTTGGATGAACTGTAAATCTTCGGACAGTGATGACCTTGTGTGAGGCCTCACACGTCACCAGTCAATCGTCATTCGTCATTCGTCATTGGTAACACAGTATACATTAAACCCCTGACGCGGCTCCGCCGCCCCTGACCATCAGAACTCAATTTCAGACAGTTTTTGGGCATTTTGCATCGCAGATTCAAATGCAGGTGTTAGTCACCCATCGGTGAACTCAGGGACCCAGTCAAAAACACAAGAATTACCCCCCCCCCCCCC
>JBBDRC010000066.1:0-9475 GCA_040905625.1 Kiritimatiellia bacterium
CAGCGGCCAAAAGAACCAGCCAGATGCGACACTTATTTTTGAACAGGCCCTAAAGTAAGCACCAATGCAGGCCACCGCCAAAGAAAGAGCAAAAACCGCCCTGATCGAAACCTTGTCCGAGCGGCTTGGCAAACGGTATGGTAAAAGGTTTTACACCAGTAATTTGCATTATTTTTGACAATTTTATCTGCTCTACAAGGACCGCACGCAGAACATTGGTCACCCAGTGGGTGGCGAATTCGAAAATCGGGGAAAAACGTACCCGATGGATACGGAATCGGAGACCAGGGATTCGGGGAAAAACGTGGAGAGCCCCCCCCGATCAAAGCTGGTCCCATTACCGGGCCCTGATGCGGGTGGAAAACGAAGAGGCCCGGCGTTTTTACGAGCGGGAGGCGGTGAAGGCACAATGGAGCAAGGAACAACTGCGCCACCTACTGACCACATGGCGCCAGGAGGCCGAAGAGGATTCACCACAATGAACAATCAATAGCGGGAAATAGACATCGTGCTTCCGCGATCAATCGGCCATGCCTCCGTAGGTGAAGCGCTCCGCCGCTTCACAACAACAAGGCAAAAAATGACGCTCTCGAATGACCGTCCCCCACCGTTTTTGCGAAATGCAGGACGTGCTCAAAACGAATGCTGAGGGTCAGAATTAGGGTTGCAAGCGGGCAAAACAAATGTTTAGAGGAAACACGGTATGCCAACCATTTACGACAACATCCACGTTCCCTTTTTGAGCAACGACGAGGGCACGGGCCTTCGGGAGGCCCTGTCCGCTTCCCAGCGGGGGGATTTCTGCGTGGGATACTTCAACCTGCGCGGATGGAAGGCGGTGGACGATCTGGTCGAGGCCTGGCCCTTCGAGCAGCAGCCGGTCTGCCGATTGCTGGTGGGCATGCAGCGGCTGCCCCAGGACGACTTGAGACTGCTTCTTGACCTCGATACGGGAAGCGTCGAACGGCTCGACAACAAACGCGCGGCCCAAATTAAACGCAAACTCGCCCAGGACTTCCGCAAGCAGCTCACCATCGGCATTCCCACCCGGGCCGACGAGGCGGGGCTTCGCAGACTGAGGACGCAATTGACCGGGGGGCGCCTGCAGGTGAAGCTTTTCCTGCGCCATCCCCTGCACGCCAAGCTCTATCTGGCCCACCGGCAGGATAAATTCAACCCCGTGCTCGCCTACCTCGGCAGCAGCAACCTCACCTTCTCAGGCCTCCGGGGACAGGGGGAATTGAACATCGACGTGGCCGACCGCGACGCGGCCGGAAAACTGCTGACCTGGTTCAATGATCGATGGGCGGATCCCTACTGCGTGGACATCACCGAAGACCTCATCGAAATCATCGGGGAAAGCTGGGCCGGAGAACGGCTGCTGGAACCCTGGCTGGTGTATCTCAAAATGGCCTGGCATCTTTCCCGCGATGCCCGGGACGGCATCAAAGAATTCCGCGTGCCCCACGATGTGCGGGACGAACTGCTGCCGTTCCAGGTCAAAGCCGTGCAACTCGCCTGCCGCCACCTCAACAAACGGGGCGGGGTGCTGGTCGGCGACGTGGTCGGACTGGGCAAAACCCGCGTGGCCTCCGCCATCGCGCGCATTCTGGGCGACGACCAGATGCTCGAAACCCTGATCCTCTGCCCCAAAAACCTCACCAGCATGTGGGAGGAATATGCCCACCGCTTCAAACTCCGCGCCCCGAAAGTTCTCTCCCAAAGCCTCGCCCAGCGAGAACTTCCGAATCTTCCCCGCTACCGCCTGATCATTGTCGACGAATCCCACAATTTCCGCAACCGCGAAGGGAAAGCCTACCAGGCCATCCGCGAGTACATCGAGCGGAACGACAGCAAGGTCATCCTCCTCACCGCCACCCCCTACAACAAAACCTACCTCGACCTCGCCAGCCAGCTCCGGCTGTTCCTCCCCGAGCAAAGCGATATCGGCATCCGGCCGGAAACCCTGTTGCGGGAAATCGGCGAAGTGGACTTCAGCCTCCACAATCCCAACACCCCGCTCTCCTCCCTTGCCGCCTTTGAGCAGAGCCCCTATCCGGACGACTGGCGCGAAGTCATGCGGCTGTTCCTCGTCCGCCGCACCCGCTCGTTCATTCTCCAGAACTACGCCGAGACCGACGAACGGAACCAGCGGCCATACCTCACCCTTCCCAACGGAATCCGCGTCTATTTCCCGGAACGGGTGCCGCGGACCATCGCCTTCCGTTCCGATCCGCAAGACCTGCAGGATCCCTGCGCCCGACTCTTCCGCGCCAAGGTCGTGGATGACATCGAGAGTCTGGACCTTCCCCGCTACGGCCTCAGCAAATATCTCAAACCCCAACTCCCCCCCGACCTCCGCGACGCGGACGAGAAACTGCTGAAAGACCTGTCCCGCGCCGGCAAGCGACTGATGGGCTTCTGCCGCACCAACATGTTCAAACGCCTCGAATCCTCCGGCGAGGCCTTTCTGTTGTCGCTCCACCGCCACGTACTCCGCAATCACCTCTTTCTCCACGCCCTGGAGAACGAACTCCCCCTGCCCATCGGCAAGCAGGACATCGCGCTCCTGGACACCCGCTATCGGGACAGCGGCGACGGCGAACTCGACCTGGACGGCGAGGAGGAGGAACTCCCGCCCTTCGCCCTTTGGGAGGCGGAGCACTACCGCGCCGAGGCCGCCCGCATCTACGCCCGCCTCGCGGGCCCCATGGCCAAACGTTTTCGCTGGCTGCGCACCGACGTGTTCAAGAAAACCCTACGGCAGCACCTCCAGCGCGACGCGGACACCCTCCACGCGCTGTTGCTGGACACCGGGAATATCCCCACCGCCTCCGACTTCAAACTCCAGGCCCTGATCACCCTCCTCCGTGACCAACACCCCCGCGAAAAATTCCTTATCTTCACCCAGTTCGCCGACACCGCCAGCTACCTGTCACGCGCGTTGAAAGCGGCCGGACTCACCGACAGCGACTGCGTCACCGGCAATTCCGACAACCCCGCCGCCCAGGCCTGGCGCTTCTCCCCGGAGTCCAACGAAAAAGCCGCCCAGTACCCGCCCTCCGCCCAGACCCGGGTTCTCATCGCCACCGACGTGCTCTCCGAAGGTCAGAACCTCCAGGACGCCTCCCGCGTCATCAACTACGACCTCCCCTGGGCCATCATCCGCCTGATCCAGCGGGCCGGCCGCGTGGACCGAATCGGCCAGCTCGCCGACCGCATCCACTGCTACTCCTTCCTGCCCGCCCAGGGCGTGGAGGACATCATCGGACTCCGCAAACGCCTCACCCAGCGTCTGCACGAGAACGAGGAGGTGGTCGGGTCCGACGAAGCCTTCTTCGAACACCAGTCCCCCCACGACGAAGAGGCGCTGCGCAATCTCTACAACGAACAGTCCGGCGTGCTCGACGAACCGGCCGACGACGAGGTCGACCTCACCTCAGAAGCCTACGAAATCTGGTCCCGCGCCCTGAAAGAGGATGCCTCCGTCCGCGCCCGGGTGGAGAACCTGCCCGACGTCGTGTACGCCACCAAAGCCCACACCCCGGACCCCGAGCGACCCGAATTCACCCCGCCCGGCACCCTGGTCTACATCCGCACCAAACAGGACAACGACGCCCTGGTCTGGATGGACCCAGACAAACGGACCGCGTCCGAATCCCCCGTCCGCGTCCTCCGCGCCGCCGCCTGCCGGCCCGACACTCCCGCCCTGCTCCCCCGGAACGACCACCACGAACTCGTCGCCGAGGCCGTCCGCATCGTCCACGAAGAGCGGCGCGACATCGGCGCCGGACAGCTCGGATCCCGGCGCGGCGCCCGCTACCGCGCCTACGAGCGCCTGCAGGACTTCCTCAAACACCGGGAAGGCGATCTTTTCCTCACCGACCAGGTCCGCGCCGCCATCCAGGCCATCTACGACCACCCCCTCACCACCCACGCCGTCGACAAACTCAACCGCCAACTCCGCAGCGGCATCAACGACGAAGACCTCGCCGAACTCGTCACCACCCTCCACCAGGACGACCGCCTGGTCATCGTCGGCGAACCCGACGACACCCGCGGCCAGACCCGCATCCTCTGCTCCATGGGGCTGAGAGAATTGACCGAACCCTTATAACGTCATACATTACAGATATGAATCCTCCAATCACTCCCGGCGAAATCCTTCTCGAAGAGTATCTTAAACCCATGGGCATCTCCCAGAACGCCATGGCGCGGGCGATTGGCGTGGCCCCGCGCGCCATCAACGAGATCGTGCTCGGCAAACGCGGCATTACCCCCTCCATGTCCATTCGCTTCGGAGCGTTCTTCGGACAGTCCGAGGACTTTTGGCACGGCATCCAAGTGGAATGCGATTTCAGAGCCCTCCGCAAAGAAAAAGCCAAACTCATCAAAAACGTCCAACCCGTATCCACCCTCTGCGCCATGGCGTGAATGCCGAAACGGAACCCGCCATGACCCCCGAAATTTCAGAAGTCCTCAACCGCAAACGCCCCCTCAGCCTCCCCATGATCCGCGCCCTCCACCAGGGCCTCGGCATCCCCGCCGAAATCCTCGTCCGCGAGCCTGACACCCCGTACGACGCCTCATGAGCCCTTCCAATCCACCCTCCGAAATTCCCCCGCAAGATCCCGCGCTGTTTGACCGGGTGGTCACGATCCTGGAGGAGGCGCGCACCCATGTCGCCCGCACGGTCAATAACGCCATGGTGGCGGCCTACTGGCTGATCGGGAGGGAAATTGTGGAAAGGCTTCAGGATGGAGAGGCCCGGGCCACCTATGGGAAAACCCTGATCCAAGACCTGTCCACATTCCTCCAGGAACGATATGGTAAAGGGTTCTCCGAAGAAAACCTTCAGTTATTCAGAAAGTTCTATCTTGTTTATCATGAACGGAATGTAATTCACTACCCACCGGGTACGAAATTCGAAAAGCGGGAAAAAACGTACCCGCTGGGTACGGAATCGGAGACCAGGGACTCAGGAAAAAACGTGGAGGGCTTCCACCCCGATCTCAGCTGGTCCCATTACCGGGCCCTGATGCGGGTGGAGAACGAAGAGGCCCGGCGGTTTTACGAGCGGGAGGCGGTGAAGGCGCAATGGAGCAAGCGGCAATTGGAACGTCAGATCAACAGCCTGCTTTTCGAACGGCTGCTGAAAAGCCGGGACAAATCCGGGATGCTGGCCTTGGCGAACGAGGGTCAAACGATCCAGAGTCCGGTCGACGCCATCAAAGACCCCTACGTGCTCGAATTCCTCAACCTGCCGGAATCCCACCAACTGGCCGAGAGCGACCTGGAAACCGCCCTGACCACCCACCTGCGCGATTTTCTGCTTGAACTAGGAGAAGGCTTCGCTTTCGTGGCGAGACAGAAACGCCTCACCCTGGAGGGGGATCATTTTTACGCGGACCTGGTGTTCTATCATATCCGGCTCAAATGTTATGTGGTCATCGATTTGAAAGTAGACAAACTCACCCACGGTGATTTGGGTCAAATGCAAATGTACGTCCACTATTTCGACCGCGAGATCCGCACTCCCGAAGACAATCCCACCCTCGGACTGATCCTCTGCACCGACAAAAACGATGCCATGGTCGAATACGTGCTCGACGAGGGCAACGAACGAATTTTTGCCAGCCGCTACCAACTCGAGCTGCCGAGCAAGGAACAACTGCGCCATCTGCTGACCGAATGGCGCCGGGAGGCCGAAGAGTCAACATGAATCCCACCCAACGCCGCGAAATCAGCCGATATCTGGAAGCCTTTGATTTTTCCGGCCTCTTCACCGACCCCGCCATCGGCTGGGACTGGCCGGAGGCCGGGGCCTCCCTGCGTATCCCGTTTCAAACCGGGTTTCTGACCCTTGACAGTGTCGCGGAGAAACGCGGTGTCCGCATTCTCCACGTGCCTCCCGTCACGGAGGGACGGATCCCCGACTCCGCCCAGCGGCGGTCAATCGAAAGGGCTGTGCGCCCCCATGCCGCCGAACATTTGCTTATCTTCACCGATGCCGGCCGCACCCGCCAGATCTGGCAATGGAACCAGCGGCGTCCCGGACGCCCCTCCTCCCTGCGCGAAATCACCTGGCAACGGGGACGGGCAAACGAACTTCTGCTCCAGAAGCTGGCCTCCATCGCCTTTCGGCTCGACGAGGAGGACGGTCTCGACATCACCGGCGTGGTGCGCCGTCTCAGCGACCAGCTCAACCGCGACCAGGTCACCAAACGCTTCTACGACCAATTCAAAAAAGAAAAAGACGCGTTCCAGAAGCTGATCACCGGCATACACGACAAAGCCGTCCAGGCCCACTTCACCTCCCTGATGCTGAACCGCATCATGTTCTGCTATTTTCTCCAGCGCAAAGGTTTCCTCGACGGGGATCCCGACTACCTGCGCAACCGGCTGGAAACCGTGCGGGACCAGATCGGGGAAGACCGTTTCCATTCCTTTTACCGCAGCTTCCTGCGTCGGCTTTTCCATGAAGGCCTGGGGGCGCCCCCCGATTCACGGGAACACGATTTCTCCAACCTGATCGGCAACATCCCCTACCTCAATGGCGGCATCTTCGAAGAACACCCCATTGAGCGCGATCACCCATCCCTTACGATACCGGACCCGGCCTTCGGACGCGTCTTCGCCTTTTTCGACCGCTACGATTGGCATCTGGACGACCGTCCGCTGGCCGAAGGCGACGAAATCAATCCCGAAATCCTTGGCTACGTTTTTGAAAAGTTCACCAACCAGAAGGAGATGGGTGCCTACTACACCAAGGAGGATATCACCGAATACATCTCCAAAAACTGCATCATCCCCTTTCTGATCCGGAACATCTCCGAAAAAATCCCCGACGACGTGTGGGATCGTCTCGCGGAGAACCCCGACCGCTACATCCATCCCGCCGTCCGTCATGGCGCTTGCGACAGCCCCGAAGCCTGGGAGGACTCCCTGCCCGACAACATCCGGGACGGTCTCCGACCCGAAACCCTGCATCAGCCTGTCCAGGCCGGGGGGACCGTGCGGACCTTGGAACTCCGCAAAGACTGGAACACCCCCACGCCCGCCTCCCACGGCCTCGAAACCGAAATCTGGCGGGAAACCATCGCCCGCTGCCAACGCTGCCACGAGCTGAGGGCCAGACTGCGTGCCGGTGAAATCCGCCAAATCGACGACTTCATCACCTATAACCTCGATATCCGGCAGTTCGCTCAGGATCTGGTGGACCAGGCGGCCCCCTCCCTGCTGCTCGCCTTCTTCAAGGCCCTGCGCGGGGTTTCGGTTCTCGATCCCACCTGCGGATCCGGGGCCTTCCTCTTCGCCGCGCTCGAAATACTCCAGCCCCTCTACCAGGCCTGCCTCGAACGCATGCGCGCTTTTCTCCTGGATTGGGAAAGTGCCGACGAACGCCACCCGAACTGGGAACGGGAGTTCAAAAGCATCCTTGGTCATGCGGATGCCCACCCCAACGAGGAGTACTACATCCATAAAACCATCATAGTTCACAACCTCTACGGCGTGGACATCATGGAGGAGGCGGTGGAAATCTGCAAACTGCGACTCTTCCTCAAGCTCGCCGCCCAGCTCGAGGCCGGGCAACCCGTCGAACCACTTCCCGACATCGATTTCAACGTCCGCGCCGGCAACACCCTCGTCGGCTACGCCACCCGTGACGAAATCCGCCGCGCTTTCACCGAGGAACAGGGAAAAGGCAACGCCAGCCAGGGACTTCTGCTCGGAATCGAAAACGATCCCGAAGACTTCACCCGCCTCATGGAACTCGCTGAGGACGCGGACCGCGCTTTCCAGCGCTTCCATCAGCTCCAGGAGGAACTCGCCTGCCCTCCGGAAACTTTCCGGGAAGCGAAAACGGCCCTCAACGAACAACTCCAAACCCTCCGTGATCAGCTCGACCACTTTCTCGCCAAGGATTACGACGCCAAAAACATAAGATCCAAAAAGGCTTTCGAAAAATGGCTCGCCAGTCACCAGCCTTTCCACTGGTTCGTCGAGTTTTACGGAATCATGAACGGCGGTGGGTTTGATGTGGTGATCGGGAATCCGCCGTACGTGGAAATCTCCAAGGTCAAAAGTTACAAAATTCCGAAAATACTATCAACAAAGGATTGCGGCAATTTGTTTGCGCCTGTCATCGAAAGATCCTGCCAAATATCAAATACCACATCCTTTAAAGGTATGATTGTACCTATCACTTTCACTTGCACTGACAGGACGGCTACACTTAGAAAGTTTCTTAAAGACCAAAGATGTTGGGCGTCAAGTTTTGATATGCGCCCATCATCACTATTTCAGGGTGTTGCGCAACGGCTCACCATATTCATCTTGACCGAAAATAACGAAAAATCACTTTCATCAACATCTTTTCAGAGATGGACAACAAACTTTCGGAAAAATCTGTTTGAAACCCTTAACTTTATTGAATCAAAATATATTTCCGACTCCATTGCTAAAATGGATTCCAGTGTTGATAAAAAATTATTAGAAAAGAAGTACAATCACAAGATAGCCACGTTCTGCGATACGCACAGCTCAGAAGTTTATGTGCATCGAATTGTCCGATATTTTATAAAGGCTTTTAATGAGCCGCCTTTTTTCCGCAACTCCGGAAACGACAGAATAAAATCTGACGATTACAAAATTTATCACTTCAAACCTGACGTTATACATTTTGTAACTTGCTTTATTAATAGCAGTTTTTTCTATTGGTTCTGGAGGTTAAGAGGTGATGGGTTTCACTGCGGAAAACATGATATTTTACAAACCCCATTATTTAAAAATATAAGTAAAGATTTAAATAACATGTCTTATGAATTACTTCAGATATTAAACACTGACCGAAAAAAGCACACTGCCCGAAAAGAAATCAAGTCTGGGAAAAACACAATCCAATACGACGAATTTTATATCAGCAAGTCTAAATGTTTTTTAGACAAAATTGATCAACTAGTGGCCTCCTACTCTGATATGACGGAACAAGAACTCGATTACATTATCAACTACGACATCAAATACCGGATGGGATTGACCGGAAGCGATGGAGAAGGGGACGAAGAGTGAAAACCCGTCTGCACAGCCTGGGGAACGAGGAGTTGTTGAAGAATCCCAGGATCGGCTTCCTCTGCTCACGCAGTCCGGGGCCGGAGGCGGTGTTGTCGGCCTACGCCTGGGCGCGCGAACAGTGCGATGCGGAGGCCACCGTTGTCAGCGGGTTCCATTCTCCGGTCGAACGCGACGTCTTTGAGATTCTTTCCCGCCGCAGAGCAAAGATGATCCAGGTGTACGCCAGACGGCTGCCCCGCCGCTTGGAGCCCTGGATTATTCAATTGCTCGAAAGGGACCGCCTTCTTATCCTCACCCCCCACGACGACAACGTCGTCCGAGAAAACCGCAGCCTGTGCCTCCAGCGGAACGAGCTGGTGCGCCGCCTCTGCGAAAACAACGTGTTTGAACCATCGTCCGT
>JBBDRC010000067.1:0-1557 GCA_040905625.1 Kiritimatiellia bacterium
CGCATATCCGCCGGCACCGTGTCGCCCCCTTCCAGCAGCACGATATCTCCCGGCACCAGATGCTCCACAGACACTTCTTTTTCACCCCAGCAGCAGGGATTCAGCGCCGTCCACGTAGATATTGGTGCCGGTAATATGCCGGGCCCCGGGGCTGCCGAGGAAATACACCAACTCCGCGCAATCCTCGGGGTCACCGGCGCTTCCGTGGGTCAACGGAATTTTCCCCTCAGGATAATCCACCGGGTACTTGGCCTTTTCCTGGTCCTTCTTCCGGGTGTTCTCGCCGATGTGGGTGGTGATGGCTCCCGGGCTGATGCTGTTGACCCGGATATGATCGGGGGCCAGCTCCAGGGCCAGCATTTTCATCATCGCCACCTGCGCCGCTTTGGAGCAGGAATACGCGGTGGCGCCCCCGTTGGTGAAAATACGGTTTCCATTTACGGAGGAGGTGATGATCACCGATCCGCCCCGGATTTTCAGCAGCGGATACATGGCCTTGATGGTGTGCTTGTTTTTATGGTTGAATCTCCGTGTTTCTCCCGGCGCCGGCTTATGGACGGTCAAAAAAGGCCCGTGCGCGGTCCTCATCTTCCCTGCTGATGCAATCCGTCTCCTCCATGCCGGGGGCGAGGCTAAACACATTCTCATCCAGATCCAGATGAATGGCGTGCTCCCGCCAACCGGTGCTGACCACCCGGTCCTGCGGCACCAGGATCTTTTTGGAAGGCATCAGCCGCCGGTTTTGAAGAATCAGATAGGGAATGGACCAGGTTCCGGTGTCGATGACCAGATCCGTGACCGTGCCCAAACCCTCCGGCTCAAGTGTCCGGGAGGAGTTGGCCTGATAGTGTTTCAGCTCATCCGCAGAGCGCAGCACGTGTTCCCGATGCTCGGGATCCGGTTCAACGGTGGTGTCAATTTCCTCCTGATTCCATTTGGGATCCAGATATGCGGGCACGGTTTGATTCGCCCACAAACCGCCGCCGATCCAATAATAGGGCCAGTAGAATTGATCATAAAAGGTTTTCTCGTATTGAAGAGAAACCGGGGCATCCTCCTCAAGCGGCGGCGAATCGCTTATCTCCTGTTTGCTCATTCGCACCGGAATTCTTTTTTTATCCGGATCCGGGTCTTCAAGACTGATGGGGGAAAGGAGGACCTTGCGTCCGGGAAGCCACTCTCCGGTATCGGCCACCAGCCAGCGTCCGCCCCACCGATGGTCGTCAAACAACACATCTTTGATGTTCCCGATTAAGCCGTCTTCCGCCTGCAGATTAAATCCTTTGAGCTGTTCAAATTGAAGTTTCATCTTTTCCTCTCCTGGGTTCTTTGTTTTGGGTTTTGGGTTTTTCAGCCGCACAGGCCGATGCTGTGTTTAAGCGATTTTTATGCCATTTCTTAAAAGTGGATGGCTGAATCTCAACCTGCTCTGTAAAGCAGGACTGGGTTTTTAATGGGATTCCCATGATGAAGTCCCTGAAAGGGACGGTTCACCCTAGCCGGAGCCTGTCCGAAAAGGTTTCTTTAACAGAAAACCTCATGAAATAAAGGCAGACA
>JBBDRC010000068.1:0-9385 GCA_040905625.1 Kiritimatiellia bacterium
AGCATCTGCCCCGCTTTCTCCTCCAGGGTCATTCGGGAAAGCAAGTCGTCCGCGCGGGCTTCAGGCGATAGAGAGCTGTCTTGATACGGGAATTTCATAGTGGAAATACATACGGGATTATTTTAAAAAAATGACCATCACCTAACAACTAACAGCCAACAACCAACAACTAACAACTAACAACCATCCCCGTCCTACGGAGCCATATTCCGGAGAACCCGGAAGTAATCGGAATCGGAGCTGATAATCAGTTCGGTCTGCTTACTCAGCGTTTTTGAATAACTTTCCAGGGTGCGGAGGAGCGCATAAAATTCCGGTCCGGCCGCGTAGGCCTCGTTGTAGATACGGGTGGCTTCGGCATCGGCCTCCCCCCGGATCACTTCCGCTTTGCGGCGGGCCTCTGAACGGATATCGGCCAGTTGACGGGAGGTGTCCCCGCTGATGCGTGAAGCCTCGCCCTGACCTTCGGATTGAAATTGCGCCGCGATGCGCTGACGTTCGGAGATCATGCGCTGAAACACCTGTTCGCGCACAGAGGGAATGTAATTCAGCCGCTTGATGCGCACATCCACCAGTTCAATCCCGTATTGCTCGGGCAGACCGTCGCTGGCCTCCTCCAGAATTTTCCGGGTCAATGTATTCCGTCCCATTTTGATGTCATCGGTCAATTTCGCGCCCTCATCCTTGGGTTCCACCACATCCGCTTTCTGCAGATCCTCCTCCGTGACTTCCCAGTCCTTGGAACGGACAATTTCGGTGAGTTCAGTGCTGGAGATGTTGTCGCGCACCGAGGAGTCGATGATGTCGTCGAGCCGGGCCTGCGCCCCGGTCTCGTCCCGCACGCTCATGAGGAACCGCAGGGGATCCACAATCCGCCAGCGGGCGGTGGTGTCGATGGAAATAAATTCCCGGCCCCGGGTCGGAATCTGGTTCGGATCTCCGTCCCAGGACAGCAGGCGCTTGTCGTAACGTCTCACTTCCTGAATGAAGGGGGTTTTGAAGTGAACGCCCGGTTCGGTGATCGCATCCCCGACGGGACGGCCAAACTGCAGCACCAGAGCCTGTTCGCCCTGGTCCACGAAATACACCGAGGATTGCAGCACGACAGCGCCCCCGATCAGGATAATCAGCAACAAGATGCCGCCGGCGGATGTAAGTATTGTTTTATTCATCGTTTTTCTCCTGTTCCCGCGTTGCGTCCGATATCCAATAAGGGGAGCGGCGCGTTTCCTCCCTCCTCCATCACGATCACCCGGCCCAGCCTGGGCAGGACCTCGTCAATCATTTCCAGGTACAAACGGCGTCCGGTCACCTCGGGCGATTCCTGATACGCAGAGAACAGCGAGGTGAAGCGTGATGCCTCCCCTTTGGCGGCGTTGGTGCGTTCAAACCGGTAGGCTTCCGCCTCGGCGATAATCTGATCCGCCTCCCCCCGGGCCCGCGGAATAATCTGGTTGCGGTTTTTCTCGGCCTCGTTCACCAGGCGTTCGCGTTGTTGACGGGCCTCGTTGACCTCGTTAAAAGCGGGCTTCACTTTCTCCGGCGGGGTGACATCCTGCAATTCAATCCGCTCGATATTCACCCCCATATCGTAGGTGGCCAGAATATCCCGCATGTCCTTCAGGGTTTCATCGGCTATCGCCATCCGCCCCACCGTCAGCACTTCGGATCCCAGTTTGTTGCCGACAATGCGGCGCATCACCGATTCGGATATATCCCGAATCGTGTCGCTGGGTTCGCGAACCGCAAACAGGTATTTGACCGGATCGTTGATTTTGTACTGCACCACCCATTCGACATCAATTACATTCAAATCACCGCTCAACATCAGCGATTCCTCCTGCATCTGCGGAGTTTTCGCGTACTGGGAGCGTTGGGCGGCCACCGTGGTGCGAAACCCGAACTCCTCCTTCAACACCCGCTCGGTGGGAACAAAAGTGGCGGTGTCAATTCCCAGGGGCAGTTTAAAGTGCAATCCGGGATCCTTGATATCCACCACCTTTCCAAACCGTTGAATCACCGCCCGCCCCTCCGGCTCCACACTGAACACCATGGAGCGGAATCCGCCGAAAATGAGCAGCAGCACCACCCCGATGAGAAAATATCCCACCCCTTTCTTAACGGCATTGAAATCGATCTCGGGAAATTGTTGATATTGGTTCATAAAAAGAACCCTATCAGATCATCCACGGAACCGCAAGCAGGAAGCGGAAAGAGTGCCAATCTCCGCATTGGCAGGAAGGTGGAGCGCCAATCTCCGCATTGGCAGGAAGGTGGAGCGCCGATCTCCGCATCGGCCAGCAAAGGCGGGGTCTTCAAAACGTTTGCCCCCTTCGCCCCGCCCATGCGGAGATTGGCGCTTCGGAGAGAATATTTGTCGTGAATAAACAAAACGAAATTGCTACAGATTTATTTTGCATGCACCTTCCCCCCGATCAACTCGAGCACTTTCGCGCCGCCCATTCCCTGCCCGGACTGGTGCTGAGCAGCTTTTCCGCGGATACGATCGAGACCCTGGCGCTAGGCGAAGTGGAGGACACCACCCGCTTTCCCATCGCCTCCGTCACCAAAACCTTTACCGCCGATCTGGTGCTGGATCTTGCGGGAGCCTCCCTGCTCGACCGTCCCGTCCGCGATGTCCTCCCCGACTTCGCCCTGGCCGACCCCGATGCCACCGCCCGCCTGACCCCCCGCGACGCCCTCTGTCATTTCTCCGGACTCCCCCCCCACACCTGGGCCTGGGTGTATGGAGATCTTCCCCGTGCCGACTTTATCCGCGAACGCCTGCCCTGCCTCCCCGTCATCGGCTCCTTCCGCCAACAGCACCGCTACTCCAATCTTCTCTACGCTGTGCTCGGACAATGGATCGAATCCGTCAGTGGACAGTCCTGGGAACACGCAATGCAACAGGTGATTTCCGGTCCGCCGCACCTGCCGGACACCTGTCTTCTGGACGGGAAGTGGACTTCTTCCGCCCCCGCCCCGTACGAACGTGGCCCGGACGGGGTTCGAAAACGGGCGCCTTTTTTCGCCAGGGAAAATCACCTCATCGCTCCCGCCAGCGAACTGATGGCCTCGGTTCCCGATTTGGCGAAATGGGGACAGCATCACCTCCGGCTCTCCCCGGAGGATATCCGCTGGCGGCCTCACAACCTCATTGAGACCCAACGCCCCCACCCCGCCATGGGGCCGCTGCACTACGGACTCGGCTGGCGGGTGGACACGGTCTGCGGAGAATCCCGGGTCTGGCACAGCGGACAATGCGGCGGCTACTCCAGCCTGCTCGTGGTGTACCCCGAACGACATATCGGCTTCGCAGCCGCCACCAACCTGCACGCCTCTGTTCAGCCCCTGCAGGCCCTGGACC
This sequence comes from Kiritimatiellia bacterium, assembly GCA_040905625.1. Classification (GTDB taxonomy): domain Bacteria; phylum Verrucomicrobiota; class Kiritimatiellia; order SS1-B-03-39; family UBA6053; genus UBA6053. The sequence goes on from JBBDRC010000068.1 coordinate 3,368, forward strand.
TCTGGATGAATCACCGTATCCCCCCGGTATTCCCGGAGGTCGGAAGTCAGAGGGCAGAGGGCGGAGATCAGAGGTCGGAGGTCAGAAGTCAGAGGTCAGAGGGCGGAGATCAGAGGTCGGAGGGCAGAAGTCAGAGGTCAGAGGTCGGAGGTCAGAGGGCGGAGGGCAGGGAAACCACAACCCAACCACCCAACCACCCAACCACTCAACCACCCAACCACCCAACCACTCAACCACTCAACAACCCAACCACTCAACTCACCCCCGGCCTCTACACCCACCCCGGCTACGGGGATCTGGAATTTTTTCTGAAGGACGGAATTCCATACAGCCGCTTTCAGGATTCACTCCCTGTTCCCCTGCGGAGTGTGGACGGAATCCCCCACCTCAGCCTGCCGGGGTATATCGTATCCTTCCCCGTCACTCATTCCACCCCCGGTCAGATTTCCGTCCCCTTTGAACCGCAGTGTGACCCCGTGGTTTTCATCTGTACTGAGTACTAGGCCTCCCCCGGATACCGCAGTCCCCATTGACCCCGAATCGTGTCCAGCGTGCCCATCAAGTCTATGGATTCCTGAACCGTCAGATCAGGGCTTTCGATGAGTCCCTTGCGGATACAGGCGCAGGCTTCTTCGATCTCATAGGTGAATCCGTTGCCGCCCGGATGCGGGAATTCGCGGCGCTCCATCATCGGTTGCGAATAGCGGTGCACCTCCACCCGGGTGGCGCCATGAAAGGTTTCCGGAAACAGGATCATTCCCTCGCTCCCCAGAATTTCCGCCCGGTTGACCTGCCGCACGTTGCATCCGGTGCTCAGGACACCCAGTACCGTGTTGCCGTAATCAAACATCAAGGCCGATTGCGCGTCCACACCCGTCTCCACCGTCAGAGCCATGGATAAAATCCGGTCCGGTTGCCGCCCCATCACCATGGATGCGAACGACACCGGATAAATCCCCGCATCCAGCAACGCCCCGCCCGCCAGTTCCGGATTGTAGAGCCGGTGCTGCGGATCATAGGGCCGGTCAAAACTGAAATTCGCCCTCAACTGCCGGATCTCTCCAATGCGCCCCTCTTTCAGCCAGGCCATCGCCTGCCTCATGCAGGGAAGAAAGCGCGTCCACATCGCCTCCATCAGAAACAATCCCTTCTCCTTCGCCAACGCCCCCAGGGCTTCCGCCTCCCGCGCGTTCACGGTGAACGGCTTCTCACACAACACGTGTTTCCCCGCCTCCAGAGCAAGGGTTACACACTCCGCGTGAATATTATGGGTGGTGGCCACATACACCGCATCGATGTCCGTTCGGGCCAGCAGTTGCTCATAGGATTCATAGGCGTCCGTGATTCCGTGGCGTTCAGCGAAGGCCGCCGCCTTCCCCGGTGTCCGCCCCGCCACCGCCACCAGTCCGCAGGCATCCACCTGCCGTGTGGCCTCCGCAAATTTGTTGGCAATCCCCCCGGCCCCGAGAATGCCCCAGGAGATGCATGGATCGGATGAATTCGACGTTTGGTTTTTCATGTGCATGACTCAATCAAAAATCGGTCATCAATACGAGCTTGTTTTCGACCTGAAACCACAGAGTCTGATCCGCTGCGAAGCGGTATCCGGAACGCCGGCCACGCATGGGCGGAAGTAGATTAATATGTTTTCCGCGTTCATGTTTTATAATCCGATAAGGATTGAGCCTTTCCGGAGGCTTTGCTAGATTTTCAATATGAGCACATCCACATCCGAAGACGCTTTTTGGCTGGGTATCGATTTGGGAGGAACCAAAATCCTGGCCGAGGTTTATGACGACAGGCTCAAGCTTGTCGGATCCAAGCGCCGCAAAACCAAAGCGGAACTGGGTCAGAAAGCCGGACTGGAGCGGCTGTTGAAAACCGGCGGGGATGCTCTGAAGGAGTCCGGTATTGACCCGTCCAACCTGCGGGGAGTGGGGATCGGCTGTCCGGGGGTGCTCAATCTCAAATCCGGTGTGCTGGTCAAGGCGCCCAATCTGGGGTGGACGGATGTGGCGATCCAATCGATTTTACACAAGAAATTCAAGGTGCCCGCGTTCGCCGTCAACGATGTCGATGCGGGCACATTCGGCGAATTCTCCCGCGGGGCCGGAAAAGGGGCGGCGACGGTGATGGGCATTTTTCCCGGCACCGGAATCGGCGGCGGCCTGATCTACGACGGAACCATTTATCAGGGAAAACAATGGTCCTGCATGGAAATCGGGCACCTACAGGTTCAGCCCGACGGCCCCCTGTGTGGATGCGGGCGCCTGGGCTGTCTGGAGGCGGTCGCCGGTCGCCTGGCCATTTCCACCGCCGCATCCGCCGCGGTGATGCGGGGTCAGGCACCCTGGCTGCGGAAACAGGCGGGAAGTGATCCCGCCGACATCCGCTCCGGAGCCCTGGCGGACGCGATCAAAAACGGGGATCAGGTGATTGAACGTATTGTGCGGCAGGCCTGTGCCGCCCTCGGCAGTGTGCTTGGCGGCATGGTGAATCTGTTGGCCCCCGACGTGATGGTGATCGGAGGCGGCCTGGCCGAAGCCATGCCGGATCTGTATCTCGAAGCGGTCTCCACCGCCATGGAACCGAAAATCATGAATGCCCTGCAAAAAACCTGCACACTCAAAATCGCCGAACTCGGCGATCACGCCACGGCTCTGGGTGCCGCGGCCTGGGCCCGACGTTGCATGTCCAGCCTAACGAAAACGTAATCCGATAAGGATTGAGCCCGGGCACGGGCTTTGCTACACCTTCTGTATGAGCAATCCGCATTTCTTCGGGGGGGCACTGTGAGCACCCGCACCGTGGCCGTCATCGATATTGGCACCTCCTCCATCCGCATGGCGCTGGCGGATATTGACGACGCCGGGAATATTCAGTTTCTGGAGAAACTGAATCAATCCGTGCGTCTGGGGCAGGACGTGTTCACCCGCGGACGTATCCGCCGGACCACGGTTGAAGCCTGTGTTCGCATTCTGGAGAGTTTTCAGCAGGTGATGAAGGAGTACAGGGTTTCCGCCGAGGATGTGCGGGCGGTGGCCAGTTCCGCCGTGCAGGAGGCCGCCAACCGCGACACTCTCCTCGACCGGGTCGCCATGGCCACCGGCATTGAAATCGAAATCATCGACGATGCGGAAGCCACCCGTCTCACTTATCTCAGTGTGCTGCCCTTCCTCCGCGACAAGCGGCGCAAAACCACCGAGCACACTCTGGTGCTGGAAGTGGGCGGCGGCCGCACGGAGATGCTGGAACTCCGCAACCAGAATATCATGGATACCCGGGTCATGCGTCTGGGTTCCGTGCGGTTGCGCAACCTCCTGGAGCAGCAACGCACCCCCCATGACCAAATCCGCGAGGTCCTCAATCAGGAAATCACCAACACCCTCCATCAGCTCAAAGGCGATTTCAAGGATGGCAATCCCTCGCTGATCGCACTCGGAGGCGATGCCCGTTTTCTGGCCATGCAGATCAACCCCGAATGGAATCGGGATCTGTTGCAACCCATCCCGCTTAAACGATGGAAGTCCTTCACCGATCAACTGCTGGAACTCAGTCTCGAACAATGCGTGGAGCAGTATCATCTCACGTTCGCAGAAGCGGAAACCCTCGGCCCCGCGCTCTACGCCTACAGCCGTTTCGCCGAGGAACTGGGTTGCAACACCCTCAAAGTCAGTGCCTTCACCATGCGCGACGGTCTGTTGCAGGAACTGGCCCAGCAGGATGGTTGGACCGAGAGTTATCGCCGTCAAATGCTGGAATCCGCCCTGCAACTCGGACAAAAATTCCATCTGGATGAAAAACACGGCGGGGAAGTCGCCGGCCTCGCGCTGCAACTGTTTGACGAACTGCAGGAGGAGCACCGCCTCGGCCCCCGCTACCGGGTGCTGCTGCACATTGCCTGTCTGCTGCACGAAATCGGCACCTTTATTTCCTCCACCAGTCACCATAAACATTCCATGTATATCCTGGCCAACACCCCGATATTCGGACTGGGGCGGCGCGACAGCCGCATCGTGGCCAACGTGGCCCGCTACCACCGCCGATCCACCCCCAAAACCACGCACCCCTTCTATCAATCTCTCAGCCGGAGGGACCGAATTTCCGTGCAGCAGCTCTCCGCCATCCTCCGGGTGGCCGACGCCCTGGCCCGCTCCCGCGGACGCCGCATTCAGCACATTCTCTGCGAACGCTCGGACGAAACCCTGTTCATCCGGGTGCCGGGCGTGGACAACCTGCACCTCGAAAACAGCGCCCTGCAGGTAAAGGGTCAAATGTTTGAACAGGTCTTCGGCATGAACGTCATTTTAGTCAAAGGATAATCCATCATGAGCAGCCCCCGATTTATCAACCGAGAGAGCAGTTGGCTCGATTTCAACGCCCGCGTGCTCGAAGAGGCCCGCGACCCCGGCAATCCCCTGCTGGAGCGCCTGAAGTTTATCGCCATCACCAGCAACAACCTCGATGAATTTTTCATGGTGAGGATCGGCTCCCTGCACTTTCTGAACGCCGGAGGCAAAACCCGCAAAGACGCCAGTGGACTCGGCCCCCGCGAGCAGTTGAGTTCCGCCACTCAAAAGGCGAAGGACCTGGTGAAAGAGCAGTGCGCCTGCTTCCGCGAGGAAATCGAACCGGAACTCCACCGGGCCGGCATCGTGCGCATCACCCCCGAAACCGCCAACAGCGAACAACGCCGTCAACTTCACAAACTGTGCGTCGAGGAACTGGTGCCCGCCCTCACCCCGGCCGCAGTCAATCCGGACAGTCCCCTTCCCTTTTACGCCAACCTGACCCTGCACCTGTTTATCCGTCTGAAAGACGAACTGAAAAACGGGAAACGCCTGTCACGCATGGCCATCCTGCCCATCACAGGCTCTGTGGACCGGTTTATTTCGCTGCGGGTCGAAAACGGCTATGGCTACATGCCGGTGGAGGATGTGGTGGCGATGCACATTCAGGAGTTTTTCCCCTTCGACGACGTGCTGGAGGCCGTTCCCTTCCGTATTACCCGCAACGCGGACATGGCGGTGTCCGAGGACGGCGCACTGGACCTGCTCACCCAGATGGACGCGGTGCTCAGTGAGCGCAAAGTCAGCGAATGCGTCCGCATCGAACTCATCGACACCGCGACCCTGGTGGCGGAAAAACAGCTGCGCAAAATCTTTTCCGTGGGTGAACGGGAGATGTACCGGGTCTCCGGCCCCCTCAATTTTTCCGATTATTTCAGCATCGCCTCTTTGCCCGGCTACGACCACCTGCGACAGGAGGAGTGGCCGCCCCGGCCCGACCCCAAACTGGATTTATCCAAATCCCTGTTCGAACAGATCGCCACCCGGTCACGGCTCTTTCACCATCCCTACGACTCCTTCGAACCGGTGGTGAAGCTGGTCGAACAGGCGGCGGAGGATCCCCAGGTCATCGCCATCAAGCAGATCCTCTACCGCACCAGCCAAAACAGTCCCATCGTGACCGCACTGATGCGGGCCGCCGAAAAGGGCAAAACCGTGACCGTGATCGTGGAGCTCAAAGCCCGATTCGACGAAGCCCGGAACATCGAGTGGGCGCGGGCCATGGAACAGGCGGGCGTGCAGGTGATTTACGGGGTCAAAGGCTTCAAGACGCACGCGAAATTGCTGATCATCGTGCGGCGCGAACCCGGGGGTATCCGGCGCTACCTCCACCTCGGAACCGGGAATTACAACGAGGGCACCGCCAAACTGTACACCGATGTAAGCTATCTCACCTGTGACCCGGATCTGGGGGTCGACGCCTCCATGTTCTTCAACACCATCACCGGGTTCAGTCAACCCCAGACCTTTCGCCGCCTCGCCGCCGCCCCCCTCACCATCCGCGATACCCTGGTGCAGTTGATCGAAGGCGAAATTGAGCGCGTGAAACAGGGAGACAAAGGACATATCCGGGCCAAGTTCAATTCGCTGACCGATCCCGGGATGATCAAATCTCTCTACAAAGCCTCCAAAGCCGGGGTCAAAATTGAACTGCTGGTGCGCGGAATCT